>DAIPIS010000002.1:0-67771 GCA_036770665.1 Meridianimarinicoccus sp.
ATGCCCCATTCGTTGTCGATCATGCTGACGTCGCTGTGGCAGATGCCGCAATGCTGGACGTCGATGTCCACATCGGCAGGCCCGATGGGCCCGAGGTCATACGCGAACCGTTCCAACGCGCCGCCGGCCTCGGTCACGGCCCAGGCATTCACTTGTGTCATTGGGGTTTCCTGATGGTGCAGCAGTCCGGGATTGGCGTGCCTTCCCCCGACAGATGACCCTGATTGGCCATGGGGTCAATGTTTCCGGCGCGTCGCGATGGCATCTCGCAGGCGCGGGGACGGTGTGCGCTTTGCTTGTCCTGGACCCAACCCGCGCGTGCATACCGGCCGCGGTGACAACGCGGGAACCGTGGGGATTGTGGGTTCGCTCAGTATCGGATGCGGCGACGGATGTCGCTGATCGACTTCGGCCTGGCGGACCTTGGCGCGATGGTCACCGACCGCTTCACGTTGAACGACATCGAGGCCGCCTGCGACCTTTTCCGCGACCCAGCGCGACGGCGCCCCGAAGGTTGCGATCACCCCCCTGATCGGTGCCGGCGCTGGTATTCGCGGGTCGTCGCAGGCACGGTTTCCTCGCACTGCGCGCAGCAAACGGATTGAACGGCCGCGCTGCCACCGCGCGCGCATTGAAAATGCTGCCTGACGCACGAGTGACCGGTTCGATGACACAGTTCTGCCGCAGCTCCGCCGCAGTGGTCTGGCTTCAAGATGGCGGCGTTGAGGCGGTCATGTCGCTGGCCACGTGGGCTGACCGCCCAAGAGTGCCGCGCCGCCGCAAGTCTGCTCGGAGCCCGGACTGACCCCAGCGTGGCGGGACCATGTCGCGCAGGCAACAAAACCCGCAACGTATTGGATGGACCAAACACGGCTGCCGACCAAGGCTGCCGAAAACGGGTTGCGCTACCGCTGCCGCACCCCAGGAAAGTGGCCAAACTGGCCTAAACCTTCTTCGGAGACGGTCTTCGTTTCGACATCAGCAGGTGTTCTTTTTTCTGAATCCGTCTCGGCAAAGCGTTGCGTCGCTTCATTTTATTGCTGATGATTGTTGTCACGCTTTCATTCGCGGTGGTCAGAACTGCGGTCGGAGCACCGGGAGTTCGGAAGGGCCGCGCGCATCGTATCTCGGCAAATCGTCCATGGCGTGAGTCCCCGGCAGGCGCTCCGCCCAATGGATGTGCGCTTCGGGCCGGAACAGGGACGCATCCGTCAGCGTTGCCGCGTGGACATAAAGTTCCCCCGGCCAGCGGGTGCACATGTAGCTGAGTGCGGTGCCGCAGGCCGGGCATGCTCCGCGGGTCACGCCGGTGGACGGGACGCGAAACACACGCTGCCCGGTCCAGGACACCGAAGCCTTGCCGAAGCCCATGTAACCCACGGGGCCTGTCCCCGTTTCCGTCGCCACGCTCGCGCGGCAGGAGGCGCAATGGCACAGCACAGAGCGGAAGGGCGAGACCGCACTGCGCCACGTGAGGCTGCCACAGGCACAGGCTCCACACAGATCGGGCATCGGAACCGTCCTCTCTCTGCCCAGGACTTGGGTCGGATGAGCGCCGGAGCGCGCGCCTCTGCACCATGTCCCACGAATGCCGCCGCAGCCACCGGTCATGTCCGGGGAAGGGGGGGCTTGGTCACTTGCACGCCATTGGCGCACTGCCCCTGTCTGACGCGCCCCGGACAACCTGCCGACGGACCAACCCGGGCACGGTTCGTGGCCACGCGCCAGAACTCCGGCGGTACGGGTCAATGGGACCAAGGCGGTGCGGGGTGGTCAAGGGCGGTGCATCGTGATCGTCCCAACACGGGTAAGGCTCTTCTTGCAGGGCCACGGCCTCTCGTCGGTGCAGAACGTGCTTGGCGATCGGCCTGCAGACCATCCGGCCTTGCCGGGACGCAATCAGCCCTGCCTGTCCCTGCGTCGTGCGTCGCCGGGCAGAAGCAGCCATACCGCCCCGGATCATGCCGCTGCACCAAACGGCAAAAGCGCCCCTCGCAGGGGGCGCTTTTCAAGGGATGTGATCGATCACTCGCCGATGAGGGCGCGCGACCGGCGGTCGCCATCGGCGGCGAGGGAGCTTTTGGGGGCGTTCGCCGTGCGGCGCTTTTCGATTGCACGGATGTTCAAGTAGGCAAAGGCCAGCACCGAGCCAATGGTGCCGAACGTAAGAATTCCAAGTCCAAAGTCCATGACACTCTCCTGTTGGTTTGTAGGAGAGTTACGCAAAGGCGCGGACACCGGTTCACTTGCGGCGGAGAAAAGCACTTCACGGATGTGTTATTCGCGGGTGGATCACCGCGCGACGACGATCACGACCAGCAAGTAACCCAGCAGCCCGACCACGCCCGCCTGTGCCGCAACGAACGCGCCCGCGACGAGAAGGGCGAGCGTGCCACCCACGATCACGGCCTGCTGGCGCGCAGGCAGCGCCCCCAGCCGGGTTTCGACCTCGGGAAAACTCCTGCCGGGCCAAAGCCCGGAGATGAGTAGCGATGCAATGGTCCGAAAGCGGCGCCCGACGGCCTTTAGGACGTCACGCGTGGTGTTTGGCAACGTGTTCTGCGGCATGGTTTCCTCTCGATCCGCACTATACGGAACGCGTTCCGGTGTGACAACCGGGCGGCGCAATTGTCACGGCCCCATGTCACGCAGAGTTTCATCAAAGGCGGCGCACGCCCCGGCGGGGGGCATCCCAACGACCCACGACCGCAGATTTGCGACGGCACCGGACAGATGGTCCGGTACGCTGCAACCGTTGCCCGTTGCCGCGACTTTCAGACCGGGTTCTGCGCCCCGACGAAGTATTGCAGCTTGCCGTCTTCATCGAAGAGCGGACGAATGCGCAGGCGGTTCACGAACGGCTCCCCGGTCTTCCGGTAATTGACGATATCGATCGTGAAGGTCGTCTGCGCGGCGAGCGCCGCCCGGATCGCCTCAACGGCCTTCGGGTCGGTTCCGGGCCCCTGCAGGAAACGGCAGTTCCGCCCAAGCGCCTCCTCGGGCGCGTATCCGGTCTGCGCCTCGAACTCTTCGCTGACATAAATCATCGGATTGTCGTCGTGCCACGGATTGGTGATCACGACGCTCATCGTGCGCTCGTCGGAGTCCAGCAGGGTAAGAAGTTCTTCCTCGGTCGGGACGGACGTGTCCACAGCAATTCTCCATGGCGGAATGTCGGCTGATGTCATCATGCCATGTCGCCGCTGCGGAACCAATGGACCAATCCCGCGCGTCTGACTACTCAGCGCCCTTCCATATCTGCGGCGTGACGTAGACGACGCTGTCATCGACGCTGACCATGACGTCGCCGTCCTGGACATTGACCTGAAGCTTCATCGTGCGGCGGGCCAGACCGGCCAACGCGGCCGTGTCGGTCTCCGGCAGATGGATGATCTTCAGGTTGTCGAAACGGGTGGTGCCGTTCCTGACCTTGTCCCACCACACCTCGGCCACCCTGCCGCCGTAGGGGTAGACGATCACCTGCGCCGCCTTGCTGCAGGACTGGCGCAGGACCTTCTCGCTCGGAAGCCCAAGGGCCACCCAGACGTCGATTTCGCCGCTCAGGCTTTTCTGCCAGAGGTCGGGCGCGTCATCCGCCGACAGTCCCCTGGTCATTTCCAGATGCTCGTGGGCGTTCAGGGCGAAGGCGACCAAACGCACCATCAGCCGCTCGTCCGTTTCCGAGGGATGCTTCGCAACGGTCAGCTTGTGGGTCTCGTAGTAATGACGATCCATGTCGGAGACCGACAGCTCGATCTTGTGGATGGTTGAATTCTGCGCCATGACCCGCCCCGAAGCTCCAAGGATCGGCCTGCCTACCGCGACCGGTGATCCTTGGAAAGCGTATACGGAGCCCGCAGGCAACCGCGCGGCAGCATCAAGACGGGAAAGCCCGGACAGCGGTGTCGTCCGTTGACCGTCTGCGGCCTGGACCGTGTGACCATGCGCGGTGGCGGGTCCTGCGCACCGCGGCAACCTCGCGCCACGGCAGGGCCAATGGCAGTTGCCGCTCCGCGCGGACGTCGCCCCGATGGTGGCAATTCAGCGGCGAAGTGCCGTGCCGCCGTGATCAGGCCCCGCCGAAGGGACCTGCCGACGCGCGCCCATCTTTCCCGGCCTGCGGGGTCGCATTTTACCGTCGATGCCGTATGGTCGCGGGCAGGGGGGCGCGGACATGGCAACGAAAATACTGGTGCTGGGTGGCGGCTTCGCCGGGATGTATGCGGCAAATCAGGTGAAGCGCAGGCTTGGCGCGAAGGCCGATGTCGAGTTGATCAGCCGCGACAACTATTTCGTCTTTCAGCCACTCCTGCCCGAAGTCGCGGCCGGGTCCATTGCGCCCCTGCACGCCGTGTCGCCGTTGCGGGAATTGCTGAAGGGCGTGTTCGTCCGCAAGGCACGTATCGAAAGCGTGGATTTCGACCGAAAGATCGTGACCGTCTTTCAGGGCGTGCAGCGCCGCCCGACCGAGGTGCCCTACGACCACCTCGTGGTCGCGTTGGGCCAAGAGATCGATCTCAGCCGCATGCCGGGACTGACCGACCACGCGCTGACCATGAAGACGCTGGAGGATGCGCGCCGCCTGCGGGCGCATGTCATCGAACGGCTCGAACATGCCGAGATCACGCAACTGCCGGACGTGAAGCGCGGTGCGCTGACCTTCACCGTGATCGGCGGCGGCTTTTCGGGGATCGAGACCGTGGGCGAGATGAAGGAACTCATCGACCGGTCGCTGCGTTTTTACCCAAATATCAATCCCTCCGAAGTCAGGGTTGTGGTGCTGGAATTCGCTGGCCGGATCCTTGGCGAGATGCCCGAAAGGCTGGCCGCGTATGCCCATCGCACCCTCGAGAAACGCGGGATCGAGATCCGGACCGGGGTCGGCGTCGCCTCCGCGACCGGCACGCAACTGGTCACGACAGCGGGCGACGTGATCGACACGCGCACCATCGTGGCGACGATCGGGAATGCGCCGTCGCCGGTGGTCCTGCGGCTCGACCTGCCCATCGCAAAGGGCAAGATCGCCGTGGACCGGACCATGCGGGTGCAAGGCCGCGACGATGTCTGGTCGCTGGGCGATTGCGCCATGATCCCGATGAAGGAGGGCGCCAGCGACCGCAGGGATTTCGCACCGCCAACCGCGCAGTTCGCGGTGCGCGAGGCGCGTCAGGTGGCGGACAACATCGCCGCATCCATCGACGGCAAGCCGCTCGCGCCGTTCGTCTATGCCTCCCAGGGTGCGCTCGCCTCGCTCGGGGCGCGGCGGGGCGTGGCCGAGGTGCGGGGGATGCAATTCACCGGCTTTGCCGCCTGGCTGCTGTGGCGCATGTATTACCTTGCATTCCTGCCGGGGCTGGCCACGCGGGCGCGGGTGCTGATCAACTGGATACTCGATGGCCTCAGCGCGCGCAGCGTGGTGCATCTGCGGGCCGAAACGCCCCGGGACATCCGCCATCACCACTACCGCGCGGGTGATCGCGTCTATGAACTCGGGAACCGCGCCGACGGCGTCTACACGGTCATCGACGGCGCGCTGGAGGTGCGCCGCGTGAACGAAGATGGAAGCGAAACGACCCGGATCATCGGTCCGGGCGATCATTTCGGCGAGCGGATTCTCTTTGGCGAGACGCGCCGCGGCGCCACCGTGCGCGCGCTGGAAGACAGCCGGGTCATGGTGATCGACGAAGAGGCGTTTCTCAAGCTCGCGGAGGGCTTCGCGCCGCTGCACGCCTATTTCACCGACTACCTGCGGACCACGCATGGATTGGATTGGGTGCCGTCCAGGCGGCGCGCCCCGGACACAGCGTCCGAGTAGCCAGGCAGTTCCCTTGTCCGGGGTGCCGTTCATGACCCGAGCGGCGACGGGTCCGACACCATGGCGGCGGGATTGCTCCGTGTCATCCGGTACGATCTCGTGCCGATCCGTTCGAACCGGGCACACGCCCTGCGTGCGGCGGCCGTCCGGACCTCCTCTCCGCGCAGCGGTCAACGCGTCGATCAGAAGGTCCCGGCGGGCCGGAACGGCGCAAACTCTGCTGCGCCGCGGCGGTGCTCACGCCCGGTTCGCCACCGCGAGAAAGAAGCGCAGCATTTCCGCCGAAGCATCCGGCCCGTCCGGGTCGGTATAGGATCCGGACCGATCGCCGCCCGACCATGCGTGACCTCCGCCATGCAGGCGCCAGTCCTCGCACAGCGTCCGTCCTGTCGGGTCGGTATGGGAAACGCGGGTCCATGCGCGCCCACCGGCACTTTGCCCCTGCGCCTGCGTCATGGTCAGATCGCCCCCGCCGCCGGTGATCTGGGCGACGATCTCGTCGGCGTTGCTGCGGTGCACGGTCGCGTCGGCGTCGCCGTGAAAGACGATGGTCGGGACGGGGCGCGCGACCCGCCCGCTGCCGGGTGCCCGGCGCATCGCCGCGAAGGCCGAAACCATGTCGCGCGCGGCACCGCTGGCGAGGCCTGAGTGCACGCCGACGGCGGCGAAGAGGTCAGGATAGACCGCGCCCATCACCGCCGCTGTCGCGCCCCCCGCGGACAGGCCGGCGACGAAGACGCGCTGCGGGTCGACCGGGTGGTCGCGCAGGATGTCGCGCACCATCCCCGCGATCGCCCCGGGTTCGCCGCTGTCCCGCGCCTGATGCTCGGGGAGGAACCAGTTCCAGCAACGGTTCGGGTTCGCTGCCTGTGATTGCGCGGGATAGGCGACGAGAAAGCCCTGCGCCTCGGCGAGGCTGTTCATGCGCGTGCCCGCGGCGAAGTCCTCGGGTGTCTGCGTGCAGCCGTGCAGCATGACCACAAGCGGCAGGCGCTGGTCGGCCCGCCCCGATGGCGTATAGAGCCGATAGGCGAGCGTCCCGTGCGGACCGTGATGCACGCAGGCCGCGAAGGTCGCGCCCGCGGGCTGCGGCGGGGCTTCGACCGGGGTCTGGTGCCGGACGGGGCGTGCCGCAGCGGGGGCGGCATGCCCTGCAACGAGGTCGCGCAGCGTCTGGCCAAGACCGCGTCGCAGGCGCCGGCGCCGCGACGGATCGCGCGGCGGCGATGCGGCGGCTTCACCCTCCGGCGCGGGATCGGGACGCGTGGCCTTGCCCGAGATCACGGGGGCCGGGCCGCGCGGCGACGCGGTGGCGGCCGCGTCCTCCGGTGCGGGATCGAGGCGGACGGCGCTGCCCTCGATCACGGGGCCTTTGCCGTCCCATGTCGCCGGGTCGGTGCGATGCGCGGTGGGGCGGGGCGCGTCGCCACCGCGAAGGCCGCGCTGGATCAGCGCGGTCGCCGCAGTGAGATCGCCGGCCCGGACGAGGCGGGTCGCTTCGGTCATGCGAACGAGAAGGGGGTTGGTCACGGGCGCGGTTCTCCTGTTCGGGTGCGCGTCGGCGAACCCGGCTTGCTGCGCGACTGGGGCGCGGGAAAGGTCGTGGCGGTGGGCGGTTGCGGGGTCTGGGTCTCGGGTGGACCCTTATTCGATCCGGTCCGCGACTGCGGCCTTCACGGCGGCGCTCGCGTGCAGCGCGCCCAGCACGCTGAGCGATGCGATGGTCGCGCGGGCGAGGTCCGGGCTCACGTCGCTGTCGATGCTGACAAGGCCGAGCACGCGCAGCGCCAGCATCTCGCCCCCCGCACGCGCTGCCTCAAGCTCGGCGCGTGCGATCCTGCGCAGGCCGAGATGCGCGTCGGCGCGCTGGACGGCGCGCTTCACGTCATCGTCGTGCCGGTCGAGATGGTTGCGGATCGCCGTGCGGATGAGGTCCGAGCGGTTGGAATAAAAGCCCTCCCGCACGAGCAGGTCGATGCGTCCGAGATCGACGAAACCCAGATTGAGGGTGATCTTTTCGGTCTCTGGAAGTTTTGCGCGGTCGTCAGCCATCGTGATCTCTCATATCATCCGTGTGGATGGTATATGGATGCCATTAGCCCCCTGTCAAGCGGCGGGTTGCCTCGCGCCGTCGGGAAAACACCGGAGGACTCCCCGCCTTCAAGGTCGCCTTCCGACCATGGGGCCGGTGCGGCCCCGGACGTTGCGCAAGGCGCCGCTGCTGCTGTTGCTGCCCCACATTCCGTAGGGGACGGTTCGGATCGGTTTCGCAGCACGGCCACGTGCCCGCCTTGGAGCGCGTTCGCCTGCCGCTGGATGGCGATCAGGTGGCGGGACAGGCGATGGTCGTCGCGCGCAGGACAAGTTCGACCGGGAATTCCTGTCCGGTCGGTTGGTAGGTCCCCGACAGGATCATCTCCACCAGTTGACGCGCGGCCTCGCTGCCGATTTCGGTGGCCGGAAGCCGGACCGTGGTCAGCGGCGGCAGCATTTCGGCCGATCCGTTGAAATCGCCGATTCCGATGATGGAAATGTCGGCCGGGATCGTGAGGCCAAGCTCGAACGCGGCGTAGATGGCACCGCGCGCGATGACGTCATTGCAGCACAGGATGGCTGTCGGGCGGGGTGAGAGCCGCAGCACCGCACCGGCGGCCGCCTTGGCGCGGCCGACATCGTAGTGGGATTCGGAATTGTGCTCGGAACGCACGGCGATGCCGGCCGCCGCGAGGGTGTCGATGGCGGCCGAATGGCGAAGCCGCGCGCGGTCATTGTCGTGTGTGGGTGGGAACAGCAGCGCGATCCGGCGGTGGCCCATGTCGACAAGATGTTGCGCGGCCACGCGCCCGGCCTCGGCGTTGCGGACGCCCACACTGGGCAGACGGCCCGTCGGGTCGTGGTTCCACAATGCGATGGCGGGAGATCTCTGCGAGGCGATCAGCGCAAAGCTGTCCTCGGCATGGTCGAGCCCGATCAGCGCGACGCCGTCGACACGATGTTCCAGAAACTTGCGCAACAGGGCGTATTCGCGCTGCAGATCATAGCCATGCGCCGCCAGAAGCAGGGTGAACCCAAGCTCGTCCGCCTTTGCGCCGAAGGATTGCACCAGCGAGGCGAAGATGGCGTAATCGACCGTGGGCACGATCAGGCCGATCGTGGCGCTGCGGCGGCCATGCATGGCCTGCGCCGCGCGGTTGCGGATGTATCCTGTTTCGCGAATCGCATCCTCGACCCGCTTGCGCGTGTCCGGGCTGACCATCTGAGGGTGATTCATCACGCGCGACACCGTTGCCGGTGACACGCCCGCCGCTGTGGCGACGCTGAAAATGTTGATCGGGTCGTCGGCACGGCGCATCATGACCCGCAACAAACATGTTATGAAAATGATTGCAATACTATTTTCATTGCATATTTTTGGGTCAATGCCGCAACGAACCAACAAGGGCGCGGCACAGGGAGAGACATGCCGGACTGCAGATCGGCCATGCCGGAGACCCGTGAGGTCACCGGTCGGGAAAGGTCTGGCGTCAAGCGCGGCAGGGCGGAGGAGCCAAGCATGAATGTCGGTTTCGAGGCAGATGCCGTCGACGGCGTCGTTGCGGCGGCGCGCGAGGCGCAGCGCCGCTACGAGGCGGCGGGCAGTCAGGCGCGCTACGACCGGGCCGCGCTGGCAGCCGGGTGGGCGGTGATGCAACCAGACCGGAACCGCGAACTGGCCGAGTTGGCCGTGGCGGTCACCGGCCTTGGCAATGTGGCGGACAAGATCACCAAGAACCACCGCAAGACGCTGGGCCTGCTGCGCGATCTGCGTGGCGTGCGGACGTGGGGCGTTGTGCTGGACGACGCCGAACGGGGCCTGACCGAAATTGCGCGCCCCTTGGGCGTCATCGCCGCCGTCACGCCGTCGACCAATCCGGTCGCCACGCCGGTCAACAACGTAATCAATGCCCTGATCTGCGGCAATGCGATCGTTCTGTCGCCCTCGCCCAAGGGCGAGGCGTGCTGTGCGCGGCTGATCGGGCATATCCATGCGGAATTCGACAAGATCGGCGAAGACCGGGATCTTGTGCAGATGGTGCCGCCGCCGGGGTCGAAGGCACGCACGCAGCGGCTTCTGGAAACGGCGGATCTTGCCGTGGTGACAGGCAGTCAGGACAACGTGCGCCGCGCCTATTCCAGCGGAACGCCCGCGATCGGCGTGGGCGCGGGCAATGTCGCGGTGATCGTTGATGAAACCGCCGATCCCGACGCGGCAGCGCGGCGGATCGCGCAATCGAAGACCTTTGACAACGCGACCTCCTGTTCTTCGGAAAATGCGCTGGTGGTGGTGGACGCGATCTATGACGCCTTCGTTGCGGCACTGGGTCGGGTGGGGTGCGCGGTGCTGCCCGCCTCCGATGCGCCGGACATCGTGGCGCGGCTCTGGTCGCATGGCCATCTTGACCGGAATGTCATCGCCCGGGATGCGCCCCACGTGATCGCGCGGCTGGGGCTGTCGGACCGCGTCCCGCGGGAAACCCGGTTTCTTGCCGTCGAGACCGATGGGATCGGCCCGGATCATCCGCTGTCGGGGGAAAAGCTGAGCCTCGTGCTCGCGCTCTATCGGGCGCGGGACTTCGCGCATGCGACGGAACTGGCGGGTCGGCTGCTGGCGCATCAGGGGGCGGGCCATTCGGTCGGCATCCACACGGCGGATGACGCGCGACCGCAGGTTCTGGGCCGGGTGCTGCCGACCTGCCGGGTGATCGTGAACCAGCCGCATGCGATGGCGACCGGCGGAAGTTTCGAGAATGCGCTGCCTTTCTCGCTGTCGATGGGCTGCGGCAGCTGGGGCGGCAATTCGATAGACAACAACCTGCACTGGCGGCATTTCCTGCAGACGACCAAGATCGTTCACCCGATCCCGCCGCGCGAACCGGCGATGGCGGACATCTTCCAGACCTACTGGGCGGAGGTGGGCAAATGACCGCCGCGGGCCCGCGCGCAGCCCATGTGCCGCCGCCCGAAGGGTCGGTGCGCGACTGGATCGACCGTCGCGCTGCCGAAACGCCGGATGCCCCTGCCTTCGTGTTCGTCGACGGCGGCCCGGCGCTGACATGGGGGATGCTGCAAGAGCGCGCGCGCGCGGTCGCGCTGGGTCTGCTGGCCTTCGGTCTGGACAAGGGCGACAGCGTCGCGATCATGTTGCCGAATGGGCGCGAGGCGATCCTGGCGTTCTTCGGGGCCACGTATGGCGGCTTCCGGGCGACCCAGATCAACCTTGTCGCCGGGACCGCGGCCATCGGCTATGCGCTGGGTCACTCGGAGGCGCGGGTGGTGCTGGTGAACGACGAGACGGAGGGCTTGCTGGCCGACAGCGCCGGGGTCGAAGGGCTGGTGATTCCGGCCCGGCGTGTGGCGGGCATGGAAGCGGCTGCGCAGCCAGGCGGGCGGTTGCCCGACGTGGTTGCGACGGACGACTGCATGCTGATGTATACCTCGGGGACGACCGGGCGGCCGAAGGGCGTGCTGCACAGCCAATCAAGCCTTCTGGCGGGAGGCTGGACCGCGACCATCGCCCATGACCTGACGCCGGCGGACCGCGCGCTCTGCGTGCTGCCCCTGTATCACATCAACGGGCTTGGCGTGACGGTCATCGGGCCCTTGGTGTCTGGCGGGTCGTCGGTGATCTGCCCGCGCTTTTCGGCCAGCCGGTTCTGGGCGCACTGCGCCGCGCACGAGGTCACATGGTTCTCGGTCGTGCCCACGATCATCTCGCATCTCGTCCACGGCGAAAGCGCACCGGATGCGGCGACGCAGGCGCGCATCCGCTTTGCGCGATCGGCCTCGTCGGCGCTGGCACCCGAGGTCCAGACCGCCTTCGAGACGCGCTTTGCCATCCCGATCGTCGAAACCATGGGCCTGACGGAAACCGCGCCGCAGATCCTGTCGAACCCGCTGCCGCCCGGGCCGCGCAAGATCGGGTCGCCAGGGCGGGCCTGGGGCAACGAAGTGACGATCCTGTCGCCCGCGCTGGACGAACTCGGCCCCGACGTCGAAGGGGAGATTGCCGTGCGCGGGCCGAACGTCATGCTGCGGTATTTCAAGAATCCCGGCGCCACGGAGGCCTGCATGACGCCCGACGGCTGGTTTCGAACCGGCGATCTGGGGCGGATCGATGCGGACGGCTACGTCTTTGTCACCGGGCGCTTGAAGGAACTGATCATCAAGGGCGGTGAAAACATCGCCCCGCGTGAGGTGGACGAGGCGCTGCACGCCCATCCGGATGTGATGGAAGCAGCCGCCTTTGCACGGCCCTGTGCGCGCTATGGCGAGACGGTGGAGGCGGCGGTGAAGCTAAGGCCGCAGTCTGCCGCATCGGAGGCGGACCTGCTGGCGCTATGCGTCGCACGGCTGGGGACATTCAAGTGCCCCGACCGCATTCACCTGCTCGACGAGTTGCCAAAGGGACCGTCGGGAAAGATCCAGCGGCTCAAGCTGGTAGAGTGGACGGAGGCGGCCCGCAAGGAGGATGCGCGGTCGCTTGCGGGAACCGGATAATCCGGACCGGCCGGGGGAGGCCGGAAGAAAAACAAGTCAAAACAAGGGAGGATGACCATGAAGACCAAATTTGCATCGACCACCGCACTTGCGTGCGCACTGGCACTGGGGTCCGCAGGACTTGCCAAGGCGCAGGAGTATCCGGACCGTCCCATCGAAGTCATCGTGACCTTCGGGCCGGGCGGTGGGGCCGACCTGATGGGGCGGACGGCGTCGCAACTGCTGGAAACGCGGCTGGGCGTGCCGCTTCCGGTGTCGAACGTGGCGGGCGCGTCCGGAAATGCCGGTCTGACGCAGCTGCGGACCAATCCGGCCGACGGATATACCTTGGGCACCCTGATCTCGCTGACCGTCGCGTCCTGGGCCTCGGAGCTTGGCGACAATGCACCGGAGGATTTCGACATCGTCGCGGTCGTCCAAAGCTCGCCGTCCTTCCTGTTCGTTCCGGCGAACGGGCCGCACCAGACCGCCGAAGCACTTTTCGAACATGCCCGCCAGAATCCCGCCACCCTGACCGTGGCGACGTCGGGCTATGGCACACAGGACGACGTCACGCTGAAGATTCTGGCCGATGCCGGCGTTGCGATGGAAAACGTGCCGTTTCAGGCGCCCGCCGAACGGTATGCCTCGCCGATCGGCGGCCATACCAGCGCCATCTACGAAGAGCCGGGCGATGTCGCGCAGTTCATCAAGGCCGGTCAACTGGTGCCGGTCGTCGTGTTCGACACCGAACGCCATGCAGAGTTTCCCGATGTCCCCACGTCTGCCGAGCTTGGCATCGACATTTCGGGCCTCGACAACTTTCGCACGCTGTCGGTTGCGGCTGGCACGCCCGATGACATCGTCAGCCGTCTCGAAGGCGCCATCGTCGACATGGTCGGTTCGGCCGAATGGCAGGAATTCTGCGCCCAGACCTACAGCTGCATCGCGCCGATCGTCGGCGAGGACGCACAGAAAATGGTCGTGGAGTTCCAGAAAACCATAACCGCCCGGCTCGGCTCCTGATCCGATGAGCATCGCCTACGACAGCGAAAAGCCCAAGGCAGCGCGCGGGGGGTCGCGCGCTGCCCGAAAGGAAGGTCCCTGGAGACTCGCCCCGGCGTTGCTGCCGGCGGCGATCTGCATCGCGGCGATGATCGCCCCGGCGCATATCTTTCACAGTGCCCCCCCAACGTGGGCAGCGGGCTTGGTGCGGCGGCCTGGCCGCGTGGGGTGCTCGCGCTTCTGGCCTTCTTCGCTCTGGTCTGGGCGGTGCGCGACGTCTGGGCCATCGGCGCGGCGGACCGGCGACCCACCCTCGTGCCTGCGCGCGAAGAGGGCGCCTATTCGTGGACAAAGGCCGTTTTCGGACTGGTCCTGGTCGTGGCCTACGGCGTGTTTCTGCCGGTCGTCGGGTTTTCGATCGCGACCGCCGTGTTCATCACCGTCTGGTGCCTGACGGGCGGTTTGCGCAATCCGCTGACCATCGGCGCCGTCGCCCTCATCGGCACCGCCCTGCTGCTCTGGATCTTCATGGGGCTTGCCCTGATGCCGCTGAGCCGCGGGCAGGGCGTGTTCAACGACTTCAGCATCGCGCTTCTCCGACTGCTGGGCATCTACTGAAAAGGCCGCGCGATGATTGAGACATTCAACCTTCTCGGCTCCGGGTTCGCGGCCGCCTTCCATCTGGCCGCATTCCTCACGATCGTCATCGGGCTGCTGGTGGGTGTCGTGGCCGGGGCCATGCCCGGCATCTCGTTCGTCAACGCCATGGCCATGGCGCTGCCGTTCACCTACGTGATGGAGCCGACCCAATCCATGCTGTTTCTGGGCGGCATCTATGTCGGCGGCGTTTTCGGCGGCTCGATCTCGGCGATCATGATCAACGTGCCCGGCACCCCGGCCTCCCTGCCCGCGACGTGGGAAGGCTACGCGATGACGAAGAAGGGCGAGGTCAAACGGGCGCTGGCCATCGCCCTGACCGCGTCGGCGACGGGCGGGCTGGTCAGTGCGCTGGTGCTGACCTTCCTGTCTGCGCCCTTCGCCAGCTTCGCGCTGAAATTCTCGCAGCCCGAGTTCTTTGCCGCCACGGTGCTGGGCCTCGTCAGTGTGATCGCCATCGCCAAGGACCAGCCAGTGGTGACCATGGTATCGCTGCTCCTGGGGATCGCCGTCGGCACGGTCGGCGTCGACCCGCTTTATGGCGCGGCGCGCTTCAGCTTCGGGTTGTCGGAAATGGAAAACGGCATCCGCTTTGTCGTGGTGATGATCGGGCTCTTTGCCGTGGGTGAGGTTGTCGACCTTCTGGCAACCAACCGCAGCCTGCGGCCCGACAGCAAGCGCGCGAAGGGCCTCGGGGTCAAGTTTTCCGACCTCTGGGGTGTCAAGGGTGCCATCGCCCGCGGCACGGCGATCGGCTGCATGGTCGGCGTCATTCCCGGCGCCGGCGCCACGCCCGGCGCGGTGATCGCCTACGGCGTGGAAAAGCAGGTGTCCAGGCAGCGGGCCGAGTTCGGCACCGGCGCGCCGGACGGTCTGGCCGCGCCGGAGGCCGCCAAGAACGCGACGACCGGTGCCGCGATGGTGCCGCTTCTGACGCTCGGCATCCCGGGATCAGCCGCCACGGCCATCATGCTGGCCGCGATGATGCTGCACGGCGTCAACCCGGGCCCGCTTCTGTTCATCACCGACCCGTCGATGGTCTATACCATCTTCGCCGCGATGATCATCGCCAACATCCTGATGATCGTCTGCGGGATCGGTGTGGCACAGGCGTTCTCCACCCTGATGCGCACGCCGCCTGCCGTTCTGGGCGCGACCATCATCGTGCTCAGCGTCGTCGGCGCGTTCGGTGTGCGCAACAACATCTTCGACGTCTATGTCTGCCTCGCCTTCGGGGTGGTCGGCTGGGCGATGAAGCGTATCGGGTTCCCGACCGCGCCTCTCGTGCTCGGCGTGATCCTCGGGCCGTTGGCCGAACGCTATTTCCTGACGTCGCTCGCGAATTCGCGTCAGGACTGGACGGTGTTCTTCACCCGACCCATCAGCGCGACCATCCTCGGCCTCGCCCTCGTTTTCGTGATGTGGTCGCTTTGGCCCAACATTCGTGCCCTCGGGCGGCCGCGCAACGCATGACGGTTCTCCCATGACCCAGAAATCCACGACGCGTCCGTCGCACCGTCGGACGACGGACACGGCCCCCATACAGCCAGGAGCAAACACATGAAAATGACGACCGAAGAAGCCTTCGTGAAGGTGCTGCAGATGCACGGGATCGAACACGCGTTCGGCATCATCGGCTCGGCCATGATGCCGATTTCGGACCTGTTTCCGCAGGCAGGCATCAAGTTCTGGGACTGCGCGCATGAATGCAACGCCGGCATGTCGGCCGACGGATACAGCCGCGCCACCGGCAAGATGGCGATGGCCATCGCGCAGAACGGGCCGGGCATCACCAATTTCGTGACCCCGATCATGACCGCGTACTGGAACCACACGCCGCTGTTGCTGGTGACGCCGCAGGCCTCCAACAAGACCATCGGGATGGGCGGCTTTCAGGAAATGCAGCAGATGCGGCTGTTCGCGGACTGCGTGTGCTATCAGGAAGAGGTGCGCGACCCGTCGCGCATCGCCGAAGTGCTGAACCGGGTGATCCTGAAGGCGTGGCGTGGATCGGCCCCGGCGCAGATCAACATCCCGCGCGACTACTGGACCCAGGTGATCGACATCGAGTTGCCGCAGATCGTGCGGATCGAGCATCCGTCCGGCGACGTCGCGGCGATCGATGCCGCCGCGCAGCTGTTGTCGGCGGCGCAGTTCCCGGTGCTGCTGAACGGAGCAGGCGTGGTGCTGTCGGGCGCGATCGACGCCAGCCGACGGCTTGCGGAACGGTTGTCGGCCCCGGTCTGTTGCAACTATCAGCACAACGACGCCTTTCCGGGCTCGCACCCGCTGTCCTGCGGACCGCTGGGTTACAATGGCTCCAAAGCCGCCATGGAGATGATATCGCGCGCCGATGTGGTTCTGGCGCTGGGGACGCGGCTGAACCCGTTCTCGTCGCTGCCGGCCTATCAGACCGAATACTGGCCGAAGGACGCCAAGCTGATCCAGGTCGACATCAACGCCGACAGGATCGGGCTGACCAAGCGCGTGGATGTCGGCATCCAGGGCGACGCCCGCAAGGTGGCCGAGGCCATTCTGGCGCGGTTGGCCCCACATGCGGGCGATACCGGACGCAAGGACCGCGAGGGGGCGGTATCCACCGCGAAATCCCGCTGGGCGCAGCAGTTGTCGTCCATGGATCACGAAGACGACGATCCGGGCATCAACTGGAACGAACGGGCGCGCAACCGGCATCCGATGCGGATGAGCCCCCGTCAGGCGTGGCGCGCGATCCAGGCGGCGCTGCCGCGCGACGCGATCATCTCGTCGGACATCGGCAACAACTGCGCCATCGGCAACGCCTATCCCATGTTCGAGGAGGGCCGGAAATACCTTGCGCCGGGGCTGTTCGGGCCTTGCGGTTACGGGTTGCCGTCGATCATCGGGGCCAAGATCGGACGGCCCGACACGCCCTGCGTCGGCTTTGCGGGCGACGGGGCCTTCGGCATTTCGATGAACGAGATGACCGCCTGCGGCCGCAACGACTGGCCCGCGATCACCATGGTGATCTTCCGCAACTACCAGTGGGGTGCCGAAAAGCGCAACACGACCTTGTGGTACGATGACAATTTCGTCGGCACCGAATTGAACGAGGGGGTCAACTACGCCAAGGTTGCCGAAGGCTGCGGGCTGCGCGGGGTCCAGGTCACCAGCAGCGACGACCTGACCGCGGCGCTGCGCGAGGCGGTCCGCCTGCAGATGGAAGACAATGTGACCACCTTCATCGAGGCGGTCATCAATCAGGAACTGGGCGAGCCGTTCCGCCGCGACGCGATGAAGCGGCCGGTCGCCGTAGCCGGCGTGTCGTCCGGCGAACTGCGCCCGCAGGCGGCCGATGCCTGAGACCGTCGCCATCGCAGGGCCCGGAAAGGGCCCCGCGATCCATCCCCCGTTTTCGGCGAACACAGGCGTGCAGTCGACATGAGCGTCATCGACAGCATCCATGCGGCCGCGCGCGTGTCCGGGGCGACCATCGTCCTGCCCGAAGGCGACGAGCCCCGCATCCGCGACGCGGCGGTCGAGGCGACCCGTCTGGGACTTGCGCGGATCGTCCTGATCGGCGGGGAGGCAGCGCGGCAGACGGCGCGTGCGCACAGCGACATCGTGGCGCGTGACGCGCTGTGCGCCACGCGCATCGACGCGTTCGCCGCGCAGTTCCTGCAGCTGCGGAAAGGGAAATGCCCGGATATGGCCGCCGCGCGTTCCGCGATGCGGTCGCCCCTGGCGCAGGCCGCGATGATGGTCCGGCTGGGCGAGGCGGACGGTACGGTGGGCGGGGCGGTCGCCACAACCGCCGACACCGTGCGCGCCGCCTTGCGCATCATCGGCCCGGCCGATGGCGTCGAGGTCGTGTCGAGTTCGTTTCTGATGCTGTTTCCCGCACCCTTTGACCGACCGGTGGTCTTTGCCGACTGCGGACTTGTCCTGCAGCCGAACGCCGAGGAGCTTGCGGACATCGCCATTTCCGCCGCGGGCACCCTGCGTGCGCTGACGGGCGAGGTTCCGCGCATCGCGGTCCTGTCCTTTTCGACCCATGGCAGCGTCGCGGAAACCGCCCACGAATCCATCGGGCGGATCCGGACGGCAGTGGCCCTCGTCCGGCAGCGCCGTCCGGACCTGATGATCGAAGGCGAGATGCAGTTCGATGCTGCCCTGCTGCCGGAAGTTGCGCGCAGCAAGGCGCCGTTCTCGGTGCTGGACGGCGGCGCGAATGTGTTCGTCTTTCCCAGCCTGTCAGCCGGGAACATCGGTTACAAGATCGCGCAGCGGCTGGGCCGTGCGGCTGCGCTGGGGCCGATCCTTCAGGGGCTGGCGCGCCCGGCCAACGATCTTTCCCGAGGGTGTAGTGCCGAGGACGTTTTGAACATAATCGCCATTACGGCAGCGCAGGTGGCCCTGCAAAACGACCTGGCCCCAAAGGCCGAAACGGCAGGACAGATGACATGATCAAGGAACCGAAGATCGCGCTCGGCGAGCCGGTGGGTGACCGGGTGACGAAAACCACCTGCTACATGTGCGCCTGTCGCTGCGGGATCGACGTGCACATCAAGGACGGGCGCGTGCGATACATCGAGGGTAACCGCGACCATCCGGTGAACAAGGGCGTGATCTGCGGCAAGGGTGCGTCGGGCATCATGCAGCATTATTCGCCCGCGCGCCTGCGTGGTCCGATGAAGCGGGTCGGCCCGCGCGGGTCCGGCGCGTTCGAGCCGATCAGCTGGGACGAGGCGCTGACGCTCGCCGCCAGTTGGCTGGGCGAGGTGCGCCGCCGCGACCCAAAGCGGCTTGCGTTCTTCACCGGGCGCGATCAGAGCCAGAGCCTGACCAGCTATTGGGCGATGCAGTTCGGCACGCCGAACTTCGCGGCCCATGGTGGGTTCTGTTCCGTCAACATGGCGGCAGGCGGGCTTTATACCTTCGGCGGGTCGTTCTGGGAATTCGGCGATCCCGACTGGGAGCACGCGAAGTATTTCCTGCTGTTCGGCGTGGCCGAAGACCATGCGTCGAACCCGATCAAGATCGGCATCGGCAAGCTGAAGGGGCGCGGGGCCAAGGTCGTGGCAATCAACCCGGTGCGCACCGGGTACAACGCGGTTGCGGATGAATGGGTCGGCATCCGGCCGGGCACGGACGGGCTGTTCGTCGGCGCGCTGATCCACGAGTTGTTCCGGACGCAGGCCATCGATCTGGACTATCTGATCCGCTACACCAACGCGCCGTGGCTGGTGATCGACGCGCCCGGCACCGCCCGGCATGGCCGGTTCGCGCGGGATGCCAAGGGCAATCCGTTGGCCTGGTGCACCGACACCGATGCGCCGGTCGATGGCAAGGCAGGCACGCTCACCGTGGCGTTGACCGGGGCGCGGGTGCTGGCGGACGGCACCCGCACCCGTCCGGTGTTCGAACTGATGGCCGAACGGTATCTGTCGGACGCGTACACCCCCGCCGCTGTGGCCGAGGCAACCGGCATACCACAGGCGCAGATCATCCGCATCGCCGCCGAAATCGCCGATGTGGCCTTCAAGCAGCAGATCGTGCTGGACCGGCCTTGGACCGATGCATGGGGCCGCAAGCATGCGCAGATGATCGGCCGCCCCGTCGCGATGCACGCCATGCGGGGAATCTCGGCCCATTCCAACGGGTTTCAGACCTGCCGGATGATCCACCTGTTGCAGATCCTGATCGGTTCGATCGACTGCCCCGGCGGGTTCCGTTACAAGCCGCCCTACCCCAAGCAGACGCCGCCGAACCTGCTCCCGCATGGGGCGCTGGGTGACATCAAGCCCGAAATGCCGTTGGGCGGGCCGCATCTGGGGTTCCCGCACGGGCCGGAGCATCTGCTGCTGGCGGCGGATGGCGGTCCGTCGCGGCTGGACAAGGGGTTTTCCTGGGATGCGCCGATGTCGGCGCATGGCCTGATGCACATGGTCATCAACAACGCCGCCGCGCGCGACCCCTACGGGATCGACGTGCTGATGCTCTACATGGCGAACATGGCGTGGAACTCGTCGATGAACGTGCAGGGCACGCTGGATGCGCTGACGGCGAAGGATGCGAACGGCGACTATGTGATCCCGAAGATCATCTATTCCGACGCCTATTATTCCGAAACCGTGCCCTATGCAGACCTGATCCTGCCCGACACGACCTACCTGGAACGCTGGGACTGCATATCCTTGCTCGATCGGCCGATCTCCGAACCCGATATGGCCGCCGACGCGATCCGTCATCCGGTCATCACGCCCGACCGCGACGTGCGCGGCTTTCAGGAGGTGCTGATCGACCTTGGCCACCGTCTGCGGCTGCCCGCCTTCACCGCGCCGGACGGGGAACCCAGGTTTCCGGGCGGCTACCCCGACTACATGGTCAACCATGAGCGCAAGCCCGGCATCGGGCCGCTGGCCGGCTGGCGCGGGGCCGACGGGACCGAGACCGCGGTGGGGGCCGCGCACCCGAGCCAGCTCGATCGCTATATCGAGAACGGCAGCTTCTTCACCCTGCACATCGCGCCGGAACACGCCTATTTCAAGCACGCCAATCGTGGCTATCTGGACTGGGCGATCGGCAAGGGGTTGCGCGCGTCGCCCGAGCCCACGATCTTTCAACTCTACAGCGAGCCGTTGCAGAAGTTCCGGCTCGCGGCGCAAGGCCATGGCGACCGCCAGCCCCCCGAACACGCCCGCGACCGGATCGCGCGCTATTTCGACCCGCTGCCGTTCTGGTATCCACCCCTGGAAGAACAGATGGTGCAGGATTTCCCGCTGCACGCCATCACCCAGCGCCCGATGCACATGTACCATTCCTGGGGCAGCCAGAACGCGTGGCTGCGCCAGATCACCGCCGAGAACCGGCTTTATATCCACACGGGCCTTGGCGCACAGATCGGGGTCGTGGATGACGACTGGGTCTGGCTGTCGTCCCATCTTGGCCGGGTGAAATGCCAGGTGCGGCTTATGGACGGGGTCAATCCGCAGACCGTGTGGACATGGAACGCCATCGGCAAGCGCAAGGGGGCATGGGCGTTGGACGAGGATGCGCCGGAGGTGACGCGAGGGTTCCTGCTGAACCACCTGATTTCCGAACTGCTGCCCAAGGGAGGCGGCGGATATCGCTATTCCAACTCCGACCCCATCACCGGGCAGGCAGCGTGGTTCGACCTGCGCGTCGCGATTGCGAAGGCCGACGCCGGAACCGAATCCGAACCGCGGTTCGAACCGCTGGGTCGGGGTGTCCTGCCCACCGCCGGGGCGAAACGCGCCGGCGGGTCCGACGTTGTGAAAGGTGACACATGACCGACTTGCCCAAGGACACGCCGAAAAAGCTCGGCCTTGTCATCGACCTCGATATCTGTGTCGGCTGCCATGCCTGCGTGACCTCTTGCAAGGAATGGAACACCGGGGGCTATTCCGCGCCGTTGTCGGACCATGACCCTTACGGTGCCGATCCGTCCGGGGCATGGCTGAACCGGGTGCACAGCTATGAAATGAAGATCGACGGCACGGACCGCACCGTGCATTTTCCCCGGTCGTGCCTGCATTGCGAAACGCCCGCCTGCGTGACCGTCTGTCCGACCGGGGCCAGTTACAAACGGGCCGAGGACGGGATCGTGCTGGTCAATCCCGACACCTGCATCGGCTGCAAGCTGTGTTCCTGGGCATGCCCCTACGGCGCTCGGGAATACGATCACGATCATGGTGTGATGAAGAAATGCACGCTCTGCGTCGACCGGATCTACAACGAGACACTGGCCGAAGAGGACCGCGTGCCCGCTTGCGTGCGCGCCTGCCCGACCGGCGCGCGGGCGTTCGGCGATCTGGGGGATCCCGACAGCGCCGTGTCGCAGAACGTGGCAGCGCGGGGCGGTTTCGATCTGATGTCCGAGTTCGGCTACAAGCCGGTCAACAAGTACCTTCCGCCCCGGACCCCGGCCACACCGGCCCCCGAAGTCGCCACCGCGGAGCCCGCCGGCGCGCCGCGCGACCGGGTCGAGCGGCTGTTCGCCTGGATCGACCGCCGCCTTTCCACCACGCCGGAAACCTAGACCCATGCATCCCGCCTATTCCGTGATCCTGTTCACAACCAGTTCCGGCGCGGGCTATGGCCTGCTGTTCTGGCTGGGTCTGCGCGCCGCCTTTCTGTCCGACGCATCAGGTGGCTGGCCCGATCTCGTGGCGCTGGCGGCGGGTCTGGTGCTGGTCACCGTCGGGCTGCTGTCCTCGACCCTGCATCTGGGGCGGCCCGAGCGGGCTTGGCGCGCCTTCAGCCAGTGGCGGTCGTCGTGGCTGTCGCGTGAAGGGGTGCTGGCGGTGCTGACCTATGCGCCCGCCGGGTTGCTGGGCCTTGGCTGGTTGTGGCCGGGGCCGGTGCCGCTCTTGCCGGTCGCGGGCGTCCTGCTTGCGGTTGGCGCGGTGGCGACGGTCTGGTGTACCGGCATGATCTATGCCTGCCTGCGCACCGTGCCGGCGTGGAACATGCAGCGGGTGCCGGTGCTCTACCTGCTTCTGGCGGCAGGGACCGGGGGCGCTGTTCTTGCGGCCATCGACGCGGCGGCAGGCGTGGGCCATGGCGCACTTGCAGTGATGTCCGCCATGGCACTGGCGGCCGGACTGGCCGTCAAGCAGTCCTACTGGTCGCGCATCGACAGCGACGTGCCAAGCTACGACCGGGCGTCCGCGCTGGGAATTCCGGGGGCCAGCGGCATCCGCCCCCTCGATCCGCCGCACACCCAGCCGAATTTCGTGATGCGCGAGATGGGCTATGCGGTGGCGCGTCGGCATGCGGACCGGCTGCGGCGAATGTGCGCGGCGCTTCTGTCGCTCGCCGCGGCGATGCTGGTGCTGGCGGCCCTGCTGCCCGGTGCTGCGGCGCTGCTGGCCACCGTCGCGGTGCTTGCCGCTGCGCCCGGGGTGTTCGTGGAACGCTGGCTGTTCTTTGCCCAAGCCAAGCACCTGTCCATGCTTTATTATTGAACCTTGGGTTCGCGGGCCGCGCTTCGGGCCGGCGCCCGCGTTGGCGGCCCGGAAACACGGCCCCGCACGCCGCACGCAGGGGCGTGCATGCCGCGTGGACTGGCACCCGCGCGCCCTGATAGTATCGTGTCGGGGTACTTCGATGGAACAGGCCGAAACGATCCGCTTTTTGTCATCCGGCGCCGCCTTCGCAGGCGATGACCCTGTCGAGGTCATCGAGACCCATGGCGCATACGTGTTCCTGAGTGGCGACACGGCGTTGAAGCTGAAACGTGCGGTGACGTACGACTACATGGATCTTGGCACCGTCGCCCTGCGCAAGGCACTGCTTGCGCGCGAACTGGCGCTCAACCAGCCCACGGCCCCCCAGATCTACCGGGACATGATCCCCGTGACGCGAAGCGGATCGGGGCTCGCCCTGAACGGGGCGGGGCCGGTCGTCGACTGGGTTCTGCGGATGTGGCGGTTCCCTGCCGAAAACGAACTGGAGCGCGTGGCCGAACGGGGCGCCTTCGACGACCGCCTCGCGGCGGCGACCGGCGCGGCAATCGCGGACTATCATGCCATGGCACCCGTGATGCACCATCCGGGCAGCGGTCTGATCGCGGATATCCTTTCGGAATTGCAGCGGGTCTTCGCCGAATTTCCCGGCGCAGACGGCACCGCGCGCGTCGCAGCGTGGCATCAGGCGGCCCGCACCCGTCTTGACGCAACGGGACCGCTTCTGGACGGTCGGGCCCGTGACGGCCACGTGCGACGCGCCCACGGCGACCTGCACCTGCGCAACCTTGTCCTGATCGACGGGCACCCCGTTCTTTTCGATGCGCTGGAATTCGACGAGACGCTCGGGACCTGCGACGTTCTTTACGACATCGCCTTTCTGGTCATGGACCTGTGTCATCGCGGTCTGCGGCGGCAGGGATGCCGGGTGCTCGATGCGTGGCTCCGGGCGGCGCGCGGCGGTGAAGATGCCGGGCTGGCGGCATTGCCGCTGTTCCTGTCCGTGCGCGCCGCGATCCGCGCCATGGTGCTGCTGCAGACCGATGCGGCGCGCAAGCGGCCCGGCACGTCGGCGGCAGAGGTGGCCGCCTACATGGACCTTGCCTGCGATGCGCTGCGACCCCCACCGCCACGGTTGATCGCCATCGGCGGATACTCCGGCAGCGGCAAGAGCGTGTTGGCCCGCGACCTCGCACCGTTGATCGGCGCCCTTCCCGGTGCGGCACTTCTCAGCTCGGATGTCGAACGGAAGGCGGGCCTTGCGGTGGGACAAGGGCTCGATCCGGCGGCCTATGCAGCGGGCCAGCGCCACGAAATCTATCGCGTCCTGTTCGCGCGCGCCGAAACGATGCTTGCCGCAGGTCATTGCGTCGTTCTCGATGCCACCTTCGTGGACCCGCGCCTGCGGGCCGCCGTTGCAGCCGTGGCCACGCGCGCACAGGTTCCCTTTCTGGGTCTCTGGCTCGACGCGCCGACACCGGTGCTTGCGGGGCGTGTGCGCTCGCGGCGGGGCGACGCCTCGGATGCCGATGTCGATGTCCTGATGGGCCAACTGGCGGCAGCGCGCGGCGCGATGACATGGCACGCCGTCGATGCGTCGGGCGACCCTGCATGCGTGCGTGCGGCGGCGCAGGAAATTCTCGGCCAGGCAGCGGGACCCGCGTCTTTGGGGTGACGCGCATCCCTGCTGCGGGACTGCGGCACGGGGAAGGCGGAACCTGCATCGCAGGTGCCCCGACCCAACCGGCGGTCAGGATGTTCGCCACCGGGGCGATGGGCGATCCGGCGACGCGCGCGGCCGATCCCGCGGCCGCGCCCGTCGTCCTGCGCCGTCGCTCGAATTCTTCGCGGCGCGCAGGGTCGCGCAGGGTCGCACGGGGTCGCGCAGGGCCGTGGCACGCCGGTCGGCCTGTCATCGGTTGCTGGCGACTGCGGCCGAGCCGTGAACGATCTCTGCGGCCCGGCCAAGGCCGGGTCCACCACCTCGCTGTCGGGAATGCGAAACCGCCTGACCGGCACGGGCCTGCACGTGGTCACCGCGAAGCCGGGGGGCGGTGCGACGCGGATGACGGAGGAAACGGACCTGTCCGCTGCGCTGACCGCGACGCGCGAAACCGTGGCGCGGAAGCGATCCGGCAACTCCGTCAACGCCGCTTGGTTGGTGATGATGACCATCATCCTGGACGTTCCCAAGCCGATCTTCCGCCAGTTGCGCATCGACGGTTGACGGCGCGTCGGGGATGGCCGCCGCCGCCGCGTCGATCCGGCGATGGTTCGGCGACGGGACCGCGATCGGGCGAACACGGCCGCCGCCGTGCCTGGATTGACCCAGATCAAGGCGTGTTTCCCTGCGCGCACCACTCTGGAGCCGGTCTGCAGGAGGAGACGACATGGACATCACGATGCGCGAAGCAGCGCTGCGCGCGCGGCGGGCCGAGTTGACCCGGCACATGACCCTCGTCGAGCGCATGCTGGATGAACCGCCGCCCGCGGATTGGGAAGATCGTGGATCCGAACGACAGGGAGACGAGGTGCTCGAAGCCCTCGGCCAAGCCGATCTGGCCGAGGTCCGGCGGATCGATGCGGCGCTTGCGCGGATCGCGGCGGGCACCTACGGGCTTTGCCAGGCATGCGGCGAGCCGATCTCGGCGGCGCGGCTGCACCTGCTGCCGGACACGCCGTTCTGCACGACCTGCGCGCACTGACGCGACAGAAGGGCCACCGCGCGCAGACGGGTGCGCACGACGCAGGTCCCGCGGTGCGTCGGGCACGGCCACCATGCCGCGCCCCGCGCCGTTGCCCTCGCGCATTGCGCCATCCTGCTGCCTGCTGCTGGCCACCATGGCCATGCACGCGCCATCGTCAGGTTTTCGTGATCGGTCCGGGGCGCGTGATCCCGCCATGCCGCCGCGACAGACTTGCGGCAGACTGCATCGCAGAAGGGCTGTCTCACCGCACAGACCTTTCTGCACGCCGATCCGGATGTGGATGGAGCGATGCCGGACGCGACACAGCGGCATCGCGGTCCCGACCCGGCCAAAAGCTCCGTGTCGACACGCCGATGCCGGGCCCCACCGCGCGCGACCGTCGCAGCCGGGCCGCACAGCGTTACGTCGACCCAGCGAGATCGGTCTGGTCCCGTGTCCCATGGAACACCGCCGGGACGCTCTTGGGCGCGCTGCACTTTTCGCGCGCACATCCTGGTCACCCGAACGCCCGCCGTCCTGCGCCGAAAGCGCGGATCATTCTTCCATTGCGCAACGGAAAAGCGGCCGACGCCGTGTCGGCCGCCGTGTCGCATCGCGTGGTCCGATCAAGGGGTCAGTACTTTTCTGCCCATTCGTCGACCTGCTTGCCGGCCTCGTCTTTCGCCAGGCCGTATTTTTCCTGAACCTTGCCGACAAGCTTTTCACGTTCTCCGTCGATCTTCTGGAGATCGTCGTCGGTCAGCTCACCCCAAGTGGCTTTGGCGCTGCCGGTGGCCTGCTTCCATTTGCCCTTTATGGTATCCCAATTCATCGGATTCTCCTTGATGTGTTGATTGGCACAGGAACAACCGCTGGACACCGACTTTGTTCCGTTTTTTCTCGATCTGCCGCCCGCATGTCATCGACAGCGGCGTTTCGTCCCGACCTGCGGATCGCACCCGCGCCTTGGGCGGACACCAACCTGGTGTCGGGCGGGCACGCGGTCCGGATCGGTCAGGCCGTTCGCCCGGTCCGTTGCCCCGACCCTCAGGTCGGACTGGTATCGCGGGCCACCGCACCAGACAGATCCGGCGACTAGGTCCAGCAGATCGACCTGCCGGAGATCGGGATGCGCCCCCCGGCGCAGGCCGTCCATGACGCGCTACGGCGATCGCACGGGTCGCGTGCACCGTTGGCCACCGTTGGGCGGAACGCCTCGGGTCAACACGATGGCGTTGGCACGTGGCGCAAGCGGGCGACGATCCGCACGATCTTGCGGTGAAAGGGGGAGGTTGCGATCTGGAATTCGGCGGACCCGGTCGGGTGTCGCGCGGAATGCGCGACCACACCGGGTGTGCGGCCCGCGCGCGCAATCGCGATACCGCGCAGACGCACAGCGCATCCGGTCCCGTCATGGCGACACCGGTCAGGTCGGCTACGCGGGGGGCGTCACGCCTGCGCCATGACGCTCGGGCACAGGCGACGGGCGGAACCCCGCGGCCAGATCCGTGGCGCCTCCCCGCCCCCGGCTGCATGGATGCCAGAACACATTCCGAAAAAAGCACATGTGACGCATGTCGCCGCTGAACGATCTCGACTACGCGTTGACCGGAAAGATCGCTCCGTCGTCAGCGTTGGCAGTTTTGCCCGTCGCGCGGTCGGGGGCCGCATTCGGGGTTCGACGACACGATCCCCTGCATGAGAGTTCCGATGGACCTGCGCGCGTTCCTCATTCTGCCGCCACTTGCCCTTGGTGTCGCGGGCTTCCTGTGGATGACCGGCGGCGACGGTCCACCTGCTGCGCCGCGCGAACCGGTGCCGCTGGCGGTGCGGGTCGAAACCGTCGTGCCGCGCGACACCCCCGTCACCGCGACCGGGTTCGGGCGCGTTGCCGCCGTGCGGGACTTTCGCGCCGTGGCCGAAGTGCCGGGCCGCATCGCTGACATGGCCCCCGGGCTTGCGGATGGCAGTATCGTCGACCGGGACGCGCTGCTGCTTGCGGTGGACCCCACCGATTACGACATCGCCATGGGCAAGGCCCGCGCGAACCTTGCCGCCGCGGAGGCAGCACTGGATGAGCTCGACCGGCAGGACGCCAACACGCAGCGCAGTCTTGATCTTGCGCGCCGTATCCTTGGCATCGCGCAGGATGAATACGA
Source organism: Meridianimarinicoccus sp. (assembly GCA_036770665.1). Taxonomy (GTDB): domain Bacteria; phylum Pseudomonadota; class Alphaproteobacteria; order Rhodobacterales; family Rhodobacteraceae; genus Meridianimarinicoccus. The sequence goes on from DAIPIS010000002.1 coordinate 27,809, forward strand.
CCGCACCGCACAGCTTGTCGGCACGGGTGCCGGCACGCGCAGCGCGCTCGATGCCGCGCAACGTGCGGTCCTGGCGCAGGAAACCGCGGTGACGGAACTGGAAAACACGCTCGCGCTTTTGCCTTCGCGGCATGCGGCGGCGGTGGCAGCGCGCGATCTGCGCAGCGTGGAACTGGCCGAGGCAGAGCGTGCCCGCGACAAGACCCGGATCACGGCACCGTTCCGTGGCCGGGTATCGGCCCTGGGGGTGGAAACCGGGCAGTTCGTGCGGGCGGGCGACCCGCTTTTGACGCTCGACGACATCTCGGCGGTGGAAATCATCGCCGAAATGCAACCCCAGAGCCTTGCGCCCATCGTGCAGGCGGCACTTGGCGACACGTTGCGGGCCGGGCGTTTCGACACCAGCCGGATCGTGGAAGCGCTGGCCGAGGCGGGTGTGACAGCCACGGTGCGCCAGCAGGTCGCGGGGTTCGACGCGGCGTATCGCGCGCAGTTGGTCCGGTCGCGGGGTACGCTCGACGACGGGACGGGGACGCTGGGCATCGTCGTGCGGGTGGACGATCCGCTCGCCGCCAATCGCGACACCGCCACGCCGCCCTTGAACGTGGGGGCGTTCGTGTCGGTGGATCTCGTGGCCCCGCCCGTCCGGGACATGATCACCATCCCCCGCGCGGCGCTGCGGCAGGACGATGACGGCGGGGCGTTCGTCTATCTCGCGGATGCCGAGGACCGGCTGGCCCTGCGCCCCGTCACGCCCGGCGCGGTGCTGGGCGCGCGGGTCGCCATCCGCGCGGGTCTGGCCGCCGGTGATCGCGTGATCCTGAGCGATCCGCAGCCACCCCTGCCGGGGATGCCCGTGACCCCGGTCGCGACCGGCGAGGGCGGCTAGCATGATCGCCTATTTCGTCCGGCACCCGGTCGCCGCGAACCTGCTCATGGGTCTGACCTGCGTGCTCGGCATCTCCGTCATCACCAGCATCGAACGCGAAAGCTTTCCCGAATTCACGGCCGACACGGTGGCCATCACGGTGCCCTATCCGGGCGCGTCGGCACGGGACGTGGACACCGACATCTGCATCCCGCTCGAAGACGCGCTGACGGGGCTGACGGGCCTTGCGGATTTCGAATGCCTGTCCGTGGACGGGCGCGCGCGGGCGACGGCGGAGCTCGAGCAGGGTGGCGAGATCATCCAGTTCTTCAACGACGTGTTCTCGACGGTGGGGGGGATCGGCGATTTCCCCGCCGACGCCGAAACCCCGGTGGTCGAAATCGCGGCGCGGTCCGATCTGGTCGCCATGGTGGCCGTGACCGGCATCGCCGGGCGGCAGGGCCTGATAGACTATGCCGAGGATCTGGCGGACCGGCTGCGCGCCCTGCCCGGCGTCGCGGAAGCCACGGTGTCGGGCGTGTCGCCGCGCGAGCTTCGCGTGACCTTCGACGCGCAGGCGCTGCGCCGCTTCGGCATGTCGAGCGATGACATCATCGCCGCGATCGAGGCGCGCAGCCTGACCCAGCCCCTGGGCAGCGCCGATCTGGACGCGGGCAGTCTGACCCTGCGCTATGCCGGTGCCAGCCGCAGTCTGGCGGAACTCGAAGACCTCGTGATCCGCGAAACGCCCCAGGGCGGCGTGCTGCGCCTGCGCGATCTTGGCCGGGTCGATCTTGTCGACAGCGACGACACGCGCCACGCGATGCTGGACGGGACCGGTGCCGCCATCGTGTCGGTGTCGAAATCCCCGGACGCCGACAGCCTGCGCGTGTTCGACGCCATGGCCGACCTGCTGGCCCGTGACACCGCGCGCCTGCCCGACCCATTCGTGCTGACGGTCATCAACAACCGGACCGAAACGGTCCGGGAACGGCTGTCGCTGATTTCCGGCAACATCATGCTGGGACTTGGGCTGGTGTTCGTGACCATGTGGCTGTTCTTTTCCCTGCGCGAGGCGCTGTGGATTTCGGCCACGCTGCCGGTGTCGTTCCTTGGCTCGCTCTTCGTGATGGCGCAGCTTGGCATCACGCTGAACATGGTGACCATGGTCGGGCTCCTGATGGCGGTGGGGCTGATCATGGACGACAGCATCGTCATCGCCGAGAACATCAATTCGTGGCGCCGCCGCGCAGGCCCGGTGGAGGCCGCGATCCGCGGCACGACCGAAGTGCTGCCGGGGGTCCTGTCGTCGTTCCTGACCACCGCCTGCGTGTTCGGGCCGCTGATGTTCCTGTCCGGTGACATGGGGCAGGTGCTGCAGTTCATCCCGATGGTGCTGCTGATCACCCTGTCGCTGTCGCTGTTCGAGGGGTTCACGATGCTGCCCCACCATCTGAGCACCGTTCCCAACGCCACGAACCCCGATGCGCGGCTTGCGGCGCGCGCGCTCGACCGGGTCAGGACACGACTGGTGCTGCCGCTGGCGGCGCGCCTGGTCGCTTGGCGCTACGCGACCCTGGGCACCGTGTTCGCGGCGTTGATCCTGTCGATCGGGCTGGTCGCGTCCGGGCAGATCAAGGTCGTGGGTTTTCCCAAGACCGAAAGCGACACGGTGATCGCGCGGCTTGCCCTTACGTCCGGCATCGACAGCGCCCGGACCGAGGCGACGGTGGCGCGCCTGCTGGAGGGGCTTGCCGCCGTGGACGCGCGGTTCACGCCGGACACCGCAACCGGTGCGCCACTGGTGCAGCGCGTGCTGGTGCAACACGGCGTCAACAGCGACGTGGACGACACCGGCGCGCATACCGCCACGATCACTGTCGATCTGCTGGAAACCGCCCTGCGCAACGTCGCCGCCGACACCGTCCTGGCGGCATGGCGCGAAGCCGCGGGGCCCCTGCCCGACATGGTCCAACTGAGCTTCGTGCAGGCGGAATCCGGCCCCGGCGGGCGGGATCTGGACGTGGAGATCGCGGGCCGAGACCCCGACGCTGTCGAACGCGCCGCAGCCGACCTGCTGACGGCCCTCCTGGCCCGCGACGACGTGACGGAGGCGTTTCAGGACCTTTACGGCGGGCGGCAGGAACTGCGCGTGCGGCTGAACGCGCAGGGACAGGCGGCGGGCCTGACGCCGCAGGCGCTGGCCGGACAGATCCGCAACGCCTTCGAGGGGCAGGAAACCGACAGTTTCCGGATCGGCCCGGCAAGCCTGACCGTGCGCGTGCAGATGGCCGACACGTTGTCGAGCCTGACCGATCTGGACCTGTTCCCCATCACCCTGCCCGACGGATCCCAGACGGCCCTTGCGCGGGTCGCCGACCTGACGCTGGCGCGCAGCTATCCGGTCATCACCCGCAAGAACGGCATGGTCGTGGCCCATATCCGCGGCCAGATCGACCGAAGCCAGATCACGCCCGCAGGGATCGCCGCCGTGGTCACCGACACGCTCGCACCCGACATCGCCGCGCGCCATCCCGACGTGCAGATCGGGATCGGCGGGGCGGCGGCGGACCAGCAGGCCTCGCAGGCGTCCACCCTGTCGGCGCTCCTTCTGGGGCTGGTCGGCGTCTATGTCATCCTCGCGTTCCAGTTCCGGTCCTACACGCTGCCCGTCACCGTGATGTTGTCGATCCCGTTCGCGCTGATCGGCACGATCCTCGGGCACTGGGCCCTGGGGATGGATCTGGCCATGCCCAGCTTCATCGGTTTCGCGTCGCTGGCGGGGATCGTGGTGAACAACGCGATCCTGTTCCTGACATTCTTCCAGACCCATCTGCGCGATGATGACTACGTGACCGCGGCGCTGGGGGCCGTGAGCGACCGTTTCCGGCCCGTGTTCCTGTCCACGGCGACCACGGTGGCGGGGCTGTTGCCGATCCTCGCCGACACATCGCCCCACGTGCAGACGCTGGTGCCGCTGGTGGTGGCGGTGGCCTTTGGCCTCATGGCGTCCATGGTGCTCGTGGTGCTCGTGTTTCCCGCCGTGCTGGCGATCTATTTCGACCTGTTCAGCCTGCGCCGGTGGATGGCGCAGTTCGGGCCCGCCGCACCCGCGGCGTGATCCCGAAGGCCGCCGCCGGTGGCGGCGCGGGCCGGACCCTGTCGGCGCGGCCCAGCCCGGTGCGCGGGATCCGGCTGCCCCCTCAGGCCGCCGGTGTCGCAGACTCCTGCCCCGGCTTCGCGCGGCTCAGTTGCCCCCAGATGCCATAGCAGAGCGACATGACCGCGAGGATCAGCAGCACCGCGGTCATGGGACGGGTCACGAGGTCCAGCAGGTTGCCGTCCGCAAGGATCAGACCCTGGCGCAGGCTCAGTTCCGCGATGGGGCCAAGAACCAGCCCGATGATGAAGCACGCGACCGAAAAGCCCAGCCGCCGGAGCAGGAACCCCACCACGCCGAAGATCAGCATGACCGCGACGTCAACGGCGTTGTTGTTGAGCGCGTAGACACCGGTCATGCACAGCACGACGATCGCGGGGCCGACCAGCGCATAGGGTGCCTTCAGGATCACCGCGAAATACCGGGCCGCGCGCAGGCCGATGACGATCATCAGCACGTTCGCGATCAGCATCGCGATGAAGATCGAATAGACCAGCGTCGGGTTGGTCTGCATCAGCAGCGGACCGGGCACGATGCCGTGAATGGTCAGGCCGCCGATCATCACGGCGGTGGTGGCACTGCCCGGGATCCCCAGCGCAAGCAGCGGGATCAAGGACCCGCCCACCGCGGCGTTGTTGGCCGCTTCCGGGGCGGCGATCCCCTCGGGCTGGCCGGTGCCGAACTTCTCGGGTGTCTTCGACCAGCGCACCGCTTCGGAATAGCTGATGAAGGCGGCCGTCGTGGCACCCACACCAGGCAGCGCGCCCACGGCCGTTCCGATTGCGGATGACCGGATGAGCGTCCAGCGCAGTTGCAGGAACTCGCCCAGCCGCGGCAGGCGGGTCGACACGCCCTGGATGCTTTCGGTGCGACCGGGTCCTTCGCTGAACCGCTGCAGCACCTCGGCCAGCGCGAAGATGCCGATGATGGCGGGCACGAAGCCGACCCCGGTCAGCAGCATCATGTTGCCGAAGGTGTAGCGCGGCATCCCGGTCAGCGGGTCGATGCCGATGGTGGCCACCGCCAACCCCAGCAGACCCGCCAGAAGCCCCTTGATCACCGACCCGCCCCCGATGGACGCGATCGCGGTGATGCCGAAGACAGCGAGCGCGAAGTATTCCGCGGGTCCGAAATGCAACGCCAGCCGCGCAAGGGGCGGCGCGGCCAGCATCAGCACGATGGACCCGACGATGCCGCCCACCGCCGACGCCCCGAGCGCCAGTCCCAGCGCCTTGCCCGCCTCGCCGCGCCGCGCCATCGGATAGCCGTCCAGCGCCGTGCAGGCGGCTTCGGGCGACCCCGGCGTGTTGAACAGGATGGCCGAGATCGATCCGCCGAAGGTCGATCCCACATAGACGCCCCCGAGCACGATCAGGCCTGTGGTCGCATCCAGCACGAAGGTGAAGGGGATCAGAAGTGCCACGCCCACGATGCCGGTCAATCCGGGGATCGCCCCGAAGATGATGCCCCACAGCACCGACAGCACCAGAAAGACCAGCGTCATGGGGTTGCCGAACATGAAGGACAGGGCGGACAGATAGGCGTCGAGCATGGTGGAGGTCTCCCGGGTGCGCGCCCGCGGTCAACGCGGGGCGAACATCAGTGAAGCAGCAGGCTGAGATCGTTGAAAATCCCGCGCCCGCGCGGCAGCGGCAAGGACAGGACACGGGTGAACAGCAGCAGCAGGCCCGCCGTGAACACCGGCGCGAAGATCAGCTTGGCGCGCAGGTTGTCGTAGGGTGTGACGAAACTCGCCGCCCACAGGAACACCATCGTCGACACGAGAAAGCCCACCGGCTGCAGGGCGTAGAAATACCCCACGATCAGCCCCCCGGTCAGCATGAACCGCACCGCGGCGGCGCGATCTATCCGCGGCGCCGTCCAGGCCGCGCCACTGCCCTCGGCGAACAGCGCAAGGGCTTTCTGCACCAGCAGGATCCCCGACAGAAGCGCGATGGTGGCAAAGACGATCTTGGGCCAGAAATCGGTGTCCACCCCTTCATAGCGTTTCATTGCGGGAAAGCCGTCGGCCACGATCCAGAGCCAGATCGAGGCCGCGAACAGGCCGGCGGCGACGACAGCGTCGGTCAGGCGCGACAGCATGGCGGTGTCTCCGATGGGATGGGGGGCGGCCGCGAATCCAGCCACGGCCGCCGGTGTGCCGTATCAGTTGTCGATCAGGCCAAGCTGGGACAGCACTTCGGTATAGATCCCGATCTCGGTCTCCAGGAAGGCCGCGAATTCATCGGGCCCCAGCAGGACCGACCGGTACTGCAGCGCGTTGTCCGCTTCGATCTTCTTGTAGGCGTCCGTGGCCGCGGCCTCTGCGACGATGTCATACAGCGCTTCGGCCTGTTCGGGCGTGTCGCCAGCCTGCAGGGCAAAGCCGCGCCAGCGGCCCAGCGTCACGTCATAGCCCAGTTCGCGCGCGGTGGGCACCTCGGGCAGTTCGGGCAGGCGGTCTTCGGAGAACACGACCAGCGCCCGCAGGTCGCCCGAGTCGATCAGCCCGCGCGCGGGGCCATATTCCTCGTACATCAGGTCCACATGGCCGCCCAGCGTGTTCGATACCATTTCCGCGGCCGAGAAGGGCACCGTCGTCAGTTCGGTTTCGGTCGCCAGGTTCCACAGACCCACCAGCGCGTCGTCGAAGCCCACGGTCCCGGTCACGGCCACGTTGATGCCGCCCGGTTCGGCCTTCGCGGCGGCGATCAGGTCGTCGATGGTCTGCAGCGGGCTGTCCGCATTGACGAGGAACAGGCCCTGATCGTACTGCACGCGGGCAACCGGACGCATGTCATCCATCGAAATGCGCCCGAGCGCGTGGTTGATCACTTGCTCGGGGCCGATGGCCATCAGCGTATGGCCGTCGGCGCGGCGCTGCATGAAGGTGGCACTGGCCGGAACGCCGCCGCCACCCTGCACCGAGATCGAGGTCAGGGGGTGGCCGGTGATTGCCTCGAAAGGCCCGGCGATGGCGCGCACGAAATTGTCGGTGCCGCCGCCGGGGCCGAACTGGTGGATCGCCTCGATCCCGCGGCTCGGATAGTCCTGTGCATGGCCCGCGATGGCGGCACAGCCAAGCGCGAGCGTCGCCGCGGCGGTCTTCAGGGTCGCATGTCTGGTCATTGTGGTCGTCCTCCCTTGGTGTGTCAGGTGTTGAAGCCGGGGGTCTTCTGCGGACCCGGTTTACCGGCGGTTGCGTCGCCCCCCGCGGGGGGCGCGGTCATTCGGCCGCGAGCGCCGGGGTCGCTTCCCGGTCGAGCACGGCCATCGCGGCGTCGATTCCGCCGGGGGTGTGGGGCACGCCCGCCTTGCGCAGGCCAAGCTCCACGCCGGTCAGCGTGCCGATCAGCATCAGGTCGTTGAAATCGCCCAGATGGCCGATGCGGAACACCTTGTCGGCGACCTTGGACAGGCCATTGCCGAGCGAGATGTCGTAATGCCGAAGTGCGGCGGCGCGGAAGGCGTCGGCGCTGTGGCCATCGGGCATCATGACGGCTGTCAGAACCCCGCTCTCCTGTCCCTGCCTGCGGCACAGCACCTCCAGCCCCCAGGCGCGCACGGCGGCACGGGTGGCGGCACCGTGGCGGGCATGGCGGGCAAAGACGGCGTCCAGCCCTTCCTCGTGCAGCATCGCCACCGCCTCGTTCAGGCCGTAAAGCATGTTGGTGGCGGGCGTGTAGGGGAAGTACCCCGTCGCGTTCGGCCCGGTCATGTCCTGCCAGTCCCAGTAGGACCGGCGCATCCCGCCCGTTTTCGAAAGCGCCAGCGCCCGGTCGCTGACCGCGTTGAACGACAGGCCCGGCGGCAGCATCAGCCCCTTCTGCGAGCCGGACACGGCGACATCGACGCCCCAGTCGTCGAAGCGGAAGTCGATGGATGCCAGCCCCGAGATCGTGTCGACCATCAGCAGCGCCGGATGCCCCGCGGCGTCGATGGCGCGGCGCACGTCGGCCACCGGCGACACCGATCCGGTGGAGGTTTCGTTGTGCACCACGCAGACCGCCTTGATCCGGTGGTCGGTGTCGGCACGCAGGCGCGTCTCGATGGCGTCGGGGTCCGCCCCACCGCGCCAGTCGCCGGCGATGAACTCGGCCGAAATCCCCAGCCGGTCGGCCATCTTCTTCCACAGGGTGGCGAAGTGGCCGGTTTCGTACATCAGCACATGATCGCCTTCGGCCAGCACGTTCACGAGGGCCGCTTCCCACGCGCCGGTGCCCGACGACGGGAAGATGAACACATGCTGCCGGGTCTTGAAGATCGACTTCATCCCGTCCAGCGCCCGGTGGCCGACATCCGCGAAGCCGGGGCCGCGATGATCCATGGTCTGGGCGGAAATGGCGCGGAGGATTCGGTCGGGCACGGCGCTGGGGCCCGGGATCTGAAGAAAATGCCGTCCTGCGATGCGCGTCATGGCGCCCTCCCTGTGTCGTTCCGTGTCTTTGGGCCGATACTTCAGCGGCGACCCTTTGCATATTTAATTTTGCATTACGTATTCAGTCGAGCTAGTTTGTGTCAACAAAAATCGGGGAGGATTGGATGGACCTGCTGGATCGCGCGCTGTCGCTGGGCTTCCGGGGCGAGATGTGGGGCGACGCGTTCACGCGCGGGCGGTATTCGACAGATGCGTCGTTCTATCAGATCACGCCTGCGGCGGTGGCTCTGCCCACCTCTGCCGAAGATGTGCGAATCGCGCTGGCGGCCGCGTCCGAAGCCGGGCTGCCGCTGACCGGGCGGGGTGGCGGCACGTCGCAATGCGGGCAGACGGTCAACAGCGGGCTCGTTCTCGACAATTCCCGGCATTTCAACCGCATCCTCGAGATCGACGTGGAAAACCGCCGCGCCGTGGTCGAACCCGGCATCGTGCTCGATGAGTTGAACCGGGCGCTGAAGCCCCATGGACTGTGGTATCCGGTCGATGTGTCCACCGCGTCGCGGGCCACGATCGGCGGGATGGCCGCGAACAATTCCTGCGGAGGTCGGTCGCTGCGCTATGGCACCATGCGCCACAACGTGCTGTCGATCGATGCGGTCCTGCACGACGGCACGGTCGCGCATTTCGGCCCGGTGGACCGCGCCGCCCCGCGTGGCAACGATACGGCGGGCCGGATCGTGGCGCGGATGCTGGATCTGGGCGCGGACCACGCGGCGCTGATCGACGACCGCTTTCCCAAGCTCAACCGCCGGGTGGGCGGCTACAACATCGACGCGCTGGTCCCGTCCGAAACCACGCCCAACCTCGCGCATCTGCTGGTCGGCTCCGAAGGCACGCTGGCCTATTTCACGCGGATCGAACTGAAACTCTGGCCGCTGGTGGGACGCCGCGTTCTGGGCGTGTGCCACTTCCCGACCTTCTACCAGGCGATGGACGCGACCCGGCATCTGGTCGCGCTCAAGCCGCTGTCGGTCGAACTGGTCGACGCCACCATGATCGGCCTGTCGCGGCAGATCCCGATGTTCCGCAAGACCGTGGACCAGTTCGTGCGCGGCGAACCCGCGGCACTGCTGCTGGTCGAGTTCGACGAACCGACCGAGGCCGAGAACACAGCGCAGCTTGACCGGCTGGACGAGCGCATGGGCGACCTTGGCTTCGACTGGCGCGGCAGCGGTGGGGACTGGGGCGGCGTCGTGCGCATCACCGACCAGCGCCTGCAGACCCAGATCGCCGAGGTGCGCAAATCCGGGCTCAACATCATGATGTCCATGAAACAGGAGGGCAAACCGGTGTCCTTCGTGGAGGATTGCGCGGTCGAACTGGCCGACCTGGCCGAATATACCCGCGAACTGACCGAGGTGTTCGAACGCCACGGCACGCGCGGCACGTGGTATGCGCACGCCTCCGTCGGCTGCCTTCACGTGCGCCCGGTGCTGAACCTCAAGCTTGACGGCGATGTCGCGCGGATGCGGGCCATCGCCGAGGAGGCTTTCGGGCTGGTGGCGAAATACAAGGGCTCCCATTCCGGCGAACATGGCGACGGCATCGTGCGGTCCGAGTTCCACGAACGCATGTTCGGCCCCGACATCATGGCCGCCTTCCACACCGTCAAGGACAGCTTCGACCCCGACCGCCGGTTCAACCCCGGCAAGATCGTGGAGGCGCCGAAGATGGATGACCGCAGCCTGTTCCGCTATCCGCCCGATTACGCGGTCAAGCCGCTGGCGACCGTGTTCGACTGGTCGGCCTATCCCGGCGCGGGCGGCGGTTTCCAGGGCGCGGTGGAAATGTGCAACAACAACGGGGCCTGCCGCAAACTGGCTGGCGGCACCATGTGCCCGTCCTACCGCGCGACGCGCAACGAACGCGACGTGACGCGGGGGCGGGCCAACACGCTGCGTCTGGCGATTTCGGGGCAGTTGGGGCCGGATGCCTTCACCTCCGACGAGATGGCGGAAACGATGAAGCTGTGCGTGTCGTGCAAGGGCTGCAAGCGCGAATGCCCGACCGGCGTGGACATGGCCAAGATGAAGATCGAGGTTCTGGCCGCCCGCGCCAAGGCGAAGGGCCTGCCGGTGCGCGACTATCTTGTCGGCTTCCTGCCTGCCTATGGCCCTGTGGCCGCCCGCCTGCCGTGGCTTGCCAACGCGCGCGACACCATCCCCGGCCTTGCCCGCCTGCTGGAAAGACCCACCGGGTTTTCGGCCCTCCGGAAGCTGCCGCAATGGTCCGCCCGCCGGTTCCGCGACGGCGAAGCACGCGATGACGCCGCCGATGTCGTGCTGTTCGCCGACACCTTCAACCGCTACTTTGAACCGGAGAACCTGCGCGCGGCCGTCCGTGTGCTCCGGGCCGGTGGCCAGCGCGTGACCACCGCACGGCCCGAGCTTGGCCGCCCGCTGTGCTGCGGGCGCACCTTCCTGTCGGTAGGCCTCGTGGACCGGGCGAAGGCCGAGGCGGAGCGCCTTGTCGCGGCGCTCCTGCCCCATGCGGCGGCCGGGCGCGCCATCGTCGGGCTGGAACCGTCCTGCCTGCTGACGCTGCGCGACGAAATCCCGTCGCTGCTGCCTGGCGATGCGTCCCGCCGCGTGGCGGAGGCCGCGAAGATGCTGGAAGAACACATCGTCGATGCGACCGACGCCGGAACGCTGTCGCTGCCGCTGCGGTCGCCCGCAAAGCGGGTGCTGCTGCATGGCCATTGCCACCAGAAGGCGATGGATGTGGTGCCCGCGATCCAGAAGACACTGGCGCTTTTGCCGGAAACGGATATCGAGATGGTGGAGAGCAGTTGCTGCGGGATGGCAGGAGCGTTCGGCTACGGTGTCGAAACCGAGGAGGTGTCTCGCCAGATGGGTGAATTGTCGCTGTTCCCGGCGGTCCGCAGCGCAGCCACCGACACGCTCGTGGTCGCGGACGGCACATCGTGCCGGCACCAGATCGCGGACGGCACCGCACGCGACGCGATCCACGTGGCCCGTCTGCTGGACATGGCCCTGACGAGGGAGACGGCGTCGTGACCTTCCAGCTCAATTCGGTGACGGCACCGCGGCGCACGTCGCTGCACGAAGGGCTGGCCGTCGCGCTGCGCGAGATCATCGTCAACGGTGAACTGACCCCCGGCACCAAGGTTCCCGAAAAGGACCTGTGCGAAGCCTTCGGCGTGTCGCGCACACCGCTGCGCGAGGCGCTGAAGGTGCTGGCCGCCGAGGGGCTCGTGATCCTCGAACCCAATCGCGGGGCCTGGGTCAGCCCGATCACCGTCGCGGATCTGGAAGAGGTGTTTCCCGTCATGGGCGCGCTGGAGGCGCTGTCGGGCGAACTGGCCTGCGCGCGCATCACCGACGACGAGATCGTCGAAATCCGCCGCCTGCATCACATCATGGTGGAGGCACACCGCACCGGCGACATGCCGGGGTATTTCGCGGTCAACCAGCAGATCCACGAAGCGATCCTTGCGGCCGCGCGCAACCAGACCCTCGCCGTCCAGTACCGATCGCTCGCCACGCGGGTGCGGCGTGCGCGCTATGTCGCCAACATGACGCAGGAGCGCTGGAACCAGGCCACGGCCGAGCACGAGGAGATGATCCAGTGTCTCGAACGGCGCGACGGCGCGGCGCTGGCCGAAGTTCTCAAGCGCCACCTGGCCAACAAGCTCCAGACGGTGCGGCACTGGCTGCTGACCATGCAGGCCGACGAGGACGCGGGGTTGCGCAAGGCTTCTGCGGACCGCTGAGCCGGCGGATCATCGGTCCCCGATCCCGCGCCGGCCCGGAGTTCCCCCGGCGTCGACAGGACACTTGGCGCAGGTCCGTCCGCGCTGTACCCGCTCCCGTTGCCTTGAAACCGAAGCCGCCGCCGACGCGCGGGGCGCAAGGCCGAAATGCCATGATGGGGCTGGCTGCAGCCGCCTTTTCCCGGGGCGACGTTGCCGTCCCGACGCGGCCAGATGGCGCCTTGTGGGTCGCGTCCCACCGCCCCATACTTGGCGCCACGCATTCGGTTCAGGTCGATTTCATTGAGCTTTCGTTTCGTTCACACCGCCGATCTTCATCTCGACGCGCCGTTGCGGGCGATCGCCCTGCGTGATCCCGATCTGGCGCTTCAGGTGGGCGTGGCGTCGCGCATCGCGTTTTCCCGCATCATCGACCTGTGCATTGCCGAATCCGTCGCGTTCCTGCTCATCGCGGGCGATCTGTGGGACGGCACGCACAGTTCGACCAAGACACCCCGCTTTCTGAAACAGGAACTGTTGCGCCTGCAGGACGCCGGCATCCGGTGCTTCGTCATTCGGGGCAACCACGATGCGCTGGCCCGCCAGACCGGGGAACTGGCGTTGCCGTCCAACGCCGTCCTGTTCGGCGGCCGGGCGGGCACCGAGGTGCTCGATATCGATGGCCAGCCGGTCGCCATCCACGGGCTGAGCTTTCGTGATCCCCATGCGCCCGACAGCCTGTTGCCGCGCTATCCGGCGGCGACACCGGGCGCGTTCAACATCGGCCTGATGCATACCAGCCTGAACGGCAGTCCCGGCCACGACCATTACGCGCCGTGCAGCCTCGCCGATCTGGATGCGCACGGCTACGACTACTGGGCGCTTGGCCATATCCATCGCCGCGCGGACCACATCGGGCAAGCCACGATCGTCATGCCCGGCATCCCGCAGGGGCGCGATATCGGCGAAGCAGGGGCGGCGTCGGTCACGCTGGTCACCGTGGCGGACGACAACAGCATCACGCTGGACCAGCGCAGCGTCGCCTGCCTGCGGTTCGACAGGGTCGATCTGGCGTGCGACGGGATGGTCGACTGGGCGGACCTGCTGGCGGCGCTGGACCGCACGATCCGCGCGGCGGGACAGGCGCAGCGGCCGGAGGATCACCTGGTGCTGCGCCCGGTCCTGCGCGGGGCCACGTCGCTGGCGTGGCGGATCGCCCGCGATCTGGACCGGCTGACCGAGGAAGCCCGCGCCTTTGCCGCATCGGCCGGGGTCTGGATCGACAAGCTGGACCTGCGGGTGACCGGCGACGCCACGGTCGCGTCCGGCGATCTGCCCGCCGACCTGGTGCGCACGGTGCTCGAAGATCTCCCCCAGGACCCTGCACTGATCGCCGCGATGCAGTCCGCGGCGCGGGACCTGCTGCGCGACCTTCCCCCCGATCTGCGCGGCCTGCTGGGCGCGGACGAAGCGGACCTCGCGGCGCGCTGCCATGATCTTCTGGCGCAGGGCGCACCGCGCGTGCTGGCGGGGCTTACGCCGGACGGGGCGGCCTGATGCGGCTGGAACGGCTGGATCTGACCCGCTATGGCCGGTTCACCGACCGCAGCCTTGTGCTGGCGCAACCCGCCCCCGGTGGGCCGGACCTGCACGTCGTCTACGGCCCCAACGAGGCCGGGAAATCCACCCTGTTCTCGGCATGGCTGGACCTGCTGTTCGGCATCCCGTCCCGCACGCGCCATGATTTCCTGCATCCCGGCCCGACGATGCGGATCGGCGCGGTCTTGACCCATGCCGGGGACACGCTGGATATCACGCGGCTGAAGCGCAACGGGCCCAGCCTGTTCGACAGGCACGATGCGCCCCTGCCCGACGCGGTCCTGCAAGGTGCGCTCGGCGGGCTGACGCGGGACGGCTATTCGGCGATGTTCTCGCTCGATGATGACACACTTGAAAAGGGCGGCGAGGGCATTCTCGCCAGCCGCGGCGATCTGGGGGAGATGCTGTTCTCGGCCAGTGCGGGCCTGTCCAGCCTTGCGCCGCAGCTTGACGCCCTGCGCAAGCGGCTCGACGGTTTTCACGCCAGCGGCAAGCGCAGCGGCTGGCTCCACGACGCCAGGAAGGAACTTGCCGCGCTCGACCGGCAGCGCAAGGATTTGGAGGTGTCGGCGGGTGCCTTGCAGAAGCTGACCCGCGACGCGACTGCGACCGAACAGGCCTGGCGTGCGGCCCGCGCACGCGAGGAGGCGATGCAGGCCGATCTGGACCGGTTGCAGGATCTGGCCGGAACCCTGCCGCTCCGGTCCCGGCTGGCCGGATTGCACGACCGGCTGGCCCCGTTGAACCACCTGCCCGACGCCGTGCCCGACGTGCTGGCCCGGTTCACCGGGATCGAGACCGACCGCCGGGATCTGGCCAACCGCATCGCGGACCGCGCCCTGCGGCTGCAGGGGCTCGAAGACCAGCGTGCCGCGCTGCCGGACGATCCCGATGCGCTGGCGCAGGCGGCGGCGATCGACGCGGCCGAAGCCCTGCGGCCCGCGCACGACACCGCCGTCGCGGATCTGCCCCGCCGCCGGGAAGCGGCACAGGATGCGACCGGCCGGATGGCCGTGCTTCTGGCGAAGCTGGGCCACGCAGATGCAGCCCCCGCCGATATCTGTCTGTCGGCGGCGCGGCTGTCGTCGCTGCGTGCGCTGCTGACGGCGCGGTCCGGGCTGCAAGGTGCCGCCGCAAGTGCTGCCGCCGAAACCCGCAAGGCCGCGGCGCTGCGCGACCGCGAACGGGACAGGCTGGGCGACCCCGGCCCCGCCGAGGACGCCGCGGCACTGGCGGCACTCGTTGCCCGGCTGCGCGCGCAGGACCCTGCCGACCTGCGCGCCCGTGCCCTGCGGGACCGGGACGAGGCGCGGGGTCGGCTGGACGCTGCCATCGCCGCGCTCGCCCCCTGGACCGGTGACGCCGACAGCCTTGCGGCGCTGGCCGTCCCTTCGGACGGGCAGATCGCAGGATGGGCGGACGCGCTGGACACCGCGCACCAGCAGATGCGCGATGCGGGGCGCGACGCGGACGCCCTGCGCGACGACCTGGCCCGCCTGCACGCCGCTGCGGCGGAACACGCGGCGGCGCAGGCGGCAGGCGGTGTCACGCTGGACGATGCGGCGGAGGCGCGCCGCAGCCGTGAGGCGCACTGGGCGGCGCATCTGGCCGACCTGACCGCCGCCAGCGCCCGGCATTTCGAACAGGCCATGCGCGTCGATGACCGGATATCCGCCCTGCTCGCCGATGCGATGGCCGACGCGCGGCGGGTGGCGCGCGACCGGGCGGCGCAGGACAGCCTGGCAGCCCGACTGGCCGAGGCCGACGCGCGGCAGGCCGCCGCATGCACCGCGCTGACCGCGACGCGCACCGCGATCGACGCCGCCTGCGTGGCGCTTGGCCTGCCGGGGTGCGGCTTGCCGGACCTGACGGCGTGGCGCGACCGGCGCGCCACCGCGTTGGCAGAACGTGCGGCGCTGCGCGATGCGGAAACCGGCGTGGCGCGCTGCACGGAGGCCGTTGAGGTTGCCTGCCGGACGCTGGGCGCAGCCCTTGGCCGGAGCGTCGCCGACCCCGCGCCGGATTTCGAGATCCTGTTCGCCGAGGCCGTCGCGCGGCTGGAGGCGTCCGACCGCCGCCGCGAGGCGCGCGACAGGCTGCGCGCGCTCGACGCCGACCTGCGCGACCGCCAGCAGGCAGAGGCGGACGCCGCGGCGGCGCTGGCCGCGTGGCGGCAGGGATGGGCCGATGCCAGCCGCGACAGCATCCTTGCAGGCTGGTCCGACGACGATCCCGGCCTTGGCACGGTGCTCGACCTGCTCGACCAGTTGGGCAGCGATCATCAGGCCGCCGCCGCGTTGCACGACCGCATCGACAAGATGGAGGCGAACCGCGCCCGTTTCGTCGCGGCGAAGGCGGGCGTGCTGGCGGTGCTCGATCTGGGTGATACCACCGCGTGGTCCGATGTGCTGGCACGCCTGCGGCGCGCGCAGGACGCCGCCCGCGACCGGGACACGCTGACGCGCCAGATCGCGCAGGAGCGCCAGCAGGACATCGCCGATCATCGCCAGCGCGACGCGCGCGACGCGGAAGCGCACCGGCTTGGCGCGGCACTCGGCTGGACCGGGGGGGACGACAGCCTCGCCGACCACGTGGCCCGCTGCCACGCGGCGGCGACGCTGCGCCGGGACATCGCGGTCCTCGCCGACGACCTGCGCGACCGCCCCGTGCCCGCCGCGCACGAGGATGCCGATACCGTCCGGCAGGCCATCGCCACGCTGAAGGCCGACCTCCAGATCCTGCGCGCCGACACCGAAACCTGCCTTGCCGCGCATCTGGACGCCAAGGGCCGGATCGACGCCGTGGGCGGCGACGATGCGCTCGCCCGGATCGCGGCGGCGCGGGAAACCCTGCTTCTGGATATCCGCGACCGGGCCGAGGCGCATCTCGCCGCCCGGTTCGGCCTGATGTCGTTCGAAGCGGGATTGCGCCGGTACCGCGACAGCCATCGCAGCGCCATGCTGGCCCGCGCATCGGACGCCTTCGGCCAACTCAGCCGCGGGGCATATGCCGGTCTCGCAGCACAGCCCGACGGGGCACAGGAGGTGCTGGTCGCCCTGGCCGCCGACGGTGGCGCGAAACTGGCCGCCGACCTGTCCAAGGGCACGCGGTTTCAGCTCTATCTGGCCCTGCGCATCGCGGGGTATCACGAGCTGGCCAGAAGCCGCCCGACCGTGCCCTTCATCGCCGACGACATCATGGAAACCTTCGACGATGACCGGTCCGGCGCGGCATTCGCGCTGCTGGCGGACATGTCGCGCGTGGGCCAGGTGATCTACCTGACCCATCATCGCCACCTGTGCGACATCGCCCGCGCCGTCTGCCCGTACGTCAATGTTGTCGACCTTGGCGCGACGTGAACGTCCGTTTCCGTCCGGACCTGCCTGATCCGGTCAGGTCGGATCAGGTCGACCACGGAACCGCCCTGCGCAAGGTTGCAGGTGCAGGCGACGTCCACCACGGGTGGGCGGATTGCGCCGTCGCGCCGGGGCGCCGCGTGCCGCTGCCGGGCTGGTGGCGGCGCGTGTCATGGGGCAGGATGCTGCAGCGATCCGCAGTCGGACCATCGGGCCGGTCTGTTGCCGGGTCGGTTGGGGCGCGCCGAACCGGACCAGCGGATGAAAAGGAGAGGGACAAACATGCAGATCGGCTTTGTCGGCCTTGGCAACATGGGGGCGCCCATGGCGGCGAACCTGTCGGCGGCCGGGCACCGGGTCGCGGGGTTCGATACCGCCGCGCGCCCCCACGGGATCGCCCTGGCAGAAAGCGCAGCCGCGGCCGCGCGCGGGGCCGACGTGGTCATCACCATGCTGCCCAACGGGGCCATCCTGCGGGCCGTGGCGGCCGAGGTGATCCCGGCGATGTCCGCCGGGGCCGTGCTGTGCGACTGTTCCACCGTGGATGTCGACAGCGCGCGCGCGGTGGCGGGCATGGCCGCGGCGGCGGGGATCGCGGCGCTGGATGCGCCGGTTTCGGGCGGCGTGGGCGGCGCGGTCGCGGGAACGCTGACCTTCATGGTGGGTGGCCCCGACGCGGCCTTTGCCGCGGTGCGCCCATTGTTCGACGTCATGGGCCGCAAGGCCGTGCAGTGCGGGGGTTCGGGTGCCGGGCAGGCCGCCAAGATCTGCAACAACATGATCCTCGGGGCGACCATGATCGCCACCTGCGAGGCCTTCGCGCTGGCCGACAAGCTGGGCCTTGACCGGGCGCGGATGTTCGATGTGGTCTCGACCGCGTCGGGGTCGTCCTGGTCGATGAACGTCTATTGTCCTGCACCGGGGATCGGCCCGGACAGCCCGGCGGACCACGGCTACGCGCCAGGCTTCGCGGCCGAACTGATGCTGAAGGACCTCGGCCTGAGCCAGCAGGCCGCGGCGGCGGTGGATGCCGACACGCCCATGGGCGCGCTTGCGGCTGAGTTGTACCGCCGCTTCGTCGAGGACGAGGACGGGCGCGGGCGGGATTTTTCCGCCATGCTCCCGCGCTTCGCAGCGCGCGGCCGGGGCTGACCGGCGCGGCACCGGCCATGCCGCCGGGCCGTGGCCCGCCGCGCGCGATGGGTGTGGCCCGGTTTAATGGCGGATCGCATCGGTGGGGTCGTGCCGGGCGGTCCGGTCCCTTCGGTGCCGCCCCGGGCCGGGATATCATGCACCAACCCTACCGCGGGACCGACCGTCACCCTGGCGGACCGGCGGTCGGCCGCGCACGCGGCGGCACCCCTGCGTCGTCAGTCCGCGGTCGCCGGATCGGCGCGGCCCACGTCTTCGGGCGCCACGGAGACGGACTTGATGATGGCATGGCACGTCTGACCGGGCGCAAGCCCCATCGCCGCAGCCGAGCGCCGGGTGATGCGGGCCAGAAGCCGGTCGTCGCCGACCTGCAGCGTGACGAGGGTATCGGGCCCCTGCCCCGGCCGCAGTCCGACCACGGTTCCCGCCAGCAGGTTCAGCGCCGACAGGCCCGCGGGCCGCGTCCGCGACAGGATCACGTCCTGCGCCGGGATGCGCACCCGGATCCGCGCGCCGGCCTGCGCCGCGACCCGCGGCAGCCAGAGCGTCCCGGCGGGCGTGTCCAGTTCGCTCAAGCCGTCCGCGTGGTGCGCCGTCACACGCGCCGTGAGCACCGACGCAGCCCCGCGCGCGCCCATCGCGTCCACATCGCCCAGAACCGCGGCGGCAGTGCCTTGCGCCACGACGCGTCCGGCATCCAGCGCGATGACCGTCGTGGCCAGTCGCGCCACCTCGGACGGCGCATGGCTGACATAGAGGATCGGCACCTGCGCCTCGTCGCGCAGCCTTTCGAAATAGGGCAGGATCTCGGCCTTGCGCGCTTCGTCGAGTGCCGCGAGCGGCTCGTCGGCAAGGATCAGGCGCGGCGCGGACAAAAGCGCGCGTCCGATGGCCACGCGGCTCTTCTCGCCACCAGACAGCGCGCCGGGACGCCGGTCCAGCAGCGGCCCGATGCCCAGCAGATCGACGATGTGGCCCATGTCCGCGCGCGGGGTGCCGCGCGGGGCGCACCACGCGCCATAGGCCAGGTTCTGCCGGACAGAGAGATGCGGAAAGAGCCGACCTTCCTGGAAGATGTAGCCAAGCCTGCGGCGGTGGGGCGCAAGACGGATCCCCCGGTCCGTGTCCAGCAGGATCCAGTCACCGGACGCGATGCGCCCCGCGTCGGGCATCACCAGCCCGGCCACGGCATTCACGACCGTGGTCTTGCCGGACCCGGACCGGCCGAACAGCACCGTCACCCCCGGCGGCGCGCGGAACGCCACATCCAGCGCGAACCCGGCAAAGGCGTGGCGCACCGACACCTCCAGCATCACGCGCCCCCCACGCGGGCGGCCACCCGCCGCGCGAGGATTTCGGACAGCACCAGCGCGCCCATGGCCACCGCCACGGACACGATCACCAGCTTCATCGCCGATGCCTCGCCCCCCGGCACCTGCAGGAAGGCGTAGATCGCGGACGGGATGGTGCGGGTCTGGCCGGGAATGTTCGACACGAAGGTGATGGTCGCCCCGAATTCCCCCATCGCCTTGGCGAAGGCAAGGATCGCGCCCGCGACGATCCCCGGCAGGCTCAGGGGCAGCGTCACGGTCAGGAACACCCGGACGGGGGACGCGCCCAGCGTGCCCGCCGCCTGTTCCAGCTTCGTGTCGACAGCTTCGATCGACAGCCGGATCGCGCGCACCATCAGCGGAAAGGCCATGACACCGGCGGCCAGCGCGGCCCCGGTCCAGCGGAATGCCAGCACGATCCCCCAGTCCTCGAGCAGACCGCCGACCGGACCGCGCGTGCCGAAGGTCAGCAGCAGCAGGTAGCCCGTCACCACCGGCGGCAGGATCAACGGCAGATGGACCAGCCCGTTCACCACCTGCTTGCCGCGGAACGACCAGCGCGCCAGCGCATGGGCGGTGAAGATGCCCAGGGGCAGGCTGAGCAGCGTCGCCCAGAACGCGACCCGGAGCGAGAGCGCGACAGCCTTCCATTCGTCTGGGCCAAGCCAGTCCGCCATCGCTCAGGGTTCCAGGACAGTGAAGCCCTGCCGCACGAAGGCCGCGCGCGCCGCCGGGCCACGAAGATGGTCGAGAAATGCGATCGTGGCCGGAGACGCCCGGCCCGCAAGGGCCGCCACCGGGTACACGATGGGGGGATGCGTGTCCGCCGGGAACGTGCCCACGATGGTCACGGCGTCCGACGCCGCCGCATCGGTGCCATAGACGATGCCGAAGGGCGCTTCGCCCGTGGCCACGAAGGCAAGGGCGGCGCGCACGTTGTCGGCCTGCGCCACGCGGGCTTCGATGCCGTCCCACAGCCCGAGGCTTTCCAGCGCCGCCTTGCCGTAGATCCCGGCAGGCACCGAGTCCACAAGCGCCATGGCCAACCGCCCGTCGCCGATCAGCCCGGCCAGATCGAGTTCCGCCCCGATGGTGACCGGGGCCGCCCCGGTGCCGAAGGCCACGAGGACAAGACGGTTGCCCAGCAGGTCGAACCGCGTGCCATCCGCGATCAACCCGTCGGCCACGAGCACGTCCATCCAGTCGGGACTGGCGGAGATGAAGACATCGGCAGGCGCGCCCTGCTGGATCTGGCGGGCCAGCGCCGAGGACCCGCCAGCCGACACGACCAGATCGTGGCCCGTCGCGGCCTCGAACCCGGTTTCGATCTCGGCCAGCGCGGTGGCAAGGCTTGCCGCGGCGAAGACGACGACCGTGTCCGCCTGCGCGCGCGGTGCTGTGATCACACCGACCGACAGCAGGCCTGCGGCTGCAAGGACGACACCACGACGCCGGGCGGCACTGGACATGGGATGCGCCTCCTGCGCTGGATGTGTTCACGCGACCATATCGCAAGCGCCCGATGGCCGGGCAAGCGTTATTTCTCGGCGGGGATATCCCTGAGATGGGCCTGAAGCGCGGCAAGCTGCGCGTTCCCTCCGCTGGCGGCATCCCGTTCGAAGGCGCGATAGAGCGACAGGACCTCGCGCCCGAGGTCCGTCAGCACGGCCCCGCCGCCACCCGGACCACCGCGCGCGCTTTCGACCAGCGGCGCGCGGAACATCGCGTTCAGGGTCCGGATCAGTTCCCATGCCCGCTTGTAGCTCATGCCCATCTCGCGGCCCGCGGCGGCGATGGACCCGCACCGGTCGATCCGTTCCAGCAGATCGGCCTTGCCAGGGCCCAGCATCGCGCCCGCACCGAACACGATCCGGATGCGCAGGTGCGGGCCACCGTTCTGGTCTGACAGGGCGTCGGTCATGGCGGCGTGTATGCCAGCCACGCGCCTGCCGGGGCAAGCCGGAACGACGGACGGCCGATCCGTCGCCGCGATCGCCCGGCGGTTGGCAGTCCGGCAGCACCGGACGCGGGCTAGCGCAGCGCGCGGGCGTCGGCGGCGGTGCCGTGGCGGGGCAGCGGTGCTGCACCCCGGCCATGGGCCATCAGCAGCATGTCGCGGACACAGGCGATGTGGGCCGTTTCCTCGATGATCTCGGCCAGGTACTGGGCGGCCATCAGGGTCTTGCCCACGCCGATGGTGCCGTGATTGGCCAGCACCGCCGCGCGCACCGACGTGTCGGCGAAGACCGGCGAGATCTCGGCCTCGGTCTGCGGACCGCCATTGGGCGACAGCGGGATCAGCGGCATGCGCCCGATCTTTTCGATGGTCTGCACGGTCAGGCAGGGGATTTCCAGCCCCGCACTGGCATAGCCCGTGGCCCAGGGGCTGTGGCAGTGGACGATGGCGTTGATGTCCGACCGCAGCCGGTACAGCCCGAGATGGAAGTCGAGATCCTTGGACGGCACATGATCGGACGGCAGGACCGTGCCGTCCAGCAGCACCACCTGAAGGTTGTCCCGCGTGCATTCGGCGAAACCCACGCCCGACGGCTTGATGACGATGGCGTCCCCCGACCCCAGCCGCACCGACAGGTTGCCACCGGCATTGGTCTGCAGGCCAAGGTCGAAACAGCGCCGCGCGCTGGCGATCAGCGCATCCATCCGGTCGGTCAGGTCGGGAAAGCGGGCAAGGTCAGCCATCTTGCATCCTTTGCAGAAGGGCGTCCACCGCCGCGCGGGCGGTTTCGGGCGCGTTGATGTGGTGGGGCATGCGCGCGACAGTGAAACCGCGCGCGGCAGCTTCCAGCGTTTCGGCCGCAATGGCGCGCAGGTCGGGGGCCTCGATCGCGCCGCCGGGCCGGTCTTCGTGGCTGAACCCGCCCATGGGCATGAGCACATGGGTCGGGCCGCTGCCTGCGTTCAGCGCCGCGGCCAGCGCCGCGGCCTGCGCGGCCATTTCCGGCCCGGTCAGTGCGACATGGGTGAAGGCGGCGGTGTGGGCGTAATGGGGCCGCGCCCGATGGTCGGGCGACAGCGTGTCCAGCGCCCCCAGCCCGAGGAAGTTCAGGCCACCGGGGAGCACCACCCGCGGCAGCGCGCCACCGGCCGTGAAGCGGTCCGGCATCGGCACGCAGACCCCCGCAAGGCGCAGTCGCCCCAGTTCGTGCACCGTCAGGTCGATCAGCCCCGCGGCACAGCCGTCCCGCACGAAGCGCACCATCGCGGCACCGCCATAGCCGTTGGCGTGGAACATGACCGGTTCCGCCCCGCGGTCAGCAAGCCCGCGCGCGATGGCCGTGGCGGCCACCCCGGTCGCCCCCAGACTGGACACCGCCACCGCCGGGCGGGTGGCGGCGGGCACGGCGCGCGCGCGGGTCAGGCCCGCCACCATGGCCGCGGTGGTTTCGAACACCTGCACCAGCATCGGGTGCGTCCCTTCGATGTCGCACAACGTCGGCACGAGGATCACGCCGCAATCGGCCAGCGGCGCGCGCGGATCGCTGGCAAGCGTCGTCACCAGCAGTTTCGGCAGCGCCGCGGGCAGGCCCCGCAGCACGGCCAGCGCCATTTCGGACCCGGTGCCACCGCCCAGACCGACCGCCGCGACGCATCCCCCGGCGCGCGCGCCCGCGTCCTCCACCGCGGTTGCGATGCGCTGCGCCATCGCCGCCAGCTTGGCCGCACCCGCCAGCCCCGTTCCCCCCGCGCCGAGCGAGATGTCCACGGGATCGACGGTCAGACCATGGGCGCGCAGGGCCGCGGCGAGCGCGGCAAGTTCCCGTTCCTTGGTCTCGGCCGTGCCGATCAGCAGGACGCGCACGACCCGGTCAGCCCTTCACCGCGCCCGCGGTCATGCCGGTGATGATCTGGCGCGACGCGAACAGCGTGAACAGGATCGGTGGCACCGCCAGCAGCATGCCGGTGGCAAAGATCGTCCCCAGCCCGTCGAATTCGCTGGCGTTGTTCACGATCAGGATCGGCACCGTCATCGTGTCCCGGTCCGCCAGCGCCGACGCCAGCAGATATTCGTTCCACGCGATGCGGAAGGTGAAGATCGCCGCCGCCGCCAGTCCAGGCTTGATCAGCGGCAGCACCACCAGAAAGAAGGTCTGGAACGGCCCCGCGCCATCGACCCGCGCGGCTTCTTCAAGGCTGTAGGGCACCTGCACGATGAAGCTTTGCAGGATCCAGATCACGAAGGGCAGGTTCATCGCCACGTAGATCAGGATGATGCCCGAATGGGTGCCCGCAAGGCACACGTCGCCGCGACCGCCGAAATTCGCCCGGATCCACGCGCCGATGCCATAGTCGTTGTCCAGACAGAAGGCGTTGTTCCACAGCCCGAAGACCGGGACCAGCAGCACCGCGGGCGGGATCATCCGCACCGCCAGCGTGGACAGGGACATGCTGTCCCGTCCCATGAACCGGAACCGCACCAGCGCATAGGCGGCCATGCACCCGAACACGAGCGTCAGTGCCGTGGACACCAGTGCGATGATGATCGAGTTCACGAAGGCCCCGCCGAACCGGATCTGGCAGAACCGCAGGTGTTCCGGTTCGTACCACAGGATATCGCAGAGCGCGGTTTCATAATTGCGGATCGTGGGCATGAACAGCAGGCCGCCGGTGCCGCTGGTGATGTCCACGTCCAGTTTCAGCGAATTGGCCAGCAGCAGCAGGACCGGACCCACCGACATGAAGATCAGCACCGCGATCAGGGCGAAGAAGGCCGCGTTCTGGCGGTCCTGTGTGCGGTCGGTCATTGGTCGTCCTCTGCCGTTGCGGCGTATCTCTGGCGGCGGGCGCGGGCATCCTGCCAGCGGGTCAGCGCGAACATGCCCAATGTCAGCGCCATCAGGAGGATCAGCAGCAGATTCGACATGGCCGCCGCTTCGCCAAGGTCGCGGAATTCCCGCGCGGTGCGGGCGATGCGCAGCGCGAGGATCTCGGTCGACAGGCCCGGCCCGCCGCCGGTGAGCACAAGGATCACCTCCAGCACCTTGAAGGCGTCGATCAGGCGCAACAGCATCGTCACGATCAGCACCGGTGCCATCAGCGGCAGCTTGATGTGCCAGATCTGCTGCCACGCGGTCGCGCCGTCGATCCGCGCGGCCTCCAATGCCGACCGGGGCAGCGATTGCAGCGCCGCGAGCGACAGGATGAAGATGAAGGGCGTCCACTGCCAGATGTCCGCGATGATGACCGAAAGAAGCGGGTTCTGGCCCAGCCAGTCCACCGGTGGCAGGCCGACCGCATCAAGCGCGCGGTTGAACGTGCCATAGGTCTGGTGGAACATGTACCGCCACACCAACCCCACCACCACGGGCGCGATCATCATGGGCAGGATGAACAGCGTCCGCAGCACGGACATGCCGCGGATGTTGCGGTCGAGAAGCAACGCAAGCCCGACCCCCAGCAGCATTTCGACGCTGACCACGGACACGGCGAACACCAGCGTGACCCGGAAGCTTTCGTGGAACGCGGGGTCCGCCATCAGCCGCGCGTAATTGGCCAGCCCCACGAAGTCGGTCTCGCCCAGACTCTGGCTGGGATCCCAGTCGCGGAAGCTGCCCCAGACCATGTAGACGATCGGGTAGAACAGCGCGAGCATCATCACCAGCGCGGCGGGCGCCATGAACAGGTAGGGTGTCAGACGGTTCGCGGACAGGCGTGTCACGGCGGCGTTTCCCTTCGGCGCGGGGCACGGGCCCGCCCCGCTGCGCGGGACGGGCCCTGGATCAGGTCCGGGCGCGGATCACTCCTGCCAGATGTAATAGCCTTCCTCGGCCATCAGCGCGCGGGTGCGTTCGGCGATGCCGTCGAGGGCTGCCTGGATCTCCAGCCCTTCGGTCAGGACCTGGCTCATGGTGGTGCCGATATCGGCGTTGATCCGGCCCCACGCGGGGATGATCGGACGCCAGTCCGGGTCGGCATGCTGCAGCGCCTCGCCGAACGCAGCCGACCACGGGTAGCGCGCGTTCAGATCGCCATCCGCATAGGTCGAAAAGCGCGACGGGTTGCCGCCCGCCATGGCCACGGCCAGATCGCCCTCCTTGGAGGTCAGCCATTGCATCAGCAGAAAGGCCGCCTCGGGGTGTTCCGCGTTGCGCGGGATCGCGAGCCCGAAGCCGCCGGTCTGGCTGCCGCGGCGCACGCCCATGGGGTGCATTGCATAGCCGACCTTGCCCACGACCGTGCTGCGCGCGGGATCCTGGAAATCGGCGGCGAAGGCGATGCTGTCGAGAAACATCGCCGCCTGCCCCTGGGCAAAGGCATTGGCGGCCTCGCCCGGCCCGAAGGCGGAAGACCCCTCCGGCCCGCAATCGACGATGCGCTCCAACGCCTCGGCGGCGGCGACGCCGGCCGCGTTGTTGATGATCGGGTTCCAGCTTTCGTCGAAGACGCGTCCGCCCAAGGGCGCGAGGTGCAACAGGAACGCATGCGCCGCCTGATGCCCGGACGCCGCGCGGCTGGCCACACCCCCCATGCCCGGTTCCAGTTCGGGGATGCGGCAGGCAAGCTCCAGCAGGTCCTCGTAGGTCTCCGGCGGGGTCAGCCCGTGCTTTTCGAAGATGTCGGTCCGATAGAACAGGACCGAGGTTTCCGACCCGAAGGGCAGCCCGAACAGCGACCCGGTCGGTCCCGGCAGATAGCCCTTTTCGCCGCCCGCCACGCCGATGTTCTGGACGTAGCCGTCGATCAGGTCCGCCGCGTCATAGGTCGGATCGGCCAGCCGCGGGTTCATGAAGAACCGCGCGAGGTTCTCGATCTGGTCGGCATAGACATAATCGGCCTTGGAGAACACCACATAGGCGATCAGGTCATAGGCCCCTTCGTCCAGTGCCAGTTCCAGCGTCTGGCGTTCGCGCATGTCGAGATAGGGGAGCATGTCCACCTCCACCTCGATCCCGGTCTGGGCGGTGAATTCCGGCAGCACAGCCATCACCGCGTTGTAATGCGGGTGCGACGGGAAGTTCACCACCAACGTGGTGCCGGCATAGGGCGCATAGGGACTGTCCTGCGCCACGGCGGTGCCGGCGAGCAGCATCGCCCCCGCGATGGTCGTTGTCCTCAGGGTCTTGAGCATTTCCGTTTCCTCCCAGGTTGTGACGTGGCTGGCGGCCTTGCAGCGCCGCTTCGGTGCCCACGGCGCTGCTGCGCCGGATCTTTGTCGGCGGCGTTACAGCGCCGCTTCGGTTGTCGGGTCGAACAGGTGCATCGCGTCGGCCCGCACGGCAAAGCGCAGCGTTTCCCCGATGGCGATGGGCGTTTCGGACTTGAGCTCGACGGTGATGCGCGCCCCGCCGCAATCGCAGATCAGCACGGATTGCGCGCCGACGTATTCGGACACGATCACGGCAAGGTCGATGGCAGCACCCGGCACGGCATTGGGCGCATATTCGAGATCCGAAGGCCGGATCCCCAGCGTGACGGCCCGCAAGGCTCGCGCCTGGGCGCGGTTGGCCAGATCACCCGGCAGCCGCAGCGCGAATCCCGGCCCGCGCGCGACGGTGTGGCCCGCATCCTCCACCAGTTCGGCCGCGAGGAAATTCATCGGCGGCGCACCCAGGAACCCGGCGACGAACTGGTTGACCGGGTGGCGGAACAGCTCCGCCGGGGTGCCCTGCTGCTGGATGCGCCCGCCGTGCATCACGACGATCCGGTCCGCGAGCGTCATCGCCTCGATCTGGTCATGGGTGACGTAGATCATGTTCTTCTTCACGGTCTGGCGCATCACCGCCAGTTCCGCGCGCATCTGCCCGCGCAGCTTCGCGTCGAGATTGGAAAGGGGTTCGTCGAACAGGAAGGTCGAGGCGTCGCGGCACAGCGCGCGCCCCATCGCCACGCGTTGCCGCTGCCCGCCCGACAATTCGCCCGGCTTGCGGTCCAGATAGGGCGCGAGGCCCAGCATCTCGGCCACGGCGCGCACGCGGGTGTCGATCTCCGCCGCCGGACGCTTTTGCAGCCGCAGCGAAAACGACATGTTCCGCGCCACGTTCATGTGCGGGTAAAGCGCGTAGTCCTGGAACACCATCGCGATGTCGCGATCCTTGGGATCGAGCCCGCCCACCGCCCGGTCGCCCATCCAGATCTCGCCTTGGGATATGCTTTCCAGCCCGGCGATCATGCGCAGCGTGGTGGATTTCCCGCAGCCGGACGGCCCGACGAGCACGGTGAATTCGTGCTCGGCCATGTCGAGGTCGATGCCGTGCAGCACCTCGACCGCGCCATAGCGCTTGACCAGCCCGTCGAGACGAATCCGCGGCATGGAATCCCTTTCCTCTCCCTGCGCCGACTTTTCTGTATGCAAAGATGAAAGTAAATATCCAAAATTGCGGTGCGCCGCGAAAACTGCTATGCGCTCGGCAGGACAGGACGACACGAAGGCAAGGGCATGACCGACAGCACACCGCAACAGGGCGCACGCGGCAGCACCGTGGCGCGGATCGAGGCGGCGTTGATGGACGACATCGCGACGGGCGCGCTGCCCCCCGGCGCACGGCTGGACGAAGTGACGCTGACCGAACGCTTCGGCGTGTCCCGCACCCCGGTCCGCGAAGCGCTGGGGCGGCTGACCGCCCAGGGGATTCTCGAACCCGGTGAAAAGCGCGGCGTGCGGGTTGCCCGGCTTTCGCGCGAGGAACTTTCCTATATCTTTGAAACAATGCACGAAATCGAAGCCGCCTGCGCCCGCATCGCGGCCCAGCGGCTGACGCTTTTGTCCAGGTCCGAAATCGAATCGGCGCAGGCCGATTGCGTCGCCGCCGCGGCCGCGGGAAACATCCCCGCATACCTGCGTGCCAACGAGGCGTTTCATCACGCGATCTACCGCGCGACCGGCAACCCCTATATGGCGGGCCTCGCCGCGGATTTCCGCCGTCGCACCGGCCCGTTCCGGGCGCGCAAGTTCGCGACGCAGGACGATCTCGTCGCGTCCGCCCGCAGCCACGAAGACCTGCTGAAAGGGATATTTTCCGAGGATTCGCGCACTGCGGCCGAAGGCATGCGCGCCCACATGACAGCCAGTTTCCTGCAGACTCTGGCCGCCTATCCGGTCTGATCCGCAACTTCGCGGTTGCATCTGCACGCAAATTACCATTTCTGTATGCAAAGATTCAGCCGCGCGGGGGAGCACAGCATGGGCGTTCAGGAAACCCGGATCTATCCGATCAACACTGGATGGCTCGAAGCCGATCTGGGCACCTACATCTTCTGGAAAGGGCCCGCGGGCCGGAAATACTGGAACCCGGTCTATTGCCACTATGTGGACACGGGCGCGCACAAGATCCTGATCGACACCGGCCTGTGCGATGCCGAACGCGCGTCGAAATATCACCACAAATGCGACAAGCGCGGCTGCCTGCAGGTGCATGAGCATCTCGAACAGAAGCTGGGCGTGCGCCCCGACGAGATCGACGCGATCGTCTTCACCCATCTGCACTGGGACCATGTGCAGAACATGAAGATGTTCCCCAACGCCCGCTACATCGCCCCCAAGGCCGAGATCGAAATGGCCTACAACCCCCTGCCGCTCTATTACCGGACCTACGAATCCGGCTTCCTCGGGATCGAACCGGCCTATGCAGGCTGCGTCTTCGAAGCCGTCGCCGACGAATGCGAAGTCCTGCCGGGGATCACCATGTTCCCGACGCCGGGCCATTCGGTCGGGCACATGGCGGTCAGCGTGGCCACGTCCATGGGCGATATCGTGGTCGCCGGCGACGCGATCTTCGTGGAACGCAACCTTGACCCCAACCCGGCCGAAGGCTGGCGCTACTGGGTGCCCGCACGGTTCGTGAACAGCTTCGATGGCTGGAAATCGGTGGAGGAGATCGACAAGCGCGCCGATTACGTCCTGCCCTGCCACGACGACGCCGCGAACGCCCGGTCGGACGTGTTCCCCTATCCCGGCATGCCGCTGCGCCAGCGCCGTCAGGTCATCCCCGGCTTCCAGTTCTATTTCGGCGACATGCCCCACGGCACGGCAGGCCGCGCAGCCCCCGCGATGACCCGCGCCGAGGCCGCGGCCTATCTTGCCGGTCTGGTCGATCCCAGGGACATGGCCGAGGACTGAACCGTGGTGCGCCACCTCGACAGTCTCGACGCGGTGGCGGGCGATGTGGGCGCGGTCGTTCTCGACCAGTTCGGCGTTCTGCATGACGGAACGGCCCCCTATTCCGGGGCCGTGCGCGCGCTGGACCGGCTTGGCGCGGCAGGGGTACGGCTTGCGGTGCTGACCAATTCGGGGAAGCGCGCCGCACCGAATGCCGCGCGCATCGCCGCGATGGGCTTTGCGGGCATCCGGTTCGACACCGTGATGACCTCGGGCGAGGCGCTGTGGCAGGACATCGCGGCGGGGCGCGTGGCGGGCGGCGTCATGTGCGCGATCGAACGCGCGCCGGGCGACGCGGCGGACTGGGCCGTGGGGCTGGACGTGGCGCTGACCGACGATGCCGCCCGCGCCGATGCCGTTCTGCTGATGGGTCTGCCGGACGGGGCGGATACCGCCGCACCGCACGCCGTTCTGGACGTGGCCCGCACGCGGGGCATCCCGGTGCTGTGCACCAATCCCGATCGCGCGGCCCCGCGGGCGGGCGGTGTCACCGTCACCTCGCCCGGCGCCCTGGCCCATGCCCATGCCGCGGCGGGCGGCACGGTGCGCTTCTACGGCAAGCCGCACGCCCCGGTGTTCCGGGCGGTCGAAACCGCGCTCGGGCTGCCGCCGGACCGGTTGCTGATGGTGGGCGACAGCTTTGAGCACGACATCGCGGGCGCGCACGCGGCAGGCTGGCGGGCGGCCTTCGTCATGGGCGGGCTGCACGCCGCCGACTTCGCCCCGCCCGCACCCGTGGCCACCGTGCTGACACGCCTTGCCGCCGCGGTATCCGCCCCGCTGCCCGACTTCACCCTTTCGGAGCTTCGCTGACCATGGCCCAGACCGCGACCCCTGCCCCCCGACTGCCCCCCGACTTCTCGCGCTTCCGCGCGTTTTCAGCGCGGCTGGGGCGCGATCCGCTGCGGGTGCAGGGACCGGGGGGGAACACGTCGATCAAGGATGGCGATGTCCTGTGGATCAAGGCGTCGGGCACCGAACTGGCCCATGCTGCCACGCGCACCATCTTCGTCGCCGTCGATCTGGCCGCCGCGCGGGCCGAAGCGGCGGGCCGCGCGGGCGACGGCAGTTGCAAGGCCACGGTCCTCGACCCCGCACAGACACTGCGCCCGTCGATCGAGACGACGTTTCACGCGGCACTCGACTGGCCGGTGGTGGCCCATACCCATTCCATCGCCGCGCTGACCCATGCCATCGCCCCCGAAGGCCGGGACGCCGCCGCCGGAAAACTGTCCGGGCTCGCCGCGGTGATCGTGCCCTACGCCAAGCCCGGCCTGCCGCTCACGCGGGAAATCATGGCGCGGGTGCAGCCCGATACCCGCGTGATCCTGCTGGCCAATCACGGGCTGATCGTGTGCGGCGCAACCGTGGAAGACACCGCTGCCCTGATGGACGACGTGGAAGCCCGGCTGGCCCTGCCCGCGCGCAACCCCACCGCCACCAGGACTGTCACGGCCCCGCCCGACGGCTTCGACTGGGCCGACGAAGGCTGGATCGCCCGCGACGCCCGTGCCGTCACGCTGGTGCAGGCCGGGTCCTATTACCCGGATCATGTGGTGTTTCTGGGCCCGGCCCTGCCGCTGGCGGATCACGCCGGATCGCCACCCGCGATTCTGCGGCCCGGCGCGGGCATCGCCCTGCGCCACGGGGCGACGCCATCCCAGCGCGCGATGCTGCGCTGCCTTGCCGATGTGCTGGCGCGCCTGCCCGGTGACTGGACACCCCAGCCCATCGGTGCGGAGGCTGAAGCCGCGCTTCTGGATTGGGACGCCGAGAAGTACCGGCAGGCCCTCGCCGCGCGCCCATGACGGCGCTGTGGCTGGGGATCGACCTTGGCACCTCCGGCGTGCGGTCGGCGGTGCTGGACGGCGCGGACCGACTGGTCGCCACGGCGCGCGCGCCCTACGGGCCGGACCCCGACGACCGCCGCGATCCTGCCTGCTGGCGCACGGCGGTCGCGGCATGCCTTGACGCCCAGATGGCAGCCCTGCGCGCGGCGGGCGCAGCGCCCCACGACATCACCGGGATCGCGGTCGATGGCACCTCGGGCAGTCTTCTCCTGACCGATGGCGCGCTGACGCCCGTGACCCGCGCGCTGATGTATGACGACGCGGGCTTCACGGCGGAAGCGGACCGCATCGCCGCCGTGGCCCCCGCCGCCCATGTGGCGCGCGGGCCGGGATCGGCGCTGGCCCGTGCCCTGCATCTTCTGGCCGATGACGCCGCGGGCCGGGCCCGCCACCTTCTGCATCAGGCGGATGTCGTCGCGGGTTGGCTCATGGGACGGGGCGGGCTGACCGACGTGAACAACGCGCTCAAGACCGGCATCGATCCGGCCACGGGGCGCTGGCCCGACTGGGTGACCGGGCTTTTTCCCGACCCCACGCTGCTGCCGGTGGCGCACCGGCCCGGCGCGCCGCTGGCCCCCGTCGCGCGCGACATCGCGGCGCGTTTCGGGCTGTCGCAGGCCGCCATGGTGCACGCGGGCACCACCGACAGCATCGCCGCCTTTCTTGCCGCCGCAGACCCGGTGCCGGGTGCTGCGGTGACCTCGCTCGGCACCACGCTGGCGGTGAAGCTGTGTTCGGACACGCGCATCGACGCGCCGGAGCTTGGCCTTTATGCGCACCGGCTAGGGAATGGCTGGCTGGTCGGCGGCGCGTCGAACACCGGCGGCGGCGTGCTGCGCAGCCTGTTCCCGGATGCCGCGCTGGCCGCGCTGTCGGCCCGCATCGACCCCGCGGTCGAAAGCCCCTGCGACTTCTACCCGCTCCTGCGCCCCGGCGAACGATTCCCGGTCAACGACCCGGCGCTGGCCCCGCGCCTTGCGCCGCGCCCGAAGGATGACGTCGCGTTCCTGCACGGCGTGCTGGAAAGCATCGCCCGGATCGAACGAAACGCCTATGACGTCATGGTCGGGCTGGGCGCGCCGCGTCCGGCGCGGATCGTCACGGCGGGGGGCGGGGCTGCGAACCCGGCCTGGACGGCGATCCGCGCGCGGGTGCTGGGCGTGCCGGTCACGGTCGCGGCCACGCCCGAAGCCGCGGTCGGTGCCGCGCGGCTGGCCCGAGGCGCGCCGATCGGGGCATGACCCGCACCGTCCGAAGCCACCAGACCGCCAAAACCGCCAACCCAGGCGGGGACCTTGGGGGCCATGGGGGCGATGGGGGCCATGGGGGCATGCGACCCGCGCCCGAACCGACCCACCCGCCGCCGCATAGCGCCCCCATGCCGCAGGTATAGGACACTTGCCATTTCAGACTGTTTCCGTCAGAAATTCGACAGGCCCGCGAGGGCCATGACGGATGCAACATCGACAGACCCCAGCCAAACAGGCGCACCGTGATGCCCGGCCCCATCGGTCGCCCCGCCACACGCGCTGTCCAGCCCGGTTCTTCCAGTCTTCGGTGCCGCGCCACCTGCCCGGTCGCGCCGCCCGGAACCGGACCAACACGAGGACACGCACATGATCCGGACAATCCTGACCACCACCGCGCTGGCCGCAGGGCTTGCCGCAGGGCTGGCCGTCGCCGCCCAGGCGCATACGCCTGCCGAGGTGCTTGACACCTATGCCGACATCGCCGCGGCGAAATACGACGACAGCCTGATCGCCGCCCGCGCGCTGCAAGACGCCGTCACGACCCTGATCGACGCGCCCTCCGCCGAAGCGTTGCAGGCGGCCCGCGCCGCGTGGCTGCGCGCCCGCGTGCCCTATCAACAGACCGAGGTGTTCCGGTTCGGCAATCCCATCGTGGACGACTGGGAAGGCCGCGTGAACGCCTGGCCGCTGGACGAAGGGCTGATCGACTATGTGGACGGCGCCTCTGGCGGCCCGACCGACGAAAACCGGCTCGCTGCGCTGAACGTGATCGCCACCCCGTCCTTCACCCTGTCGGGCACCGAGATCGACGCGACCGAGATCACGCCAGCGCTGCTGCAGGACACCCTGCACGAAGTGGACGGGATCGAGGCGAACGTGGCCACCGGCTATCACGCCGTCGAGTTCCTGCTCTGGGGGCAGGACCTGAACGGGCACGGCCCGGGCGCGGGCAACCGGCCCTGGACCGATTACGTCACGGGCGACGACTGCACCAACGGAAATTGCGACCGGCGGGCGGCGTATCTGGCCACGGCCACCGGCCTGCTGGTCGATGATCTCGCGTGGATGGCCGCGCAATGGGCCGCGGATGGCGACGCCCGCGCGACACTGATGGACGACCCGCAGGCGGGCCTGTCGGCGATGCTGACCGGCATGGGCAGCCTGTCCTATGGCGAAACGGCGGGGGAACGGATGCGCCTCGGCCTGATGCTGAACGACCCCGAAGAGGAACACTCCTGCTTCGCAGACAACACCCACAACGACCATTTCTACAACGGCGTGGGCATCCGGTCCGTGTATCTGGGCCGCTACGTCCGCAGCGATGGCACCGAGGTCGCGGGACCGTCCCTGTCGGATCTGGTCGCCGCCGCCGATCCCGCACTCGATGCCGAAATGCGGACGCGGCTGGCGGACGCCGTGCTGGCCCTTGGCCGGATCAAGACCGCCGCCGAAGCGGGCTTCGCCTATGACCAGATGCTCGCGCGCGGCGACGCGGGTGGCGAGGCGCTCATCATGGGCGGGGTGGACGCGCTGATCGCGCAGACCCGGTCGATCGAACGGGTCGTGACGGCGCTCGATCTGGGCGGCATCGCGATCGAAGGGTCGGACAGTCTCGACAACCCGTCCGCCGTCTTCCAGTAAGCCCGGCCCGCGGTTGGCGCGGCCGACCCGCGCCACCCCTGCCTTTCCGGAGTGCCCGCCATGCGATCCGTCCTGCGCTGCCTGCTGCCCGTGGCCATCGCCGTCCTGCCCGCGACCCTGACCGCCACCATGCCGACCGTCACGCGTGCCGCGCCACCGGACGCGCCGCCATGGGCGGGGCTTGCGGATGTGCATCTGGACGTGATCCCGCGCACCGACGCCGAACGCGCACGCATCCGCGCCGTCACCGCGCTGCCGACCGATTTCACGGCACCCTGGGCCTTCGAAGAGAACGCGGGCGGGGCGCAGACGGTGCGGGCGCGCGACACCGCCGACGCCTTTTCCCAGCCCGCCGCCAACCTGAGCTTCGCGCAGCAACTCGATTTCCGGGTCGGCAACGGGATGTTCACGCGGATCTGGGTGTCGGCCCCGGCCTCCACCCTCGCCTCGGACGGGCTCGGGCCGCTCTACAACGCGCGGGCCTGCCAGCGCTGCCACCTGAAGGACGGGCGCGGCCATCCGCCCGCAGGCCCCGATGATACCGCCGTGTCGATGTTCCTGCGCATTTCGGTACCCGCCCCGGACATGGTCGAAACCGCCCGCTACATCGCGGGAACCCATGCGACCGCGCCGGACCCGGTCTATGGCAAGCAGTTGCAGGATTTCAGCCTGCCCGGCCATGCGCCCGAGGCGCGCATGCACATCGACCACCAGGACGTCACCGTGGCCCTGTCGGGGGGCGAGGTCGCGACCCTGCGCCGCCCGACCTACACCGCCGCCGATCCGGGCTATGGGCCGCTGCACCCGGACGCGATGCTCAGCCCGCGCGTGGCCCCGCAGATGATCGGCATGGGCCTGCTGGAAGCGATCCCGGCCGAGGACATCCTCGCCTGGGCCGATCCGGACGACGCGGACGGCGACGGTATCTCCGGCAATCCGCAGATCGTGTGGTCCGCCGTGCACGACCAGCCCATGCTGGGCCGCTTCGGACACAAGGCGGGCAACCCATCGGTGCTGGAACAGACCGCCAGCGCCTTCGCGGGCGACATGGGGATCTCCAACCCGATCCACCCGGCGGGGTCCGGCGACTGCACCGACGCGCAGACCGCCTGCATCGGCGCCCGGCACGGCGGCGACGCGCAGCAGGGCGGGTTCGAGATCGACCAGATCGGGCTCGACCTCGTGACCTTCTACAGCCGGACGCTTGCGGTGCCCGCCCGGCGCGACGTGGACGACCCGCAGGTTCTGCGCGGACGCGCGGTGTTCCATGACACCGGCTGTGCGGCCTGCCACCGGCCGAACTACGTCACCCACCGGCTGGCGGGCGACGATCCGGCCAGCTTCCAGTTGATCTGGCCCTATACCGACCTTCTGCTGCACGACATGGGCGAGGGGCTCGCCGACAACCGCCCCGAGGGGCGGGCGAACGGGCGCGAATGGCGCACGGCCCCGCTCTGGGGGATCGGGATGACGCAAACGGTATCGGGGCACACGTATTTCCTGCACGATGGTCGCGCCCGGTCGCTGCTGGAGGCTGTCCTGTGGCACGGCGGCGAAGCGCAGCCCGCCCGCGACCGCGTGGTGGAGATGCCGCCCGAAGACCGCGCCGCCCTGATCCGCTACCTGGAAAGCCTGTGATGCGCCCGATCTCCCTTGCCGCCGCGCTGTGGATTGCAGCACTTCCGGCGCGGGCCGATGTGGACGCCGTGCTCGACCGGCACATCCTGCCGGGATTCGCCGCTTTCGCCGATGCCGCCGCCGCACTGGCCGCCACCGCCGCCGCCGATTGCACCGCCACGGCCCTGCGCCCCGCGCTGGATGCGGCCTTCGACGCCTGGGTACCGGTGGGCGACCTGCGGGTCGGTCCATCGGAAACCGGCGCGCTGTCCATTGCCTTCTGGCCCGACCCGCGGGGCGTCACCCGGCGCACGCTGGCGCGACTGGTGGCCGAGGCTGATCCGGTCGCGGACGACGTCGCGGGCTACGCCGATGTGTCCATCGCGGCGCGCGGGCTCTTCGCGCTGGAAATGCTGATCCACGACGCGGATTTCATGGACTTCACGGGCGACGCGGCGGACGGCTACACCTGTCGGCTCGCCGCGAC
The DNA here is from genome assembly GCA_036770665.1 of Meridianimarinicoccus sp. GTDB lineage: Bacteria > Pseudomonadota > Alphaproteobacteria > Rhodobacterales > Rhodobacteraceae > Meridianimarinicoccus. The sequence continues at coordinate 64,384 of DAIPIS010000002.1, forward strand.
CATCGCCGCCGACATGGACCGGCAGGCCGCGGCGCTTGACGCCGCGTGGCGCGGCGCTTTCGCCGACACGCTCCGGACCGCCGGGCAGGCGGGGAACATCACCTACCTCGACACGGACGAAGCGCTGCGCGCGATCTTCACGCAGATCCTGTCCAGCGTCGAATTCACCGCCGACCAGCGGCTGGGCCGACCCATGGGCACGATCGACCGCCCCCGCCCCGCGCTTGCCGAAGCGCGCCGGTCCGGGCGCAGCCTGCGCCACGTGCTGTTGGCCGCGCAGGCCGGGCACGACATGGCGCTGGCGCTGGCGGGCCGCGACTTGCCTTCCACCTCCGCTGCCATGGCGCGCGTGCGCGACGCGGCAAGCCGCGTCACCGACCCGGCCTTTGCCGACATGGACGATCCCGGCGCGCGGCTGCGGGTCGAGGTGCTGCAACAGGCGGTGCGCAGCCTGCACGACGCCATCGCGACCGAAATCGGGGCACCCATGGGCATGGCACCCGGCTTCAACGCACAGGACGGGGATTGACGCCATGACCACACGCCGGGGCTTCATCGCGTCGCTGCTGGCCGCCGGGGCCGCGCCGCGGCTGGGATGGGCAGCGGTGGGCAACCCGTCCTACCTCGCCGCTGCGCGGGACACCGGCGGGGCGCATGCGCTTTACGGGCTCGACCGGGCGGGCGACGTCTGTTTCCGGGTGCCACTGCCGGCACGCGGCCATGCGGGCGCTGGCCATCCCCACCAAGCCGAAGCCGTCGCCTTTGCGCGCCGCCCGGGCTATTTCGCGCTGGTGATCGATTGCGTCACCGGCATCGTGCGCCACCGGCTTGCACCCCCCGCGGGACGCCAGTTCAACGGACACGGTGTCTTTGCCCATGACGGCGCGCTGCTCTTGACCGCCGAACAGGCGCAGTGCGACAGCGCCGGCGTGATCGGGCTGTGGGATGTGGCGGCAGGATACCGTCGCGCCGGCGAATGGCCAAGCGGCGGGATCGGGCCGCACGACATCCGGCTGATGCCCGGCGGGGCCGCGCTGGCGGTGGCCAACGGCGGCATAGCCACGGACGCCACCGACCGCACCAAATTGAACATCGCGACGATGCGACCGACCCTCGCCTACCTCGATCTGTCGGGCAAGGTGCTGGACCGGGTGGCGATCGACGCCGACCTGCACCGCAACTCGATCCGCCACCTCGCCGTCCGCGGCGACGGTCTGGTGGGGTTCGCGATGCAATGGGAAGGGGAACCGGGTGCCGCACCGCCGCTTCTGGGCCTGCACCGCATGGGTGCAGCACCCGTGCTCGCGGCGGCCCCGCTGGGCGACGAGATCGCCATGCAGGGTTACGCGGGCAGCATCGCCTTCGCCGGGGCGGGGGACGGGATCGCCATCACCTCGCCGCGCGGCGGGCGGCTGCACCGGTTCGATGCGACGGGCGCGTTCCGGGGGGCCGTGTCGCGCGCCGACATCTGCGGGCTGGCCCCGCATGGCGACGGGTATCTTGCCAGCGACGGGCTGGGCGGGCTGATCGCCATCGGTCCGGAAGGGCCGCAACTGGTCGCCCGGCACCCCTGCGCGTGGGACAACCACATCATCGCGCTGTAACGCGCGCGGGCACATCCGTGCGGATCAGCACGATTTCCAGCGTCAGCGCGTCGATCGCGGCCCCGGTCGCGTTCGTGGCCATGAACGTCAGACGACAGGCGCCCTCCACCGGATCGACCCGGTTGGAATGAACGTCAGCGCTCCGGCGGCATCCTGCGCCGCAGCGCCGCCCGCGTGCAGCAGCGCCAACAGTGCTGCGGCGATCCTCGTCCGGTATGGCGTGCAGGTCATCGTCGGGTCCCTGTCTTCAACGGGTCGTGTCATGGGGCAGCGCCGTATCCGGCAACCGCGGCGGTGTGCTTCGGTGCATCCCCCGCCGTCTGGGGCAGCACGAAGGGCACCGGCCCGTCCGGCACCGCGTTCAGCCGCAACCGGCAGTCATAGACCCCCGACAGGCGGGTATCGTCGAACACGGCATCCGGCCGTCCCTGCGCGACGACCCGCCCCTCCGCCATCACCGCCACGCTGTCGGCGAACTGCGCGGTCAGGTTCAGGTCGTGCATCACCGCGACCACGCCGCCGCCCCGGTCGGCATAGCGGCGCACCAGTCCCATCACTTCCAGCTGGTGCCCGATGTCGAGGCTCGACACCGGCTCGTCCAGAAAGAGCCAGCCCGGCCCCGCATCGGTCACGGGATCCCAGACCTGCACCAGCACGCGGGCCAGTTGCACGCGCTGCTGTTCGCCCCCCGACAGGTCCTGGTAGAACCGCGCCGCGCAGCCATCCAGCCCGACCTCGGCCAGCGCGCGCCGGGGCAGGCTGTCGCGCGCGGGGCCGGTCTGGGCGATCAGGCCAAGCCGCACGACCTCGAGCACGGTGAACGGGAACGCCAGCCGGGTCGCCTGCGGCAGCACCGCGCGCCGCCGCGCCAGCCGGTGCCCCGGTATGGCCGACAGCGGCACACCGTCCAGCGTCAACCGCCCCGCATGGCCCACATCGCCGGTCAGCGCCCGCAGCAGCGTCGTCTTGCCGGACCCGTTCGGCCCGACGATCGCCGTGACCGCCCCCGCGCGGGCCGCGAAATCGACCCCGTGCAGGACCGGTCCGCCGCCGAGGGTCACGGTGATGTCGCGCGCGTCGATCATCGGATCACAGGTCCAGAAGCGCGCGGTTGCGCAGCAGGATCCACAGGAAGAACGGCCCGCCCAGCGTGGCCGTGACGATCCCGATGGGCAGTTCGGCGGGGGCGATGATCGTGCGGCTGATCATGTCCGCACCCACCAGCAGCACCGCCCCCAGGATCGCGGCATTGGGCAGGAGATACCGGTGATCCGGCCCCACGGCGATGCGCAGCATGTGCGGCACCACGATGCCCACGAAGCCGATCCCGCCCGACACCGCGACCGCCGCTCCGGTCGCCCCGGCCACGGTCAGGATGGCCGCGGATTTCAGCCGCTGCACCCGGATGCCCAGATGCCCCGCCGCCGGTTCCCCCAGCGCCAGCGCATTCAGGCCCCGCGCCAGAAGCGGCGTCGCGGCCAGCGCCAGCAGGATCAGCGGCGCCGCCGCCCCCAGCTTCGCCCAGGTCGCCCCCGCGAGCGACCCGAGCCCCCAGAAGGTCAGGTCGCGCAACTGCGCGTCATCGGCCATGTAGACGAGGATCCCCGACAGCGCCCCCGCCAGCGCCCCGAGCGCGATCCCGGCTAGCAGCATGACCGCAACCGAGGTGCGCCCGGCCTTGGTCGAGATCGCGTAAAGGACCATGGTGGACACCCAGCCGCCCGCGAAGGCGGCCATCGGCACGGCGTAGATACCGACAAACCCCGCGACCCCGGCGGGCAGCA
>DAIPIS010000182.1:0-4347 GCA_036770665.1 Meridianimarinicoccus sp.
CCCTTGGACACGATCCGCGACTTGGTGTTGCGGCCAAGATGGATCATCTTGGTGCCCGTGTCGGCCTGCTGGTAGTTGTTCGTGATGGCGATGGAATAGAATTCGCCCTGGCTGTCGTCGCCGCGCAGGATGCAGGACGGGTATTTCCACGTCACCGCCGACCCGGTTTCCACCTGTGTCCAGCTCACCTTGGACCGGTCGCCCCGGCAATCGGCACGCTTGGTCACGAAGTTGAAAATCCCGCCCTTGCCGGTCTCGTCGCCGGGGAACCAGTTCTGCACGGTGGAATACTTCACCTCCGCATCTTCCAGCGCCACGATTTCGACCACCGCGGCATGCAGTTGCGTGGTGTCGCGCTTGGGCGCGGTGCAGCCTTCAAGGTAGCTGACATAGCTGCCCTTGTCCGCGATGATGAGCGTGCGTTCGAATTGCCCGGTGTTCTCGGCGTTGATCCGGAAATAGGTGCTGAGTTCCATCGGGCAGCGCACGCCCGGCGGCACATAGACGAACGACCCGTCCGAAAACACCGCCGAATTCAGCGTCGCGAAGTAGTTGTCCGACACCGGCACGACCGAACCGAGGTATTTCTTCACAAGGTCGGGATGCTCGCGGATCGCCTCCGAGATCGAGCAGAAGATCACGCCGGCGCGCTTCAGTTCCGCCTGAAACGTCGTCCCGACACTGACGCTGTCGAACACGGCGTCAACAGCCACCTTGCGGCCTTCGGCCGGCGCGTTCTCGGCACCTTCGACCCCGGCGAGGATCATCTGTTCCTTCAGCGGGATGCCCAGCTTTTCGTATGTCGCCAGCAGCTTGGGATCGACCTCGTCCAGCGACTTGGGCTTCACGTCCATGCTCTTGGGGCGCGCATAATAATACTGGTCCTGGTAGTCGATGGGCGGATAATGGACCATCGCCCAGGTCGGCTCGTCCATCTTTTCCCAGCGGGCAAAGGCACCCAGCCGCCACTCGGTCATCCACGCGGGCTCGTCGTTCTTGCTGGAGATCAGCTTGACGATATCGGGGGTCACGCCCTTGGGCGCATACTCCATCTCGATATCGGTTTCCCAGCCGTACTTGTACTTCCCGGCCATCGCCTGGACGGTTTCCACGGTTTCACGGTCGACGCCCTCGCGGATTTCGGTGGTGTCCAATGCAGCCATGTCTGTCGTCCTTTCCTGCACGCCGTGTCGGCGCAAATCCTGTGTCGTCCTTTCGGGCAGATTGCCCCCGTGTTACGCGGCCCGCGTGCGTACCTTCGCATGGGCCTTGCCCCAGGCTTCGGCAAAGCGCAGCGCCTGGTCCTCCGTCACGTCGGGCCCGATCGAAATCCGAAGGGCCTGTCCCGCTCGGTCCGGCGGGAACCCCATGGCCCGCAGGACCCGGCTTTCGCGCAATTTGCCGGAGGAGCACGCCGACCCCGCCGATACCGCAAACCCCGCCAGGTCCATCGCCATCACCTGGGTCTCGCCCTTCCAGCCGGGCGCGATCAGGCAGACGGTGTTGGGCAGGCGGGCCCCGCCGTTCCCGACAAAAATAGTCTCGTTTGAAGCGGCTTCCAACGCCGAAATTAGAATATTTCTAATCTCGGCCACTTTTTCCCAGACCCCCGCAGCCAGATCGCGCGCCGCCGCTTCAGCTGCGGCCCCGAACCCCGCGATCCCGATCAGGTTTTCGGTGCCGGACCGGCGCCCCATCTCCTGCCCGCCGCCCCGGATCTGCGCGGTCACGTCCAGCCCGCGGCGCAGCACCAGCGCACCAATACCCTTCGGACCGCCCAGTTTGTGCGCCGAAACAAGACCCATCTGCGCCCCCGACCAGTCGAATCCCACCGGCAGCTTGCCGAACGCCTGTGTGAAGTCGACCACCGCCAGCCCCTCTGGAAGATCCTGCACCACGCCGGTTTCGCTGTTGGCCGCCTGCAGCGCAGTGCGCGCCGGATCGGTCACCGCCACACGACCCGCCGCATCGACGGGCAGGTCGGGCGTGATCCAGCCCACCACCGCGTCGTGTTCGATCAAAGCCCCGTGCAGGTCGCGCCCCGCCAAAGCCAGCGCCGCCGCTTCGGTCGCGCCCGAGGTGAACACGATGTCCGCCGCCTGCGCGCCAAACGCTTCGGCGACCTGCGCGCGCGCCCTTTCCTTCAATGCCGTCGCGGCGCGGCCCTCGGCATGGACCGACGACGGGTTGCCCACCACATCCATCGCCGCGATCATCGCCGCGCGCGCCTCCGCTCGCAGAGGGGCCGTCGCGTTCCAGTCGAGATAGACGCGCGCCGCCATCATTCGTCCACGAAGTTCAAAAGGCTCGGCACCGCCGGACACGGCGCCAGTGCGTTCTCCACGATATCCGACAGCCGCGTCTGGTGCAGGAACACATAGACATGCGCGCTGAACCCTTCCCACAGCCGGTTTGTCAGGCTTTGCGCCTTGGACCCGGACAGCGCGCCCGACACCGCTGGCCCCTTGTGCATCGCCGACACGGTTTCATCGACCGCCCCGAGGATTTCCGACACCCGGATCTCCGACGCCGGTCGTGTCAGCCGGTAGCCGCCACCCGGCCCGCGCACCGATTCCACCAGACCCGCGCGTCGCAGCTTGACGAACAACTGTTCCAGATAGGCCAGCGAAATCGCCTGCCGACGCGAAATCGCGTTCAGCGTGACAAGCTCGTCGCCAGACTGCAGCGCCATGTCCGTCAGCGCCACCATCGCATAGCGCCCCTTCGTGCTCAGTTTCATCGCGCCGTCCCCCTGCCCGCCATTGACCAAATCGAAACGGATGGTTAGGCGGGATACTTGGTAAAATCGAGTCCGCTTCACTGTTTAGAACGTTTCCAGAATAGAAGCCAGCCCCACCCGCGGGGCCGACCGCCCGCAAGGAAGACCGCGCCGCCATGCCCGAGGTTATCTTTCCCGGCCCAGAAGGCCGGCTTGAAGGCCGCTACCATCCCCAGAAGAACAGGGACGCGCCCATCGCCATCGTGCTGCATCCACACCCACAGTTCGGCGGCACCATGAACAACCGCGTCGTGTACAACCTGCATTACGCCTTCTACAACATGGGCTTCACGGTCATGCGGTTCAATTTCCGCGGCGTGGGGCGCAGCCAGGGCGAATATGACCAAGGCATCGGCGAATTGTCCGATGCGGCCTCCGCGCTCGATTATCTTCAGTCCATGAACCAGAACGCGAAACACTGCTGGGTCGCGGGCTTCTCCTTCGGCGCATGGATCGGCATGCAGCTGCTGATGCGCCGCCCGGAGATCACCGGTTTCATTTCGGTGGCCCCACCCGCGAACATGTACGATTTCTCGTTCCTGGCACCCTGCCCGTCGTCGGGCCTCGTCATCAACGGCACGAACGACCGCGTCGCCCCGCCCGTCGATACCCGGACGCTGGTGGGCAAGCTGCACGAACAGCGCGGCATCACGATCACCCATACGGAAATTCCCGGTGCCGGTCATTTCTTCGAAGATCCGCACATGGACACGATGATCAACGCGGTCAGCGGCTACGTGACGCAGCGGCTGACCGAAACCACGCGCTGATGGCGGAGGGCGATGCGCTGGACCGGCAGATCGGTTTCCTGCTGGAAATCGACCGGCTGAAACTGGTCCAGCGCGCATCGCCGATCGCGGACGGCTCGCGCCCCGAGAATTCGGGGGAACATTCGTGGCACCTCGCCATGTTCGCGTTGGTGCTGGCCGACCAGGCCGCACCGGACGTGTCCATCGACCGGGTCATCCGGATGCTGCTGCTACACGACATCGTCGAAATCGACGCGGGCGACATCCCGATCCACGCCGCAAGCGCGGGATCGGCGGCGCAGGCCCAGGCCGAACGCGCGGCGGCGGACCGACTGTTCGGGATGCTGCCCGCGGTCCAAGGTGCGGCCCTGCGCGCGCTCTGGGACGAATTCGAAGCGGGCGAAACGCCGGATGCGCGCTTTGCCAAGGCGCTCGACCGGTGCCAGCCGCCGCTGATGAACCTCGCCGCAGGCGGCGGAAGCTGGACCCATTACGATGTGACGCTCGACCAGATCGACGCGCGCGTGGGCGTGCCGGCCCGGCGCGGCGCACCCGCCCTGTGGGACCGGGTGCGCGCCCGCATAAAGCCGTGGTTCGACGCCCGGACCTGACAGGACGCGACACCGCCGCAGATTTCCGCATGCAGTGGCATGCAATTTCTTTCCCGATGTCCGGCAACCGGGTATGACGCGCCTGCGCGCGCCCCGGCACTGCCCGTCGCTTCAAGGAGATACCCCATGACCAAGATCAAGGTGGACTACCCGATCGTCGAAATGGACGGCGATGAAATGACCCGCATCATCTGGGCCTTCATCAAGG
>DAIPIS010000183.1:0-4321 GCA_036770665.1 Meridianimarinicoccus sp.
ACACCCCCGGCCACGCCGATTTCGGCGGCGAGGTCGAACGCATCCTGTCCATGGTGGACGGGGTCGTGCTCCTGGTGGACGCCGCCGAAGGCCCGATGCCCCAGACCAAGTTCGTCACCTCCAAGGCGCTGAAGCTGGGGCTGCGCCCCATCGTGGTGCTCAACAAGGTCGACAAGCCCGACGCCGAACCGGACCGCGCCCTGAACGAGGTGTTCGATCTCTTCGCGTCGCTCGACGCCGATGACGACCAGCTCGATTTCCCGGTGCTCTATGCCTCCGGCCGCTCCGGCTGGGCCGATACCCACCTCGACGGTCCGCGCAACAGCCTCGATGCGCTGTTCCGCCTCGTGCTTGACCACGTGCCCGCCCCGCGCGTGCAGGCCAATCGCGAAGGCCCGTTCCAGATGCTCGCCACCACCCTGAGCGCCGATCCCTTCCTCGGCCGCATCCTGACGGGTCGCGTCGAATCCGGCACGCTCAAGGCGGGTGCGACCGTCAACGCCCTGTCCCGCGACGGCGCGAAGATCGAAAGCTTCCGCGTCTCGAAGATCCTCGCGTTCCGCGGTCTCGGCCAGCAGCCGATCGACCTCGCCGAAGCCGGTGACATCGTGTCCATCGCGGGCATGGCCAAGGCGACCGTGGCCGATACGCTGGTGGAGCCGGGCTTCGACGTGCCGCTGCCCGCACAGCCGATCGACCCGCCCACCATCACCGTCACCTTCGGGATCAACGACAGCCCGCTTGCGGGCCGCGACGGCAAGAAGGTGCAGTCCCGCGTGATCCGCGACCGGCTGCACAAGGAAGCCGAAAGCAACGTCGCCATCAAGATCAGCGACACGCCCGGCGGCGACGCCTTCGAAGTCGCGGGCCGGGGCGAACTGCAGATGGGCGTGCTCATCGAAAACATGCGCCGCGAGGGTTTCGAGCTGTCGATCTCGCGTCCGCAGGTGCTGTTGCGCCACGAGGACGGCAAGACGCTGGAACCGGTGGAGGAAGTCACGATCGACGTCGATGACGAATACTCCGGTGCGGTGATCGAAAAGCTGACCGGCACGCGCAAGGGCGAACTTGTCGAAATGAAACAGCAGGCCGGCAAGACCCGCATCATCGCATACGTGCCGTCGCGCGGGTTGATCGGCTATCACGGCGAATTCCTGACCGACACCCGCGGGACCGGCGTGCTCAACCGCGTGTTCCACGACTGGCGGCCCCATTGCGGGCCGATCCCCGGTCGCCGCGCGGGCGTGCTCATCTCCATGGAAGACGGCACCGCCGTGCCATATGCGCTGTTCAATCTCGAAGATCGCGGGCGCATGTTCATCGGCGCGCAGGCGCCGGTCTATCAGGGCATGATCATCGGCGAGCATTCGCGCGACAACGATCTCGAAGTGAACCCGCTGAAGGGCAAGAAACTGACCAACGTGCGCGCGTCCGGCACCGACGAAGCCGTGCGCCTGACCCCGCACATCGAAATGACGCTGGAACAGGCCATCGCCTATATCGACGACGACGAACTCGTCGAAGTCACGCCGAACGCGATCCGCCTGCGCAAGCGGTTCCTCGACCCGCACGAACGCAAGCGACAGTCGCGCGCGGCGAGCTGATCCCGCGACCGGACACCAAAGGGGCGCGCCCGGTTTCCCGCGGCGCGCCCCTTTTGCGTTGTGCAGTCGACCGCGCCTGCAGGCTCACATCCCGAGCGCCTGCTTGTACAGGTCGAGAATCGCCTCCTCCTCGGCCAGGTCGTCCTTGTCGCGCTTGCGCAGCGCGATGATCTTTCGCATCACCCGCGTGTCGTAGCCGCGCCCCTTGGCCTCGGCCATGACTTCCTTCTGCTGGTCCGCGATGTCCTGCTTCTCGGCTTCGAGTCGCTCGAAACGCTCCACGAACTGGCGCAATTCCTCGGCGGTGACGGTGTATCCGTCGGTCTTTTCGATCTCGATCATGGGTGCCTTCCTGCCCTTGGCCGCCTGCACGGGCAGCGTCCGCGGCGGTCTAGCCGGGGCACCCCGCCGCTGCAAGACCACGCAGCCTTGCACATCGCGGCGCGGGCGGCTACCTGCGCGGCACAGCGGCGAAGGACATGACGCGATGGAGTTTCTGATCTGGATCGGCGCGGCGATTTCCCTTGCGGGGCTTGGCGGCATCATCGCGTGCATCGTAAGAACAGTCCGCGCACGCCGCGCGGGACTGGACGACGCCACGTTGCGCGCGACGCTGAAGCGCATCGTCACGCTGAACTTCGTGGCTCTGCTTGTGTCCGCGCTCGGGCTGATGTGCGTGATGCTGGGCATCACGCTCGCCTGACCGCGCGCGCGGATCACACCTGCGGGTTTCAGAGCGGCAGGTTTCAGACCGGCAGGTTGTCGTGGAATGCGTCGAGGATCTCGGCTTCCAGATCGGTCACCGCCGCACGCAAGTCGACGGGTACTTCCTCTCCGCGGCGGGACATCTCGTCGATCACCACCCGAAGCCGGTCATGCAGCACCGTGGGGTCATGATCGTCGGCCTGCAGATCTGCACGCAGGTCCGCGACGGTGTTCGACATGGGTGTAAACGGCATCTGTAATCCTCCCTCTCGCTGTGCAGACGCGCTTGAGACACGCCCGCAGTTATTTACCACGATTCGTGGCCCAGCGGGATTGATCGTAGTCAATTTCATGTCACCCGGCGCCAGGGCTTGAATGACATATCGAATATCGCATATGTCCGAGAGACGTGGGCAGCGGGCGCAACTTGCGCTGCGGTCGGCGCAGCTTCGGTGAAAGGAACAGGGGCATCATGCCGGTTGAATGGATTTTCGGACTGGTGGGGGGATTGGTGATCGGCCTCGGCGGCGCGGTCTATCTGCTCGCGAACGGTCGGATCATGGGGGCAAGCGGGATCGTCGGCGGTCTCGTGGACGGATCAGGCATGGGGAGTCGGAACGAAAGGCTCGCGTTTCTCGCCGGGCTGGTGGCGTTTCCGCTGGTGATCGCGCTCCTGTTCGGCTTCGTGCCGCCGGGCAACGTGACCGACAACCCGGTGCTTCTGATCGCCGCGGGGCTTCTCGTCGGCATCGGCACGCGTCTGGCGAACGGCTGCACGTCGGGGCACGGTGTCTGCGGCATCTCCCGCCTGTCGTTGCGCGGCATCGTCGCCACCGTCTTCTACATCCTCGCCGGCGGGCTGACCGTCGTGCTGTTCCGCCACATCCTGGGGATCATCTGATGCGCAACCTGTTCGCAGCGCTTGCCGGTGGGCTTTTCGGCACCGGTCTCCTGCTGTCGGGAATGACGGATACCCGCCGGGTTCAAGGCTGGCTCGACGTCTTCGGCAACTGGGATCCGACGCTCGCCTTCGTCATGGGCGGGGCGATCCTGCCGATGGCCGTGGCCTGGATCCTGACGCAGGGCCGTCAGCCGCTGCTGGGCGGCACCTTCCCCGAACGCAGCGCACCGAAGCTCGGCCACAATCTCGTAGTGGGATCGGTGCTCTTCGGGATGGGCTGGGGCCTCGTGGGACTGTGCCCGGGACCGGCACTGGCGTCGCTCAGCTTCGGCGGGCCGCCGGTCTGGGTCTTCACGCTCGCCATGCTGGGCGGCATGCTGATGGCACCCGCCGTGCGGACACGTCTGGACGCGGTAGCGGCGACGGCGTAAACCGGCTCCATGGACATTCGCACGCTCACCCCAGACTATGCCGTCTCGCCGCAGATCGACCCCGCGGACATCGCGGCAATCGCGGCGGCAGGCTTCACCACCGTGATCTGCAACCGTCCCGACGGCGAGGTGCCGCCAAGCCTGCAGGCTGATGTCCTCCGAGACGCGGCCGAGGCCGCAGGTCTGCGCTTCATCGACAACCCGATGCTGCCCGGCACGCTCGATCCCGATACCCTGCACCGGCAGGCAGACGCGCTGTCCACCGCCACGGGACCGGTGCTCGCCTACTGCGCGTCGGGCAATCGCTCCGCAATCCTGTGGTCGCTGGTGCGCGCCCCCGATCTCGGCGTGGACGGTGTGCTCGCCGCGACCATGGCCGCGGGATACGATCACCGCGCCTTTCGCGCCACGTTCGAGGCCGCGGCGCGGGGCTGACCCGAAGCCACCGGTGCGCTGCGCCACAGGGCAGTGGGTCGCGCCGGACACAGGTACCGCCCCGGTCCCGCCCAAGGCCTGCGCCGGGGAGCCGCACACGCGACCGGGGCGATCCCCGACGCTCCGCTTGCCGTTCGGCCACCGCGCGGCCTTGCAGGCTGCCCGATCCCTCGGGCGCGCCAAGACTGCGCCGCACTGGACGATCCAGGGGGAAAGGCCGCCGTGGTCGGGCACAGCCTGCAGCT
>DAIPIS010000184.1:0-4311 GCA_036770665.1 Meridianimarinicoccus sp.
CGCGACGAAGCCGACAGCCTGATCTGCGGCACCTTCGGGCAATACCTGTGGCACCTGAACTACGTCACGCAAATCCTTGGCACCGACACGCTGCACCCCGTGGGCGCGCTGTCGCTCGTGATCGGCGAAGACGGGCCGCTCTTTGTCGCCGACACCCACGTCAACCCCGAACCGACCCCCGAACAGCTTGCCGAAACCGTGATCGGCTGCGCCCGGCACATGCGCCGCTTCGGGGTGGACCCGGCCATCGCGCTCTGTTCGTCGTCGGAATTCGGCAATCTCGACAGCCACGCGGCCCGCGTCACGCGCGCCGCCCTCGCGATCCTCGACAGCGCGCCGCGCGATTTCGCCTACGAGGGGGAAATGAACGTGGACACCGCCCTGATGCCCCGGATGCGCGACCGTGTCTTCGCCCACATGCGCTTCGACGGGGCCGCGAACGGGCTCGTGTTCGCCAACACGGATGCTGCTTCCGCCGTGCGCAACACGCTCAAGGCGCGGGCGGGCGGGCTCGAAGTCGGGCCGATCCTGATGGGCATGGGCAACCGCGCCCACATCACCACGCCCGGCGTCACGGCGCGGGGCCTTCTGAACATCGCCGCCATTGCGGGCACGCCCGTGGCGGAATACGGCTGACGCAGGGTCGGCCACCGCGGGCAGGCATCGCGCATTGACAAACGCAGGGGCGTGATGCCTGCCTAGACGCAAATACATATACGCATATTGGGGGGAGCCATGATGCCAAAGGACATGCCGGACACGGCAGACGGTGCCGTCGGTCGCCAACAGGTGCTGCATGGCGCCGTGACCGTGGCACAGGCCGACATGCTGGGTGCGACGCTCACCCCCGGCTGGGCCGCTGGCCGGCTGCCGGACGGCGCGGTGCTGCCGCAGCTGTGGCACTGGGTGGCATTCCCGCCGACCGCGCCCATGGACGACCTCGGTCCCGATGGGCATCCCAGACTGGGTGGCTTCCTGCCCGATCTGGGCCTGAACCGGCGCATGTGGGCCTCGGGCGCGCTGCGGTTTCTCCGGCCGCTGCACGTGGGCGAACGGCTGACGCAGACCTCCGAAATCCTGTCGGTGGAGCACAAGCAGGCGGGCAGCGGCCCCATGGCCTTCGTGACCGTCCGCCACCGCATCGACGGTGAAGACGGCCCCGCCATCGACGAAGACCAGACCATCGTCTACCTGCAGATCCCGCCCGAATTCCGCGCGCCCAAGGCCGTCCCTGCGCCCGACGCGCCAGCCTTCGACCACCGCGTCGCCGTCACGACACCGCTCCTGTTCCGCTATTCCGCGGTCACGTTCAACGCACACCGCATCCACTACGACCGCCCCTACGCGACCGGGGTGGAACATTACCCCGGCCTTGTCGTCCACGGCCCACTCCAGGCGACGCTCCTGATGGCCGCCGCCACGACCCATCGCGGCACGCCGCCCGTTCAGTTCAGCTTCCGAGGGATGCACCCCATGTTCGACGATCACGACCTGCGCCTGATCGGCGTGGACCAGCCCGACGGCACGCTGGCGCTGTGCACCGCCGCCCCCGCCGGGCATCAGGGGATGCAGGCCACGGCGGCGTGGTCCTGATGGGGATCCTCAAGGGCATGCGCGTCGTCGAAGGCTCGGCCTTCGTGGCGGTCCCGCTCGCGGGCATGACGCTGGCGCAGATGGGCGCGGACGTGATCCGCTTCGACCGGCTCGAAGGCGGGCTCGACGCCCATCGCTGGCCGGTGACGCGCGACGGGCGCTCGCTGTTCTGGGCGGGCCTGAACAAGGGCAAGCGGTCCGTCGCGGTGGACATGAAATCGCCCGAAGGGCGCGAGCTGATCACCCGGATCATCACGGCGCCGGGCGACGACGCGGGCCTGTTCCTGACGAACCTGCGGGTGCGCGACTGGATGGATCACGAAACCCTCAGCCAGCACCGCGCGGATCTGATCATGGTGACGCTGCTGGGCGACCGGCACGGCAACCCGGCGGTGGACTACTCGGTCAACCCGTCCCTTGGCTTTCCCTACGCCACCGGCCCCGAAGGCAGCACGGACCCCGTCGCCCACACCCTGCCCGCCTGGGACTGCATCGCGGGCAACCTTGCCGTCTCCACGCTCTTGGCCGCCGAACGCCACCGCCTGCGCACCGGGCAGGGGCAGGAAGCCGTCCTGACGCTCAAGGACGTGGCGGCGGCAATGCTCGGCCATCTGGGCATCATCGGCGAGGTCTGCGTGAACGGCACCGACCGGGCCAAGTCGGGCAACAGCCTCTACGGTGCCTACGGGCAGGATTTCGTGCTCGCCTGCGGGCGGCGGATCATGGTGATCGGCCTGACGGACCGGCAATGGCGCGGGCTGGTGCAAACCACGGGCACGACCGACGCCATCGCCGCACTCGCCACCCGGCTGGGCGCGGATCTGCGGGCCGAAGGCGCACGCTGGACCCACCGCCACGCGATCACCGAGGTGCTGCACCCGTGGTTCGCCGCGCGCACGCTGGCCGAGGTGGCACCCCTGTTCGACGGCGCGGGCCTGACGTGGTCGGTGTTCCGCAGCTTCGCGCAGGCCGTGGCCGAAGACCCGGATCTCAGCCCCGACAACCCGATGATGGCGCAGATCGACCAGCCGGGCATCGGCACCTATCCCGTGCCGGGGCTGGCCGCCACCTTCTCGGCGCTGGACCGCGACCCGCCACGCGCCGCCCCGGAACTGGGTGCCGACACCGAGGCCGTTCTTGCGGACGTGGCGGGTTTGCCTTCGGGCGAAATCGCACGCCTGTTCGACGCCGGTATCGTCGCCGGACCGCGCCCCGCGCTGCACCCCGTCACCGCACCGCCCGCCCGTTAGCGGAACGTGTGACCCTAGGGCGCAGTGCCGCGCGCCGGCGACCCGGCGTAAACCAACCGGATTGGCGGAGGGACACCATGGCATACAAAGACGTCTACGCGGCCTGGCGGGCCGACCCGGAAGCATTCTGGATGCAGGCAGCCGACACGATCGACTGGGGACGCAAACCGTCGCGGGCCCTGTTCGCGGACAATGCCCCGCTTTATGAATGGTTCGCGGACGGGATGGTCAACACCTGCTGGAACGCCGTGGACCGCCATGTCGAAGCCGGGCACGGCGACCGGATCGCCATCATCCACGACAGCCCCGTGACCCACAGCAAGCACGAAATCACCTACGCCGAATTGCGCGACCGGGTGGCGAGCCTCGCCGGTGCCCTGCGCGCCAAGGGTGTCGAAAAGGGCGACCGGGTCATCATCTACATGCCCATGGTGCCCGAAGCGGTGGAAGCGATGCTCGCCTGCGCGCGGCTGGGTGCCATCCATTCGGTCGTGTTCGGCGGGTTCGCCGCCAACGAACTCGCAATGCGCATCGACGACGCCAAGCCGAAATGCATCATCGCCGCCTCCTGCGGGATCGAACCGGGCCGTGTGGTGCATTACAAGCCGCTGGTGGACGGGGCCATCGCCGCCGCCCACCACAAGCCCGATTTCTGCGTCGTCTTCCAGCGCGAACAGGAAGTGGCGCATCTGGAAGACGGCCGCGACGTGGACTGGCACGCCTTCCAGTATGGCGTGACCCCGGCGGAATGCGTGCCGGTGAGCGGCAACCACCCCGCCTATATCCTCTACACCTCCGGCACCACCGGCGCGCCCAAGGGCGTGATCCGGCCCACCGGCGGGCATCTCGTGGCGCTCGACTGGACCATGACCAACATCTACGGCGTAGCGCCGGGCGAGGTGTTCTGGGCCGCCTCCGACGTGGGCTGGGTCGTCGGCCACAGCTACATCTGCTACGCGCCGCTGATCCACGGTGCCACCACCATCGTGTTCGAAGGCAAGCCCGTGGGCACGCCCGATCCCGGCACATTCTGGCGCGTGATCGAGGAACACAAGGTATCCGTGTTCTTCACCGCCCCCACCGCCTTCCGCGCGATCAAGCGCGAGGATCCCAAGGGCGAATTCCTCAAGAAATACGACCTCTCCGGCCTGCGCGCGCTGTTTCTGGCGGGCGAACGGGCGGATCCGGACACGATCATCTGGGCGCAGGACATGCTCGGCGTGCCGGTGATCGACCACTGGTGGCAGACCGAAACCGGCTATGCCATCGCCGCGAACCCGCTCGGGATCGAACATCTTCCGGTCAAGATCGGCAGCCCTTCGGTGCCCATGCCTGGCTACGAGGTGTGCATCCTCGACGAAGGCGGCCACCCGCTGCCCGCGGGCGAGCTTGGCGCCATCGCCATCAAGCTGCCCCTGCCGCCGGGCACCCTGCCGGGCCTCTGGAACGCCGAAGACCGCTTCCGCAA
>DAIPIS010000185.1:0-4311 GCA_036770665.1 Meridianimarinicoccus sp.
CGCTTGGCCAGATCCTCCCGCCCCCGCGCGGCGAAGGCCGCGGCTTTCGCGAATCGGGCGGTGTCGCTAGGCTGCGGCAGGCGGGCCGCCGCGGCCTTGGGATCGAGGTTGAAATAGGGCGGGGACGGGATGTCGGTTTTCCGGGTCATGGTTCCTGCTGCGATGCTGCCGGCCTGATGTGCGCCGTTTCCTGTGATTTGCGCCGAGTATCACACATCGCGCGATGTGGGTGTATCCTGTTTCGCGACCGCATGTGCGGTCCCGGACGGCACAGGTTTCGCCGCGAAACCGGCCATCCCGAGCCGAATCGCACTTGGAAAAGGCGTTGCTCAGCGGCGGTCCGGTTTGAATCCTTTCCAGACTTTAAGGACTTTGGATCGGAAAAAGAGTTTTAGCCCAGACACATGATGCGGCACAGGTGCCCGAGTCCGGGTCGAAAGGTGCCCGGATACGGTGCGCAGCGTGCCCACGCGCGGGAAGGCGGGGGCCGATTCGCGGGTCGAGCCCCTGTGCGGCCCCGATCGCGCGGGTTCGGGGGTGTTGCACGCCCGGTCCGAACGCCCACGGGCCGTCAGGTGCCCGTTTGCGGGATGGACCGGGCCGCGCGGAACCGGGGCAGGGCAGCGGGTGCGCGCAGGAACCTGCGCCGCGCTTGCGGATGGGTGCCTGATCTGCCACCCTGCGGGACAAAGGCGGCGACAGACCGCACCCACACGAGGCAGCAGAGCGGACCCGGCCCGATGACACAGGCGGCCCCATGACAAAGGCGCGCACGCCGGCGCTGGCGGAGGACATTCCGCGCGAACGGCTGACCGGCCCGCTGCGGCGCGGATCGGTCAAGAAGAACGTGGCGGCCATCCATGTATCGGGCAAGCTGACGCTGCTCCAGCGCAAGCTGAGCAACGTGCTCTTGCTCAACGCCTATGACGACCTGGTCACGCGCCCGACCCACCGGATCGACGCGCGCACGCTGTGCCTGATGATCGGCTACAATTCCAACGACATGGAGACGCTGAAGGCCAGCTTGCGCGGTCTGGCCGAGACGGTCGCCGAATGGGACATGCTGGGCGAGGACGGCCGGCAGGAATGGGGGGTGTCGGCGCTTTTGTCCTATGCGCGGCTGCGCGGCGGGGTGTGCGATTACGCCTATTCCCCGGCGCTGGCGGCGAAACTGCACGACCCCAAGGTCTTCGCGCTGATCAATCTGAACATCCAGCGGCGGTTCGCGAGCGGGCATGCGCTGGCGCTTTATGAAAACTGCTATCGATTCGTGCGCACCGGCAGCACCGGCTGGTGGGACGTGGCGCTGTTCCGCCGCCTGATGGGGGTGGACGGGTCGGAGTATTACGAGATCTACAAGCATCTGAACGCCAAGATCATCAAGCCCGCCGTGACCGAGGTGAACCGCACGAGCAACATCATCGTGACACCTGAAACCCGCAAGCAGGGGCGGGCGGTGACCGATATCCGGTTCCGCATCAAGCCCAACCCGCAACTGGCCATGATCGACATGGACGATGGCGGTGCGGTGCGCCAGGGCGCGGTCTATGATCGGCTGCGCGGGCTTGGGGTGAGCGACAGGCTGGCGCGGCAGTGGATCGCCGAGCATGGCGAGGCGTTCGTGGGGGCGAAGCTGGCCTATGTCGGGCGGCAGGCGCATGTGAAAAGCCCGGTGCGGTATCTGACGGCGGCGATCCGGGACGGCTACGGCGCGCCCGAGGGGCCTGCGCCGGATGCCGTGTCCGGGGTGGTGCCCGCGGTCGCGATGGCTGGCCCGGCCGCCCGGCGGATCCCGGCGCGCGCGGCCGAGGCGGATGCCGACGCGGCGCGCGCGGCGCAGGTTGCGGCGGAGCGGCGCGACCGGGCCGCCCGGATGGACCGGGTCCGCGCGGCGGCGGCGGCGCGCACGCCGACCCAGCGCGATGCCGACCGGCGGCTGTTCCTGTCGGGACTGAAGGAGCCGCTGGAGCGCGAGGATTTCCTGCGGTTCGGCTGGGCATCGGCGCTGAACGCCCGGGCCATCGTGGCGTTCTGGGACGGGATGCAGCCGGGGCTGTTCGACGGGCTCTGACCCCGCGGCCGGGTTGGGTGTTTCGGGTCTGTTCCGATCTGGTCCGATGTGAACCTGGGGCAACCGGGCGTTAACCCCTGCCGGTCTAGCGTGACCGCGATCGGGTGTGGGGGTGTGATGGAACAGGGTGCGATTCGGGATCCGGGGTTGAGTGCGGCCGCGCAGCGCGTGGCGTGGCGGTTGCGGCGGCCGTCCCTCGCCCCGGTGCAGATCGCGCTGGTGGCGGCGGGGGCGGACGGCGCGGTGCTGCTTCTGTCGGTGTGGTTCGCCCTGTTCGCGGCGGTGCCGGATTTCGACGGCTGGACCGGGCTGTGGCAGGCGGTGATCGTTGCGGGTTGGGCGGTGCCGGTGACGGCGGTGCTGGGCGGCTACCGGCTGGCGTGGCTCATGGCGGTGTGGCGGGGTCTTGCGGCGGCGTTCCTGGGGCTTGCGGTCGGTGTCGCGGTTCTCGCGCTGTCGGGGATGCCTGCGGTCCCGGCGCTGGTTTGGACGCCGGTTTGGGCTGCGGGCGCGCTGGCGGCGCTGCGGCTGGGCGTGGCCGGGCTGGTGCGCTGGATCGTGGCGCAGGGTCTGACCGAGCGGCGCGCCGTGCTGGTGGGTGGCGGCGACGAGGCGCGGCGCCTGCTGAGTGGTCTTGCGGGGCATCCGGGTGCCGATATCCGGATTTGCGCGATCTTCGACGACCGGGGCGGGGACCGGGCCCCGGACGTGGTGCTTGACGTGCCCAAGATCGGGCGCATCGCGGATCTGGTGGCGTTCTGCCGGGACGCGGAGATCGACCTGATCATCGTGACGCTGCCGCCCGCGGCAGAGGCGCGGATCGCGCATATCCTCGGGATCCTGAAGGTGTTGCCGGTGCCGGTGCACCTGTCGGCGTTCAGTCGGGATTTCAGCTTTCGCGACGGTCCCGACGGGTTGAGCGCGCTCTTGCCCGCCAGCTTCAGGCCGGAGCGGCGGGTGGTGAAGCGGGCCTTCGACCTTGTGGTGGGGTCGGTGTTGCTTGCGGTGCTGGCACCTGTGATGGTGCTCGTGGCGCTGGCGGTGAAGCTGGACAGTGCGGGGCCGGTGTTCTTCCGGCAGGACCGGCACGGGTTCAACGACCGGCCGGTGCGGGTGTGGAAGTTCCGGTCGATGTACGCGGATGCGACCGATGCGCGGGCGGAGCGGGTGGTGGTGAAGGGCGATCCCCGGGTGACACGGGTGGGGCGGGTGCTGCGCCGGACCTCGCTGGACGAGTTGCCGCAACTGTTCAACGTGCTGGCGGGGACGCTGTCGCTGGTGGGTCCGCGGCCGCACGCGGTGGCGGCGCGGTCGTCCCGGTCGGTGGCGTTCGACCGGATCGTCGACGGGTATTCGGCGCGTCATCGCCTGCCGCCGGGGATCACCGGCTGGGCGCAGGTGAACGGCTGGCGCGGCGAAGTGGACGATGCGGACAGCCTGCGCGCGCGGTTCGCGCATGACCTCTACTACATCGAGAACTGGTCGCTGTGGTTCGACATCGCGATCCTGCTGCGCACGCCGCTGAGCCTGCTGGACACGCGGCGGGCGTATTGAGCGGGCGCGCAGGGCTCCGGTTGTGCGCCGGGGCTGGCGGTGACCCGGTGCCGGTCGGACCGGATCGGTGCATGCCGCCTGTCATGGGGCGTGGGGTGTTGCGACGACCGACGGGTATGACGGGACCCGTGTGGCGGCGTGTCCGGAAGATGGACGCGGCGGTCCGTCGCCACGTCCGTGCGGCCGCAGCGCCGGAGGGGCTTGGCGGCGCGGTGCGCGGGTCGGTCGGGATCAGAGAACGGCGGCGATGCGCGCGGCGAGGACGGGGATCGTCGCCTCGGTCAGCCCGGCGATGCTGATGCGGCCGTCGCGGGTGGCGTAGACGGCGTGGTCGCGGCGCAGCCGGTCCATCCGGTCGGGATCGAGTGGCAGACAGGAGAACATGCCGCGCTGCTGCGCGATGGCGGCGAAGCGGGGGTCGCGGAGCGTGGCGGGCAGGTCTGGCGCGGTGACCGGGCGGAGCGGGGCATCCGACCCGGCGGTGGCGGTCTGCACGGTCCCGCGCGCGTCGATCGGCGGGAGCGGGGCGGTGGCACCCCGTGGGCCCCGTGGGCCCCGTGGGCCGACCGGGTCCATGGGCGCGGATGTTCGAACCGGGTCGTCGGCGTTGGCCGGGGCGGGTCTGTCGCCGGTGAAGACGGTGGAAAGTCCGCTGCCGCCGTTGACGGGCGAAGGTCCGTCGCCGC
>DAIPIS010000186.1:0-4291 GCA_036770665.1 Meridianimarinicoccus sp.
GTCAGATCCCCCGTCGCCCCGCAGTACTGGCACGAGAATTCGTCCCGCAGAAACAAATTGAAGCGCGTGAATGCCACGCGCTTCTGGGGTTTGACATATTCGCGAAGCACGACGACCGAGGGTATTCGGATCGTGGTCGTGGGGCTTCGGACGACCTTGTCGTATTCGGCGATGATGTCCACACGGTCGAGAAAGGCAGCCTTCACCGCTTCCTGCCAGGGCCAGAGCGACAGGGGGTAGTAGGACAGCGGGCGATAGTCCGCATTCAGCACCAGCGCCGGATGTTGCTTCAGGCTGCTGGGTTCCCTCACGAAACTGGTTCGAAATTCGGCGATCATCGGCGTCACGTCCCTGCCCTGTCTGCCCTGCGCGGGCCCAGGGGCGGGACACCCGCCCCAACCGTTGTCCTGACTATATATGGCGTCGGGCATCTGACAAGCCCCGCAACATCAAGTGTGCGTGGTGGATACCGCCTCGGTGTAACGCCGGTGTGACGGAAGCGACGGTTGCCCGAACTTCGGACAGGCGTGGTGGCGCGGGGCAAACATGCCGCTGTTGGTCATCGTGGCCTGGATTCGGGATTTCCGATGACGATCGGTCGATTTGCGCGTGCAGCAGCGCTCTCGTTTGGCGCGGGAAGCGACATTGCCGCCAATCGAATGTTCACCACCCTCGGCGACCTGCCGGGTGGGGGCGATTTCAACGACGCCCGTGGGACCACCGACCGCGGGCAGCTTGGGGTGTGGAAACGACGCGACCGGCAGTCGCGCGTGCCTGTGGCATGCACCCTCGGGACACCGAAGCCGCAACCGGTTTATCGACCGGTCGATCGCAGGGAGTCTTTGCGAAGCCACCGCGATCAACGCCGGAGGTCAGATCGTGGGCGGCGCCGCCTACGCCCGCCGCCGGCCCGCGCCTTCCTGCTGACGCCAAGTCCCACGACCCAGGTTTTCCTGCCCGCCGGGCTGCCCCTGCGCGCCACGGCCCTTGGCAATCTGGCATGGGTGCGCCGCTGGGGGTGAAACCCCGACGGGGGGCGGGCGCTCAGCGCGCCTCCAGCCCCAGCCGGTCGCGCATGAACGCAAGCGCCACGCTGAGGCCATCGGGGGCGATGCCGTGGGCGGTGCCTTTCATCACATGGGCAAACACCTCGAACCCCGCCGCGGTCAGGGCGTTGGCGGCGTCGGGCAGCGATTGCGGCGGCACCACGTCGTCCCGGTCGCCGTGCAGCAGCAGCACGGGCGGGCGGCTGACGACCTCGTCCGCCAATGCATCGGGCTGCAGCAGCCGTCCCGAAAAGCCGACGACACCCGCCACGGGGGCCGACCGGCGCGGGGCCACCTGCAGCGCCATCATCGTGCCCTGCGAGAACCCCAGAAGGATCAGCCGGTCGGGCGTGATCCCTTCGTCCGCCAGCACGCCGTCCAGCCACGCGTTCAGATCGGCGGCGGCGGCGGCCATGCCGGTCATGGCTTCTTCCTCGGACGACCCGTCCAGCCACGGGATCGGGAACCACTGATAGCCCATCGGGTTCACCGTGCAGCGTTCCGGCGCGTTGGGGGCCAGGAACACCGTGTCGGGCATGTGGGGCGCCAGCGGGTCGGCCAGCCCCAAGAGGTCGTTGCCATCGGCCCCGTAGCCGTGCAGGAACACCACCACCTGCCCGGTGCGGCCACTGGCCGGGGCGCGCCGCCCGGCGTCGAGTGCGCGTGTCATCGGATACCCTCGCGTTGTTTTTCGACCCCGTAGTAGGACCACAGCAGCCGCGCTGCAACCGCGCGCCACGGCGACCACGCCTCGGCCATCTGACGCAAGGCGGCGGGGCGCGGGCGGTCGGGCATGTCGAAGAGCATCCGCGCGCCTTCCTGCAAGGCCAGATCGCCGGGGGCGAACACATCCGCCCGGCCGAGCGAGAACATCGCATAGATCTCTGCGGTCCAGATGCCGATGCCGGGCACGGCCACGAGCGTCTCGCAGACCTGCGCGGTGGGCACCATGCGCAGGGCGTCGAAATCGATGCCCGCAGCGGCGAGTTCGCGGGCATAGCGCACCTTCTGCCGCGACAGGCCGCACCCGCGCAGGACATCGTCGTCGGCGGCGAGAATGGCCGGGGGCGCGGTCATGCCCGCCGCCTCCATCCGTGCCCAGATGGCGGATGCGGCGGCGGTGGACACCTGCTGGCTGACGATGGCCGACAGAAGTGCGGCGAACCCGTCGGCGCGGCGGCGCAGGGGCGGCGGGCCGGTGCGCGCGGCAGCGGCGGCGAAGCGCGGTTCGATCCGTGCCAGTGCTGCCAGCCCTTCGGCGATGCAGGCGTCGGTGGTTATGATGCGTTCGTCCATGGGGCCTCCCGTATCCGGTCCAGTGCTGCGGCGACCGTGGATACGGTCGGCGCGTCGGGCGCAGGCGGGCGCGCGATCATCGCCACCCGCACCCCCAGCGCGCGGGCGGCCAGCAGCTTGGCGCGGCCCATGTCGCCGCCAGCGTTGCGTGTCACCATCCATTGGATGCCGTGTTCCGCCATCAGGGCGCGTTCTGCGGCTTCGGAGAACGGCGGGCGGCCCTGGACGAAGACCGCGCCGGGGATCGGCGGCGGGCCATCGCGCGGGTCGATCCCACGCCAGACCACATGCCGCCCCGCCAGCCCGGTGAAACGCGCAAGGCGTTGCCCGCCAGTCGCCAGGAACACCCGCGCGCCGGGCGGGAGCACGCGGGCGGCGTCCTCCTCCGCCGCGAGGTGGGTCCAGTCATCTTCCGGCCCTGGTTCCCACGGCGGGCGCACGAGCCGCAGACAGGGCACGCCCCGTGCGGCGCAGGCGGCGGCGGTGCGCGGCCCGATCTGCGTGGCGAACGGGTGCGTCGCGTCCACCACGAGGCGAGGGCGGTGGACCTCCAGCCACGCCGCGAAACCCGCGTCACCGCCGAAACCGCCCGTCCGCGTCGGCACCGGGAGGGCGGCGGGCGCGCGCACGGCACCGGCAAGCGAGGCGATCACCGGCAGGCCCGGCAGGTCGGCAAGGGCATGGGCGAGCGCGCGGGCCTCTGCCGTGCCCGCCAGCAGCAGGACCGGGCCGGTCACGGCCGGTCCGTCCGGGCCAGCACGATGCCCGCCCGGTCGATCACGACCACGTCCACCGCCACGGGTGCGCCGCGCAGGATGGCGCGCGCCGTGTCGCGGGCCTGCCATGCGACAAGTTCGGCCAGCCGGGGACCGGCGATCTCCACCGCCTCCAGCGCAGTGTGCGCGCGCGACACATCGGGCAGGCCGGCCGCCCGCGCCATCGCCCCAAGCGCCGCGAAATCCACCTGCGACCGGCGGGAATGGAGGTCGCGTGCGCCCTGGGCCAGCTTGGTGATCTTGCCGATCCCGCCGCCGATGGTGATGCGCGGCACCGGATGCGCGGCGAGGTATTTCAGCAGCCCCCCGGCGAAATCGCCCATGTCCAGCATGGCGTGATCGGGCAGGCCGTGCAACGCCTGCACCACCTGTTCGCTGGTGGCCCCGGTGCAGCCCGCGACGTGGGTCAGGCGGTTCGCCACGGCCACGTCGATGCCCCGGTGGATCGACGCGATCCATGCCGCACAGGAGAACGGGCGCACGACGCCCGTGGTGCCGAGGATCGACAGGCCACCGACGATCCCAAGTCGCGGGTTCCAGGTCTTGTGCGCCAGGTCCGCACCGCCCGGCACGCGGATGGTGATTTCCACGTTCGGGGCGCGTCCATGGTGCTCGGCCAGTGCCGACACGATTTCGGTCATCATCTGGCGGGGCACGGGGTTGATCGCCGGGTCGCCCACAGGGATCGGCAGGCCGGGTTTCGTGACCGTCCCGACCCCGTCGCCCGCGCGGAACATGACCCCCTGGCCCGCTTCCCGGACATGGGCGATGATGACCGATCCGTGGGTGACGTCCGGGTCGTCGCCGGCGTCCTTTTCCACGCCGCATTCGGCCCAGCCGGGGCCTGCGGCCTTGTTCTGCAATGTGAAAATCGGGGTTTCGCCGCGCGGCAGGGTCAGTTGCACCGTGTCCGGAAAGGCCCCGCCCCAGAGCCGTTCCAGCGCGCCCCACGTGGCCGCCGTGGCGCAGGCGCCCGTGGTCCAGCCGCGGCGCAGGGGTTGGGGGGCGTCGGTCGGGTCCGTCATGGCGCGACCATGCCGCAGGCCGGGGCGCGCCGCAATGCGCGGTCGCCGTGCGCGGTGGACGTGAGGCCCCAACCGCGCTCCGGGCCTGCGCGGGTCCTGTCCCTGCCCCGGCACGGTCTTGGCACGGTCTTGGCACGGTCTTGGCACG
>DAIPIS010000187.1:0-4291 GCA_036770665.1 Meridianimarinicoccus sp.
CGCGCCGGGCGACGCCGTGGGCCGGACGCAGGGTCGTCCTCGGGTCGTCGCCGGGCCGTCATCGGGGGCGGCGAACGCGAGCGGACCATGGGGCGCATGTGACGGGCCACGCGCGGGCTTGGGCGCGCCGGGCGACGCCGTGGGCCGGACGCAGGGTCGTCCTCGGGTCGTCGCCGGGCCGTCATCGGGGGCGGCGAACGCGAGCGGACCATGGGGCGCATGTGACGGGCCACGCGCGGGCTTGGGCGCGCCGGGCGACGCCGTGGGCCGGACGCAGGGTCGTCCTCGGGTCGTCGCCGGGTCCTCATCGGGGGCGGCGCATGCGACAGGACCAAGGGGCGCATGCCACGGGCCACGCGAGGGCGCGGGGCGTGCGTTCGGTCACGGGGTCCGGGGCGGCAGGTTTCGGCCGGGCCTGCCATCGACGACCGCTGCGGCCCCACGCCTGCGCGGACCACGCAGCGCGTGCGACCGGCGGCGCGCTTTGAAATGTCGGAAAACCGTCACGATGCTGTCAGATTCAGACCCCATGACCGGCGGGATGGGCCGCGTGGCCCGGACATCACCGCAAGGAGGAAACCTCGTGTACCGTTCCCTGACACTTGCCTGTGCGCTTGGCGCGGGCCTTCTGTCCGCGCCGTTCGCCGTGGCCGCCCCCGTGACCTGGCAGACCCTGTCGGGCAGCGCGCCGATCGTCATCGGCCACCGTGGCGCGCCCGCCTACCTGCCCGAGAACAGCCTTGGCGGCAACGAGCTGGCCGCGACCATGGGCGCGCATCTGATCGAGACCGATGTGCTGCTGACACAGGACAACGAGGTCGTCGTGATGCACGACCTGACGCTCGACCGCACGACGGACGTGGCCGAAAAGTTCGCCCCGCGCAACGGCGGCTACGCCGTGGCCGATTTCACGCTGGCCGAAATCCAGACCCTGACGATCAAGCCCACCGGCACCGGTGCCGCGACCTATCCCGGTTTCACACCGAGCATGGCCAACCCGTACCGCGTGCCGTCGCTGGCCGAGATGCTGGACGAGATCAACGCCTACAACGCGGCGAACGGGACCGATCTGGGGATCCTGACCGAGCTGAAGGGGCCGACCAGCCCGCTGGCAAGCCAACTGGTCGTGCAGACCATGATCGACAAGGGCTTCACCACCAGTGCCAAGAACGGCTATGTGCAGTCCTTCGATTTCGACAACGTGCTGTCGATGGCGACCGCAGTCGCGGCATCGGGTGCGGATATCGACGTGTTCCAGCTGGGCGGCGCCTTCTTCGTTGCCGATCAGTGGTTCGTCGCCCTGAGCGAGACGAATGCCCGCCCGCTGAACCTGCTGGCCACGTACGTGGACGGCATCGCGATCTTCGCGCCGTTCCTGAGCGCGGCGCTGATCGACGCGGCCCATGCCCTGGGGCTCGAGGTGTACGGCTGGACCTTCCGTCCGCTCGATCTGGCCGAGGCGGAACTGCAGATCGCGCCCTTCCTCGATTGGGGGCTTGACGGCTTCATCACCGACAACCCGGACCTGATCGGCGCCGCGATCGCCCTGCGGGGCGCCACACCCGTGCCGCTGCCGGCCGCGCTGCCGCTGCTCGTCGTGGCGTTGGCCGGGCTTGGCGCGCTGCGCCGCGCGCGCAAAGCCTGACCGGAGACGTCGCCGGGGCGGCATCGCGCCGCCCCGCGCTTTCCCCCCGCCGGCACGGCCGCCGGGGGGGGGCGCCAGCCGGCTTTGGCAGGTCCGGCACGGATCGGCTCTTGCCTTGGCGCACTGACCTTACTAAAACAGTCGGGATAAGGGCCGCCCGGCCCGATGCGCTCCAGCCATGTCCGGTCCTGCCGGGCGGTCGCCAGTCACGCGTTTTGTCACCATGATCGACAGGACCATGCCATGGCGCCTTCGCTTGCCGCGACCCGAACACATGACCCCGATGACCTGCGTCGCGCCATGGACGCGCGGCCCGAGATGCGGCCCCGCGATCTGGCGGACAGCCTTGGCGTGGCGGAGGCGCAGTTGCTGGCCGCGCGGGTCGGCGCGGGTGTCACCCGGATCGCGGCGGACCCCGACCGGCTGGTGCCGCGCCTGTGCGATCTCGGCCCGGTGATGGCGCTGACCCGCAACGATCACGTGGTGCACGAAAAGGTCGGGACCTACGCCAACTACCACCCCGGCGATCACGCGGCGATGGTGCTGACCGAGGCCGTCGACCTGCGGATCTTCCCGCGCCACTGGGTGCACGGCTTCGCGGTGGAAACCGGCAGCGGCGCGGATCTGCGCCGCAGCGTTCAGGTGTTCGACGCCGCGGGAACGGCGGTGCACAAGGTGTTCCTGCGCCCCGAGTCCGACGCCGCCGCCTGGGTCAACCTTGCGGCCGATCTGGCGACGGGCGGGGGCGACGTGCTGGCACTTGACCCCGTGACCCCGGCCGAGACCCCGCGCGGCGACCCGGCCAAGGCCGACATCCTGCGCACCGAATGGGCGAAGATGACCGACACCCACCAGTTCCTGCGGCTGGTCTCGAAGCTGAAGATGAACCGGCTGGGGGCCTACCGGCTGGCGGGTGCGCCGCGTGCGGTGGCGTTGGCCCCGGCCGCGCTGAACGACCTGCTGGGGGCGCTGGCCGGGTCTGGCGTGCCGGTGATGGTCTTCGTGGGCAACGCGGGCTGCATCCAGATCCATTCCGGGCCCATCGACACGCTGAAGCCCATGGGTCCCTGGCAGAACGTGATGGATCCCGGCTTCAACCTGCACCTGCGCGCCGATCGCGTGGCCGAGGTCTGGCTGGTGGACAAGCCGACCCGGCGCGGCGCCGCGCTGTCGGTCGAAGCCTTCGCCGCGACGGGCGCGCTGATCGTGCAGGTCTTCGGCATGCGCAAGGACGATGCCGACCATGTCCCCGCCTTCCGGGCGCTGACGGACGGGCTGCCCCGCGCCGACGCCGGGCGCGCGTGATGGCCGCGCGCAGCCTGTCGGCGGTGAGTCGCCTGAATCTCGGGCTCGCCGCGCTGCTGGTGGCGGTTGCGGGGGCGCTGTCCATGGCCGATGCCGCCGCCGAACAGCGCCCCGCGCGGGTGGTGTCCATCGGCGGGTCGGTGACCGAGATCGTCCACGCGCTCGGGCAGGGCGACCGGCTGGTGGCGCGCGATACCACGTCGAGCTATCCCGAAACCGTCACTGACCTGCCCGACGTGGGCTACATGCGCGCCCTGTCGCCCGAAGGCGTGCTGTCGGTGGACCCCGATCTCATCATCGCCGAGGAGGGTGCGGGCCCGCCGGAAACCATCGCGATCCTGACCGCCGCGGCGCTGCCGTTCGTGCGCGTGCCGGATGGCTACACGCGCGATGCGGTGCGCGCGAAGATCATCGCGGTGGCAGATGCGCTGGGTGTGCCGGACAAGGGTGCGGCGCTGGCGGCCGAGACCGATGCCGCGCTGAGCCGGGCCACGGCCGCCAGCCGGACGGACACGCCGCGCCGCGTGCTGTTCGTGCTGTCCATGCAGGGCGGGCGCATCCTGGCGTCGGGTCGGGACACCGCGGCGGACGGGATCATCGCGCTGGCGGGCGGCGTGAACGCCGTGACCGAATTCAGCGGCTACAAGCCCCTGACGGACGAGGCCGTCGCGGCCGCGGCCCCCGATGTCATCCTGATGATGGACCGGCGCGGCGACCATGCCATCGCGGACGCGGACCTGCTGGCCCATCCCGCCATCGCCACGACCCCGGTCGCGCAGGCGGGGGCGGGGGCCATCGTGCGGATGGACGGGCTGTTGCTGCTCGGCTTCGGGCCGCGTACCCCGGACGCGGTGGCGCACCTGCACGCGGCGCTTTACCCGGACGGGCGGTGATGGTGGCCGTGGCGCCCCCCGGCGGTCATGCCGCGCGGCCTGCTGCCATGGGCGGCGACCGGCGCGCGCGGGCGCGGCTGGCGACGGTGGTGTTGTTGGCGCTGCTGGTGGTGACGAGTGCCGCGAGCCTGACCGTGGGCGCATCGGGGCTGTCGCTGTGGCGCGCGCTCGGCACGCTGGCGGCGGGGGAGGCGTTGCCGCTGCGCGACCGGGTGATCCTGTTCGACATCCGCCTGCCACGGCTGGCGATGGGCGTGCTGGTGGGGGCCGCGCTGGCGGTGTCGGGCGCGGTGATGCAGGGACTGTTCCGCAATCCGCTGGCCGATCCGGGGCTGGTGGGCGTCGGGGCCGGGGCCGGTCTGGGGGCCATCGGGGCCATCGTGCTGGGCGGGTTGCTGCCCGCCGGGGTCGCGGGGTTTGTCGGTATCTACGCCGTGCCGATGGCCGC
>DAIPIS010000188.1:0-4287 GCA_036770665.1 Meridianimarinicoccus sp.
TCTGAACGTGTTCGGCGGCAAGATCACCACCTACCGGCGGCTGGCGGAATCCGCGATGGGCAAGATCGCGCCGTTCTTTCCGGGTCTCACGGGGCCTTGGACGGCAGGCGTGCCGCTGCCGGGCGGGGATTTTCCATATCACGGCGTGGACCGGCTCTTCGGTGAACTGCGCATCGCCTATCCGTTTCTGGACGAGGCCTGGGCACGTCGGCTGGTGCGGGCCTACGGCACCGAAGCGGCGACGGTGCTGGGCGACGCCGCCACCGCCGCGGATCTGGGCGAAAGCTTCGGCGCGACCCTGACCGCGCGCGAGATCGAATGGCTGATGGACCGCGAATACGCGGCCGAAGCCGCCGACGTGGTCTGGCGCCGCTCCAAGCTGGGGCTGCGGCTGACAACCGACCAGATCGCCCGGATCGACGCCTGGATGGCCGAAGTGCGGCAGGCCCGTCGCGATGCCGCCGCCGAGTGACGACGACCACCGGCCGCCGCGCCGGACAGGACACCCGGCCACCGCGCCGGGCAGGAGCAACCGGCCGAAGCGCCGGACAGGAACAACCGGCCAAGGCGCCGGAAGGGAGGACACCGAATGACGCTGGCGCTTGACGGCGTGTCGCTGGTCGTGAACGGCCGCACGCATATCCACCCCACGGACCTGACGCTGGCGCGCGGCACCATGAACGTGCTGCTGGGGCCGACGCTCGCGGGCAAGACGTCGCTGATGCGGCTCATGGCCGGGCTCGACAAGCCGACCACCGGGCGCATCCTGTGGAACGATCAGGACGTGACCGGGCAGCGCGTGCAGGACCGCCGCGTCGCCATGGTCTACCAGCAGTTCATCAACTACCCGTCCATGACGGTCTACGACAACATCGCGTCACCCCTGCGGCTGATGGGCAAATCCGCCGCCGACATCGATGCCGCGGTGCGCGCGACCGCCGACATGATGAAGCTCGGCCCGATGCTGCAGCGCCGTCCGCTGGAACTGTCGGGCGGCCAGCAGCAGCGCTGCGCGCTCGCCCGGGCGCTCGTGAAGGGCGCGGGGCTTGTCCTGCTCGACGAACCGCTCGCCAATCTCGACTACAAGCTGCGCGAGGAGCTGCGCATCGAAATCCCCCGCATCTTCGAAGACTCCGGCGCGATCTTCGTCTACGCCACCACCGAACCCGAAGAGGCGCTTTTGCTGGGCGGCAATGTGGCGACCCTGTGGGAAGGCCGCGTCACCCAGTTCGGCCCGACGCCCACGGTCTATCGCCAGCCGGTCGACGCCACGACCGCGCGGGTGTTTTCCGACCCGCCGATGAATTTCCTCACGATCACCAAATCGGACGGGGCGCTCCATTTCGGCGAAGGCCAGAACGTGGCCGCCACCGGGACACTCGCCGGGCTTCCGGACGGACGCTACACCGCCGGGTTCCGCCCCAACCATCTGGAGATCATGCAGCACAGCCCCGATGCCATGGCCTTTACCGCCCGGCTGATGGTCACGGAAATCACAGGGTCGGAAACCTTCGTGCATCTCGATCACCACGGCGAGCGCTGGGTCGGGTTGCTGCACGGGGTGCGCCAGCTTGACATCGGCGCGCCGCTGACGGTGCATCTCGATCCGTCCCACGTCTACATCTTCGGGCAGGACGGGCGGCTTTTCGCGCCCGCGTCCTATGCCATGGCCGCCTGAGGGAACCGAGGGAAACGACATGGCAAAGATCACGCTCGACAATCTGGCGCACTCCTACCTCCGCACTCCGGCGACAGAGGACGATTTCGCGCTCAAGGAACTCAACCACGACTGGGCCGACGGCGAAGCCTATGCGCTGCTCGGCGCGTCCGGCTGCGGCAAGTCCACGCTCCTGAACATCATCTCGGGCCTTCTCCACCCCAGCCAGGGCCGCATCCTGTTCGATGGGCGCGACGTGACCCATGCCCCCACCGCCGAACGCAACATCGCGCAGGTGTTCCAGTTTCCCGTGGTCTACGACACGATGACCGTGCGCCAGAACCTTGCGTTCCCGCTGCGCAACCGCGGCGCGGACCCGGCCTATGTCGCGGCGCGCGTGCAGCGCATCGCGGCGATGATCGGCATGGAAGCCACGCTCGACCGCAAGGCGCGGGGCCTGACGGCCGACGCCAAGCAGAAGATCAGCCTTGGCCGCGGCATGGTGCGCGAGGACGTGAACGCGCTTCTGTTCGACGAACCGCTCACCGTGATCGACCCGCACATGAAGTGGGAGTTGCGCACGCAGTTGAAATCGCTGCACCACGAATTCGGGCACACGATGATCTACGTCACCCACGACCAGACCGAGGCGCTGACCTTCGCCGACAAGGTCGTGGTGATGTACGACGGGCGCGTCGTGCAGATCGGCACGCCGCAGGACCTGTTCGAACGGCCTGCCCACACCTTCGTCGGCTATTTCATCGGCTCGCCGGGGATGAACCTTTTGCCCGCCGACATCCGGGGCGACGTGGCGCACCTGCCGGGCGGCGACGTGGCGCTGCCGGGCGGCTTCGGCACACCTGCAGGCAAGGTCGAACTGGGCATCCGCCCCGAATTCCTGCGCCTGAGCGCCACCGATGGGCTGCCCGTGCAGATCCGCCGCATCGAGGACGTGGGCCGCCACAAGATCGTGCGCGCCCGGTTGGGAGATGTCGACATCAACATCATCGCCCCCGAAAACGCCGCGATCGGCGCGGACATGACCCGCGTCACGTTCGATCCCGCGGGCATCAACGTCTATGTGAACGACTGGCGCGTGGCCCCCGGTGGCCGCCAGTCCGACCGCGTCGGAAAGGCCGCCTGACATGGAAAAGACCGTCAACCAGAAGGCATGGTTCCTCGTGCTGCCGGTGCTCGTGCTGGTGGCCTTCTCGGCGGTGATCCCGCTGATGACCGTGGTGAACTATTCCGTGCAGGACTCGTTCGGCAACAACGTGTTCTTCTGGGCCGGCCTGATCTGGTTCGAAGACCTTCTCCATTCCCAGCGCATGTGGGACGCTTTGGGACGGCAGATGGCGTTTTCAGCGATCATCCTCATGATCCAGATCCCGCTCGGGGTGTTCGTCGCGCTCAACATGCCGAAAAAGGGCGTCTGGGTGTCGGTCTGCCTCGTGCTGATGTCGCTGCCGCTCCTGATCCCGTGGAACGTGGTCGGCACCATCTGGCAGGTCTTCGCGCGCACCGACATCGGGCTGCTGGGCTACACGCTCGACGCGATGGGGATCAACTACAACTACACCCAGAACTTCTGGGCAGCGTGGATCACCATCATCGTGATGGATGTCTGGCACTGGACGTCGCTGGTCGCACTTCTGGCCTATGCCGGGCTGCAATCCATCCCCGACGCCTATTACCAGGCCGCCAAGATCGACCAGGCAAGCCGCTGGGCCGTGTTCCGCTACATCGAGTTTCCCAAGATGCTGGGCGTGCTGATGATCGCGATCCTGTTGCGCTTCATGGACAGCTTCATGATCTATACCGAACCCTTCGTCGTCACCGGGGGCGGGCCCGGCAACTCCACCACGCTCCTGTCCATCGACCTCGTGAAGATGGCGCTGGGTCAGTTCGACCTCGGCAACGCCGCCGCGTTCTCGATCATGTATTTCCTCGTGATCCTGGCGATTTCATGGGTGTTCTACACGGTGATGACCAACCTCGACAAAAGGGATGGCAAGTGATGGCCGACATGACCGCACCCCGCACCGCCAGCCGCAGCTTCGCGCTGCCGCGCGTCAACGGATCGGCCGTGGTGATGGTGCTCTACCTCGCCTTCCTGCTGATCCCGATCTACTGGCTGATCAACATGAGCCTGAAGACCAATGCCGAAATCCTTGGCACGTTCTCGCTCTGGCCGCGCAACCTGACCTTCGCCAACTACCAGACGATCCTCACCGATCCGTCGTGGTACATGGGCTACGTCAATTCGCTGATCTACGTCGTGATGAACACGACCATCGCGATCACGGTCGCCCTGCCCGCAGCCTACGCGTTCTCGCGCTATCAGTTCATGGGCGACAAGCACCTGTTCTTCTGGCTGCTCACCAACCGCATGGCCCCGCCCGCCGTGTTCGCGCTGCCGTTCTTCCAGCTCTACTCATCCGTCGGGCTGTTCGACACCCATATCGCCGTGGCGCTGGCGCATTGCCTGTTCAACGTGCCGCTCGCGGTCTGGATCCTCGAAGGCTTCATGCGCGGCGTGCCCAAGGAAATCGACGAGACCGCCTATATCGACGGCTACAGCTTTCCGCGCTTCTTCGTGAAGATCTTCATGCCGCTGATCGCATCCGGCA
>DAIPIS010000189.1:0-4213 GCA_036770665.1 Meridianimarinicoccus sp.
GCGGCAGGTCGATCTGGCTGCGGTCGCCGGTGATGACCATGCGCGACCCTTCGCCGAGCCGGGTCAGGAACATCTTCATCTGCATGGTCGTGGCGTTCTGCGCCTCGTCCAGCACCACGAACGCGTTGGACAGGGTGCGCCCGCGCATGAAGGCCAGCGGCGCGATCTCGATCTTCTTTTCCTCGATCAGCTTGTCCACCTGCTTGCCCGGCAGGAAATCGTAGAGCGCGTCGTAGAGCGGGCGCATGTACGGGTCCATCTTTTCCTTTTCGGTGCCGGGCAGGAAACCCAGACGTTCCCCCGCCTCCACCGCGGGGCGCGACAGGATGATCCGGTCCACATGCCCCTCGATGAACATGGACACGCCGACCGCGACGGCGAGATAGGTCTTGCCGGTGCCAGCGGGCCCGACACCGAACGCCATTTCATGCTTGAACAGCGCCTTGACATAGGCCTTCTGCGCCGCGGTGCGTGGTTCCACCGTCTTGCGGCGGGTGCGGATTTCCACCTGTTCGCGCTGGAACATCTCCAGCTGATCGCCCGCATCCGGCCGGGGCGCGGGCGGGCCCATGCGCAGCGCGCCGTCGATGTCGCCCGGTTCGACCGGCTTGCCCGCTTCCAGACGCGCGTAGAGCGACCCCAGCGCGTCGGCCGCGAGCGCCTGCACATCGGCCGCCCCGAACAGCGACAACTGGTTGCCACGGCGCAGGATCTGCACACCGAGCGACGATTCGATCTGCGCGAGGTTCCGGTCGAACTGACCGCAGAGATCGATCAGCAGACGATTGTCGGCGAATTCAAGGCGAAGCTCGGGGGGTGAGCTGATGTCCAAGCAGGTCTCCTCGGTGTGGGGCCGCGACGGGCTTGGTTCAACCGTGCCAACTCCGCCGCGACATGGCAAGCGGCCCGCGCGAAATGTCATGCCCGCGACATGCTGCGGCAGCGGGTCGCTGCCTAGACGGACAGAACCGTGCCACGGAGCGAATTGGTTTCAGTCCCGACGATGCGCACCGGCACGACCTGACCGATCAGGCTTTCGGGGGCAGCGGCGTGGACGGCGTGCAGGTATTCGGACTTGCCCACCACCTGCCCCGGCATCCGGCCCGGCTTTTCGAACAGGACGGTGGTGTCGCGCCCCACCATCGCCGTTTGCGCGGCCTGCTGCTGGTCGCGCAGCAGCGCCTGCAACCGCATCAGCCGGTCGTCGGCCACGTCCGGAGCCACAGGCGCACGATCGGCGGCGGGCGTTCCGGGGCGGGGCGAATACTTGAACGAATACGCCTGCCCATAGCCCACGGCGCGCACCAGCGACAGCGTGTCGTCGAAATCCTGATCCGTCTCGCCGGGGAAGCCGACGATGAAATCCCCCGACAGCAGCAGGTCAGGCCGCGCCGCGCGCAGCCGGTCGATGAGCGCCAGATAGTCGGCGGCGGTGTGTCTGCGGTTCATCGCCTTCAGGATGCGGTCGGACCCGGATTGCACCGGCAGGTGCAGGTAGGGCATCAGCTTGGCGCAGTCGCCGTGCGCGGCGATCAGGTCGTCGTCCATGTCGCCCGGATGCGAGGTGGTGAAACGGATGCGCGCCAACCCGTCGAGCGTCGCCAGTTCGCGGATCAGCCGCGCCAGACCCCAGTCGCGCCCGTCCGGCCCGGGACCGTGATAGGCGTTCACGTTCTGGCCCAGCAGGGTGATGTCCGCGACCCCCCGCGCCACGAGATCGCGGGCCTCATCCAGCACGCGGGCGGCGGGGCGGCTGACCTCGGCCCCGCGGGTGTAGGGCACGACGCAGAAGGCGCAGAACTTGTCGCAGCCTTCCTGCACGGTCAGGAACGCGGCGGGGGCGCGGCGGGCCTTGGGGCGCGCGGCGAGATGGTCGAACTTGTCTTCCTCGGGGAAATCGGTGTCCACGGACTTGGCCCCGGCATCGGCCCGCGCGACCATGTCGGGAAGCCGGTGATAGGATTGCGGGCCGACGACCAGATCCACCATGGGCTGGCGGCGCAGGATCTCCGCCCCTTCGGCCTGCGCCACGCAGCCCGCCACGCCGATCCGCAGATCGGGGTTCGCGGCCTTGAGCGGTTTCAGGCGACCCAGTTCGGAATAGACCTTTTCGGCCGCCTTTTCGCGGATGTGGCAGGTGTTGAGAAGGATCATGTCGGCGTCTTCGGCGCGGTCCGTCACCGTGTAGCCACCGGGTGCCAGCGCCTCGGCCATCCGTTCGCTGTCATAGACGTTCATCTGGCAGCCGTAGGTCTTGATGAACAGCTTGCGGGGGTCCGGCATCGGTCACACCTTCGGGGGGATAGCAGCGGCAGGCTGCGGCGGAACGGGTGGCATGGGGGATACACAAGGACAGAGCGCGGCACAATCGCTACCCCGGACGCGACAGGACCGGCCACGGGAGGTCGGGCCGGGTCCGCTGGACCGCAGCGGCACGGTGGCCCTGCCCCGCGCCTGCCGTCAGGCGGTCGTGCGGCGCAGGCGGATCACCACGTCGACCTTGGCGATTTCGGCCCCGGCGGGCGGGGTCGGAAGGCGGCGGATGTCCAGCTCGCTGGCGGGCGCGTCGGTCAGGTCCGCCGTGTCTTCCCAGAAGAAATGCGGATGATCGTCGGTGCGGGTGTCGAAATAGGACCGGGTCCCGTCGACCGTGACTTCCTGCATCAGACCGGCATCGCAAAACGCCCGCAAGGTATTGTACACGGTGGCCAGCGCGACCTTCTCGCCGCTTTTCACGACCTCCGCATACAGGCTTTCGGCCGTGACGTGGCGGTTCTTGCCATCGCCCACCAAGAGTTGCGCGAGCATCACGCGCTGGCGCGTCGGCCGCAACCCGGCACGGTTGAGCCATTCCGGTGCGTGATCTGTCCCGCTCGCATCGGCGCGGGGTGTGGTGGCGCGGTTTTCGTCCATGCCATGTATATAGGTGCGTTCGGCGCGCGATTTCAAACGAATTCGGGATCGGAAGCAGGACCGGGGCCTTTCGCCGGGCCAGCGTCGTGCCGGTGACGCACCGACATGGGCTGCCCTTGCAAGCGGTCCGACACGGGTGCTAATGGACAGACCACACAGGGAAACCCCGGGGGACAGGGCCATATGGGCGAATTTCCGACGCATTTCGACAAGGACGCGCTGCTGGCCTGCGCACGGGGCGACCTGTTCGGGCCCGGCAACGCGCAATTGCCTGAACCGCCGATGCTGATGATGGACCGTATCACGGACGTGTCCGGCGACGGTGGGTTGCATGGCAAGGGCCATGTGCGCGCCGAACTGGATATCACGCCGGACCTGTGGTTCTTCGCTTGCCATTTCCCCGGCAACCCGGTGATGCCCGGTTGCCTGATGCTGGACGGGCTCTGGCAACTGACCGGGTTCAACCTTGGCTGGCGCGGCTGGCAGGGACAGGGCTTCGCGCTGGGTGCGGGCGAGGTGAAGCTGAGCGGCATGATCCGGCCCGACCGGACGCTGGTGAGCTATGAGGTGGATTTCACCCGCGTCATCGACCGCAAGCTGAAGATGGGCGTGGCCGACGGGCGCGTGCTGGCCGATGGCGAACTGGTTTGCGCCGTCACCGGCATGAAGGTCGGCCTCGCCGCAGCCGAAACCTGAACCCTCGACTGCCCGAAGATACAAGGGAGAGCAGAATGCGCCGCGTCGTCATCACCGGGCTTGGGATCGTTTCCCCCATCGGCAACACGGCCGACGCGGTCGCCGAGAGCCTGTACCACGGCCGTTCGGGGATCCGCGCCGAACCGGTCTATGCCGAAAACGGCTTTCGCAGCCAGATCGCCGGTATCCCCCAGATCGACCTGACCGAAGCCGTCGACAAGCGCAACCTGCGCTTCATGGGGCCGACCGCGGCCTATGCGTTCCTTGCCATGCAGCAGGCCATCGCCGACAGCGGCCTGACCGACGCCGAGGTCAGCCACGACCGCACGGGTCTGGTGGCGGGGTCCGGCGGACCGTCCACGTCGAACTTCTTCATCGCGCATTCGACGGTGAAGGAAAAAGGCGCACCCAAAAAGATGGGGCCGTTCATGGTGACGCGCTGCATGTCGTCCACCGTGTCGGCCTGCCTTGCCACGCCCTTCGCCATCAAGGGCGTGAACTATTCGATCACCTCGGCCTGTTCCACGAGCGCGCATTGCATCGGGAACGGCACCGAACTGATCCAGATGGGCAAGCAGGACATCGTCTTCGCGGGCGGCGGCGA
>DAIPIS010000031.1:0-17890 GCA_036770665.1 Meridianimarinicoccus sp.
ACGCGGTCACGAGCCGCCCCTTGTCTTCGGGGATCAGGCGGTTCTGGTCCTTGATCACATAGCCGCGATCCTGGATCGTGGTGACGATGGAGGCATAGGTGGACGGCCGCCCGATGCCCAGCTCCTCCATCCGCTTCACGAGCGAGGCTTCGGTGTAGCGCGGCGGGGGTTGGGTGAAATGCTGCTGGCCCAGCACGCCGCCATCGGGCGACAGGATCGCGCGGGCGGTGGCCTTGTCGTGGTCGGCCTTCAGCCCACCGGCGGACAGGGTGACGGTATCGCCGGTCGCCAACTGGGGCAGGCGGGCATCGTCTTCGTCGCCGTCGTCGTCGCGGCCTTCGACGTAGACCTTCAGGAAGCCGTCGAACTGGATCACCTGGCCGGTGGCGCGCAGCACGACCTGCGCATCGGGGCTGGTGATGTCCACGGTGGTGCGTTCGAGGCGCGCGGCGGCCATCTGGCTCGCGATGGTGCGCTTCCAGATCATGTCGTAAAGCCGCCGCTGGTCGCTGTCACTGATGCGCAGGGCTGCGGCATCGCGCGCCAGATCCGTGGGGCGGATGCATTCGTGCGCTTCCTGCGCGTTCTTGGCCTTGTTCTTGTACATGCGCGGGGAGCTGGGCAGGTAGCTCGCGCCGTAGCGGTCCTTGATCGCGTCGCGCGCGGCCATCACGGCTTCGGGGGCCATGTCGATCCCGTCGGTGCGCATGTAGGTGATGAGCCCGGCTTCATACAGGCGCTGTGCCGCGCTCATGGTCTGGCGGGCGCCGAAGCCGAACTTGCGGCTGGCTTCCTGTTGCAGCGTGGAGGTCATGAAGGGCGGGGCGGGATTGCGGGTGCCCGGTTTCGCATCGACGCTGGCGACGGTCAGCTTGCGCTGCGCCACGGCATGCACGGCCAATTCCGTGGCCTCGGCGGTGGCGAGGCTGAACTTGTCCAGCTTCTTGCCCGCGAATTCGGTCAGGCGCGCGACGAAACCCTGCCCGCGCGGGGTGTCGAGGGCGGCGCGCACGGACCAGTATTCGCGCGGCACGAAAGCTTCGATTTCCATCTCGCGTTCGACGATGATGCGCAGGCAGACCGATTGCACCCGGCCCGCCGACTTGGCCCCCGGCAGCTTGCGCCACAGCACCGGCGACAGGTTGAAGCCGACCAGGTAGTCGAGCGCGCGGCGTGCGAGATAGGCATGGACCAGTTCCATGTCGACCTGACGGGGGTTCTTCATCGCCTCGGTCACGGCGGATTTCGTGATGGCGTTGAACACGACCCGGCTGACCTGGGTCGTCTTCCTGATCGCCTTGCGCTTGGTGAGCGCCTCCTGCAGGTGCCAGCTGATCGCTTCGCCTTCGCGGTCGGGGTCGGTGGCGAGGATCAGGGTGTCGTCGTGTTCCAGCGCGTCGGCGATGGCCTTGACGTGCTTGCGGCTGTCGGCGCCGATTTCCCAGATCATGTCGAACCCGTGGTCGGGATCGACCGATCCGTCCTTGGGCGGCAGGTCGCGGACGTGCCCGTAGGACGCCAGAACGATGAAGTTGTCGCCCAGGTACTTGTTGATGGTCTTCGCTTTCGCGGGCGATTCAACGACGACGACAGGCATTCGGGGCTCCGGGACCACAGGAAGGACGGCAGGTGGCGTCCAGATGTGACCGCGGGTGGGGGGATGTCAATGACGCCCATCCGCCGGGGCTGTGGTGCCGTTTGGTCAGGTCCGGGATACCATGCCCCCGGCATGGCGCAGGATCCGCCCGTCGAGTTCCAGTTCCATGAGCATCGGGGCGACCAGTGTCGCGGGCAAAGCGAGATCGCGAATCAGCTGGTCTTCGGGCAGGGGCGTGGGGCCGAGCCGCGCCATGATCGCGGCCGCGTGGGTGCGGTGCGGGCCGGATTGCGGCTGGATCGGCGCCCGCTGTGTGGTGCCGGTCGTGTCGGGGTCGTGGGGGCGCACCGGCGCGGCGACCTTCGGGGACAGGACGGGCGTGGCATCCGCGACGGGGCCGGGGCGGGCGAGGGGGCCGAGGGCGTCGATCACGTCTTCGGCACCGCGCACCAGCACGGCCCCGTCGCGGATCAGCATGTTGCAGCCGCTGGCGCGGGCGTCGAACGGGTGGCCGGGCACGGCCAGCACCTCCCGCCCCTGTTCGCCAGCCAGCCGCGCGGTGATCAGGCTGCCCGACCGCGTCGCGGCTTCGACCACGATCACCCCGCGCGCGAGCCCCGCCACGATCCGGTTGCGGCGGGGGAAATGCCGGGCCTGCGGGGCGAGCCCCATGGGCTGTTCGGACAGCACGACGCCCTGCTGCGCGATGCGGGTGTGCAGGGCGGTGTTTTCGGTCGGGTAGGCGACATCGACGCCGCCCGCCATCACGGCGACGGTGCCGGTGGCGAGCGTGGCGGCGTGGACCGCCGCGTCGATCCCGCGGGCCAGCCCCGACACGGTCACGAAGCCCGCGGCCCCCAGATCCTGCGCGAGCTTGCGCGCCATGCGTTCCCCGAGGCTGGACGCGTTGCGCGCGCCCACGATGGCGACGAGCGGGCGCGCAAGCAGCGCCGCGTCGCCGCGCAGCCACAGCACCGGTGGCGGGTCGGGGATGTCGGCGAGCGGCGCGGGGTAATCGGGATCGCCGATGCACACCAGCCGCGCGCCCGCCTTGCGCCCGGCGCGCCATTCGGCGGCGATGTCGTCGGGCGTGGCGGCGGCATAGCGCGTCACCCCGGCGCGCGCCGCAAGGTCGGGCAGGAGGTCGATCACCGCCGCGGCACTGCCGTGTTCGCCCATCAGGCGGAAGAATGTCTGGGGCCCGACGCCCCTGGACCGCAACAGGCGGAGCCACGCTGACCTGTCCGCATCCGTCTTGGGTGGGGTCAGGGGTGTGGTCGTGGATGAGAACAGTGTCTGCGTCATCGCGGCTCCGCCGTCGGGGTATCCGATGGGTCGCCGGTCCCGATTAACGCAACGTGAAGATGGCAGAATCGAGCGAAATTTTTCCGAAAAACCGCCCGATCCTCCCCCGATCCCGCGAGATGCGCGCGCTATGCGGACCCGCCCACGGTGAGTCGCCCGATCCGCAGGGTGGGCTGGCCCACCCCCACGGGCACCCATTGCCCCGCCTTGCCGCAATTGCCGATTCCCGGATCGAGCGTCATGTCGCTCCCGATGGCCTGGATGTGCTGCATGGCCGTCGGCCCGTCGCCGATCAGCGTCGCCCCCTTGACGGGCGCGCCGACGCGCCCGTTCTTCACGCGATAGGCCTCGGTGCAGGAAAACACGAACTTGCCGTTGGTGATGTCGACCTGTCCGCCGCCGAAGCCCACGGCGTAAATCCCGTCGTCGAGCCCCGACAGGATGGCCGCCGGATCGTCGCGCCCCGACAGCATGTAGGTGTTGGTCATGCGCGGCATGGGCGGGTGGGCGTAGCTTTGCCGCCGCCCGTTGCCGGTGGGGGCCACACCCATCAGCCGCGCGTTCTGCCGGTCCTGCATGTAGCCGACAAGAATGCCGTCCTCGATCAGGGTCGTGGCATTGCTGGCGGTGCCTTCGTCGTCGATGCTGATGGACCCGCGCCGGTCGGGGATCGTGCCATCGTCCAGCACGGTCACGCCGGGCGACGCCACGCGCTGCCCCAAGAGGCCGGAAAAGGCGGAACTGCCCTTGCGGTTGAAATCGCCCTCCAGCCCGTGGCCCACGGCTTCGTGCAGCAGGATGCCGGGCCAGCCGGGGCCAAGCACCACGTCCATCACGCCCGCGGGGGCAGCTTCGGCTTCAAGGTTGACGGTGGCGATGCGCAGCGCCTCGCGCACGGCGGCCTGCCAGTGGCCGGGGTCGGTCAGAAGCGACAGGATCTGCCGCCCGCCGCTGCCCGCGGTGCCGCTTTCGCGCCGGCCGTTCTGTTCCACGATCACCGACACGTTGAGCCGCGTCATGGGCCGGGTGTCGCGCAGGATGGTGCCGCATGGGCGGAGAATCACGACCTCCTGCCGGCTGGCGGCGAGCGTGGCGGATACCTGCACGACGCGCGGATCGAGATCGCGGGCGAAGGCGTCGATGTCGCGCAGGGTGGCGAGCTTGGCCGCGAAGGGCGCTTCGATCACCGGGTCGAAATCCCCGTAGAGCCGCGTGTTGGTGCCCGTGGGCGTATCGGCCATCGTACCGCCACCCGCGCCCACGGCCAGCCGCACCGTGTCGGTGGCGCGGCGGAGTGCGGCTTCGGTAATATCGGTGGAATGGGCATATCCGGTGGTGTCGCCGCGCACGGCGCGCAGGCCGAACCCTTCGGCGGCGTCATAACTCGCGGTGCGCAGCCGCCCGTCATCGAAGCCGAGCACCTCGGACCGGCGCCGTTCGAGGAACAGTTCCCCATCGTCGGCGCCGTCCGTCGCCGCGCGCAGGCGCGCAAGTGCGGTGTCGGGGTCGATCCGGTCCGCGAAAGGGTCAAACCTTTCAGACTCCATGGGTTTCCTCGCTTCCTGTCATTGATCCAGATCAAGGTGTCCGGAATGTCGCAGTGCCTAATTCTTGTTCTCGTCATCCAGATATGATTTTTGGCATCCAAACGGCAACGCTCCCCGCGCGAAACCCGAAGGCTATCGTGCGTTCAGGTCCGGGGAATTGCAACAGTTCAACAGGATGACACCATGCACATGACGCGCGCGACATTCGCCCCGGCCCTGGCTGCCCTTGCAACACTGGTGGCCGCCGCATCGGCCCGGGCGCAGGACGTGATCGGCGACCTGCCCACGGTCGGCAAGCCCACGCCGGGCGCGATGGGGTTCCAGCCTGCCGCGACGGAACTGGCGCGCGACCTGCAGTGGCTGGACGGGTTCATCAACGTCATCATCATCGCCATCGTGATCTTCGTCACGGCACTGCTGGCGTGGTGCATCCTGCGGTTCAACGAGAAGCGCAACCCGACGCCGGGGACCTTCACCCACAACTCGCCGCTCGAGGTGGCGTGGACGATCGTGCCGATCCTGATCCTCGTGTTCATCGGCGCATTCTCGCTGCCGATCCTGTTCAAGCAGCAGGAAATCCCCGAGGCGGACATCACCATCAAGACCACGGGTTACCAGTGGTACTGGGGGTACGAATACGTGGACGAAGGGTTCTACTTCGACGCCTACATGCTGGAGCGCGACGAACTGGAAGAGGCGGGCTACGCCCCGGACGAATACCTGCTGGCCACGACCGAGGCGATGGTGGTGCCGGTGGGCAAGACCATCGTGGTGCAGGTCACCGGCGCGGACGTGATCCATTCCTGGACGATCCCCGCGTTCGGCGTGAAACAGGACGCGGTGCCGGGGCGGCTGGCGCAACTGTGGTTCAAGGCCGAGCGTGAGGGCGTGTATTTCGGCCAGTGTTCGGAACTCTGCGGGCAGGCCCACGCCTACATGCCGATCACGGTCAAGGTCGTGAGCGAAGAGGTGTATGCCGCGTGGCTGGAGCAGATGCGCGAAAACTATGCCGGTGCGCCTGCCGCCTTCGACGTGGCGGCACGCTGACCGTCCGATCCTGCCAAGCCCGTTCCCGCGCACGCGGGGGAACGGCCGGAGATGCGAATGACCGATCTGACCAGCACGCTTGAGGCGACCCGCACCGGTGACGCGGGCTTCGGCGACTACGTGACCCTGCTCAAGCCGCGGGTGATGACGCTCGTGGTGTTCACCGCCTTCGCGGGTCTGGTGGTGGCGCCGGGCGGGCTGCACCCCGTGGAAGCCTTCGCCGCGATCCTGTTCATCGCGCTGGGGGGCGGGGCATCGGGCGCGCTGAACATGTGGTGGGATGCGGACATCGACGCCAAGATGCGCCGGACCCGCAACCGCCCCGTGCCCGCCGGAACCGTGCGCGCCGACGAGGCGCTGGCGCTGGGTATGGCGCTGTCGGGGATCGCGGTGGTCATGCTGGGGCTGGCGACCAACTGGGCCGCGGCGGGGCTTCTGGCCTTCACGATCTTCTTCTACGTCGTGATCTACACCATGTGGCTGAAACGGTGGACGCCGCAGAACATCGTGATCGGCGGTGCCGCCGGGGCGTTCCCCCCGATGATCGGCTGGGTGGCGGTGACCGGGGGTGTTTCGGTCGAAAGCGTGCTGATGTTCGCGCTGATCTTCCTGTGGACGCCGCCGCATTTCTGGGCGCTGGCGCTGTTCATGAAGTCGGATTACGCCGATGCGGGCGTGCCGATGCTGAACGTCACCCACGGTCGCCCCGCGACGCGGCGGCATATCCTTGGTTACACGGTGGTTCTGGCGATCCTTGCCGTGGGCACCGGGTTCACGGTGATCGGCGGGCCGGTGTACCTGGCGACAGCGGTGGTGCTGAACCTGATGTTCCTGAAAGGCGCCGTGACGATCTGGCGGCGTGACGACGCGGCAGCGGAGGCGGACAATTATGCGGTGGAACGGGGCTTCTTCCGCCTGTCGCTGGTTTACCTTTTCGCGCATTTCGGCGCCTTGATCGTCGATGCCGCACTGGTGCGCATGGGATGGGGGCTGTTCTGATGGCGTTCGGCAAGGACCACGAACTGCACCAGCGCCGGTTCG
Organism: Meridianimarinicoccus sp.; assembly: GCA_036770665.1. Taxonomy (GTDB): domain Bacteria; phylum Pseudomonadota; class Alphaproteobacteria; order Rhodobacterales; family Rhodobacteraceae; genus Meridianimarinicoccus. The sequence continues at coordinate 6,538 of DAIPIS010000031.1, forward strand.
GGCGCAACCTGGGTCTGGCGCTGGCGCTGGTGGCCTTCGTCGGGATCATGTTTGGTCTGACCGTGGTCAAGATCAACCGGGGTGGGGTCACCCAGGGCTTCGACCACGTGCTGCGCCCCGAAATGCTGCCACAGGAGGGCGTGCAATGATCGGCCCGGTGATCGCCAAGGTGCGCCGCATGCCCGCAACCCAGCGCACCGCACTTGGCACGGTCGGGGTCGTTCTGGTGATGGGGAGCCTCGGCTTTGCGTCGGTGCCGCTCTATGACCTGTTCTGCCGGGTGACCGGGTATGGCGGGACCACCTCGCAGGCGTCCGCCGGATCGGACCGCATGCTGGACCGGACCGTCACCGTGCGTTTCGATGCGTCCACCGCCCGCGACATGCCGTGGACCTTCAAGCCGGTGGAGCGCCAGATGACCGTACGGCTGGGCGAAACCGGCCTTGCCTTCTACGAGGCGCACAACCCGACCGACAAGCCCATCGCCGGCACCGCGAGCTATAACGTGGCCCCCTATGCCGCGGGCCTGTTCTTTACCAAGATCGACTGCTTCTGCTTCGAGATGCAGGTGCTCCAGCCCGGCGAAACCGTGCTCATGCCGGTGACGTTCTTCGTCGATCCCGACATGGCGGACGACCGCGAGGCCAAGTCGCTGCACACGATCACGCTGTCCTACACGTTCTATGAAACCGACATACCGGCCGACCAGCAGGCGCTGCTTGCGCCCGTGTCCGCCCCATCCCCCGTGAACTGACGAGCGAGCGATTCCATGGCCCACGAAAAGAACCACGACTATCACATCCTCCCGCCTTCGATCTGGCCGTTCGTCGCGTCGGTCGGGGCGTTCGTCATGCTGTTCGGCGCGGTGCTGTGGATGCACGGCAACGGACCGTGGCTGTTCGCGGCCGGGTTCATCATGGTGCTCTATGTCATGTACGGCTGGTGGGCCGAAACCGTGACCGAGAACCAGGTCGGAGATCACACGCCGGTGGTGCAGATCGGCCTGCGCTATGGCTTCATCCTGTTCATCATGTCCGAAGTGATGTTCTTCGCGGCGTGGTTCTGGTCGTTCTTCAAGCACGCGCTCTACCCCATGCATCCCGACGGGATCAGCCCGATGACGGATGGCGTCTGGCCGCCCGCGGGGATCGAAACCTTCGATCCTTGGCACCTGCCGCTGATCAACACGCTGATCCTTTTGTGTTCGGGTGCGGCGGCGACCTGGGCGCACCATGCGCTGGTGCATGAGAACAACCGCCGCGACATGAAATGGGGGCTGATCGTGGCCATCCTGCTGGGGGTGATCTTCACCTTCTTTCAGGCCTACGAATACACCCATGCCGCTTTCGGCTTCTCGGGCAACATCTATGGCGCCAATTTCTTCATGGCGACGGGGTTCCACGGCTTTCACGTGATCGTCGGCACGATCTTCCTGGCGATCTGCCTCATGCGGTTGCAGGCGGGCCATTTCACCCCCGACAACCACATCGGGTTCGAAGCGGCGGCGTGGTACTGGCATTTCGTGGATGTGGTCTGGCTGTTCCTCTTCGCGTCGATCTATATCTGGGGCGGTTGAACCTTTCCCCATCTCTGGCTTAAAGCGGGGCGCGGGCCATGGGCCTGCGCCTTGACGTTTCTGTCTGTTCCCGGAGCCTTGATGCGCCTTGCCCTGCCCATTCTGTTCGGCATTCTCGGTACGGTCGTGCTGGTGTGGCTGGGTGTGTGGCAAATGCAGCGGCTGGACTGGAAAGAGGGCGTGCTGGCGCAGATGGAGGCCGAACTGACCGCCGCACCCGTCGCCGTGCCGGCCGATCCCGATCCCGAACGCGACGCGTGGCTGCCGGTGCGGGCCAGCGGGCGGATCGGTGCAGAGGAGATCCTCGTGCAGTCGAGCCTCAAGGCGGTGGGCCCGGGGTTCCGGGTGATCGCCCCTTTCGACATCGGCGGGCGGCGGATTCTTCTGGATCGCGGGTTCATCCGCCTGACGGACCGGGATACGCCCCGCCCCTCGGTGGACGCCACGGTCGTGGGCAACCTGCACTGGCCCGACGACATCGACCGCTTCACGCCCGAACCGGAGGGGCGGCTGTTCTTCGGGCGGGACGTGGCGCGGATGGCGGCGGAGCTTGGCACCGAACCCGTCCTGCTGGTGGTGCGCCAGACCTCCGAGACGCCGCTGTCCGTCACGCCGCTGCCGGTCACCACGGCGGGCATTCCCAACAATCACCTGCAATATGCCGTCACGTGGTTTCTGATGGCAATCGTCTGGGCCGGGATGACCACGTATTTCGTGGTACAAGGCCGCCGCAAACCTGAAAGCCCCCACGCATGAAATATGTTTCCACCCGCGGCCGGGCCCCGGTGCTCACCTTCGAAGACGCGATGCTGACGGGCCTTGCGCGCGACGGGGGCCTTTATGTGCCCGAAACGGTGCCGACGCTGACCCATGGCGACATCGCGGCACTTGCGGGCCTGCCCTATGAGGAGGTCGCGTTCCGCATCATGTGGCCCTTCATCGGCGACACCTTCACCGACGCGGAATTCGGCGACATCATCGCACGGGCCTATGCGGGGTTCGGGCACGATGCCCGCGCGCCCATGGTGCAGACGGGCCCGAACCAGTTTCTGCTGGAGCTGTTCCACGGTCCCACGCTCGCGTTCAAGGATTTCGCCATGCAGATGATCGGCCAGATGTTCGAGGTGGCGCTGAAGCGCCGCGGCGACCGGGTGACGATCATCGGGGCCACGTCGGGCGATACCGGGTCCGCCGCGATCGAGGCGTTCCGGGGGCTGGATGCGGTCGACGTCTTCATCCTCTTTCCCCATGGTCGCGTGTCCGACGTGCAGCGCCGCCAGATGACCACGCCGGTGGAGGCGAATGTCCATGCGCTGGCGATGGACGGTGATTTCGACGACTGCCAGGCGCGGGTGAAGGACGCCTTCAACCATTTCGATTTCCGCGACCGGGTGCGGCTGGCGGGGGTCAATTCCATCAACTGGGCGCGGGTGCTGGCGCAGGTGGTCTATTACTTCACGGCTGCGACGGCGCTGGGGGCACCGCATCGCGCGGTCAGCTTCACGGTGCCTACGGGCAATTTCGGCGATATCTTCGCGGGGTACATCGCGCGGCGCATGGGCCTGCCCATCGACAAGCTGGTGATCGCCACCAACCGCAACGACATCCTGCACCGCACGCTGAAAACCGGGGCCTATACCAAGTCCGGGGTGGCGCCGACGATCAGCCCGTCCATGGACATCCAGGTCAGTTCCAACTTCGAACGCGTGCTGTTCGATGTCTACGACCGCGACGGGACGGCGGTGGCCGACCAGATGAAGATGCTGGGCGACACCGGCAGTTTCCCCATCAGCCAGGGCGCGCTGACACGCCTGCGCGAGCTGTTCGACAGCGGTCGCGCGTCCGAGGATGAGACACGCGCCACCATCGCCCGTGCCTTTGCCCACACCGGCGAGGTGCTGTGCCCGCACACCGCCGTGGGCGTCAAGGTGGCGGCGGACACGGCGGATCCGGCGGTGCCCATGGTCACGCTCGCCACGGCGCATCCCGCGAAATTCCCCGACGCGGTCGAAGCGGCCATCGGCCAGCGCCCCGCACTGCCGCGCCGCATGGCGGACCTGTTCGATCGGCCCGAACGGGTCACCCGCATCGCCAACGACCTGACCGCCATCGAGGCGCTGATCCAGGACAGGATACCAGCATGAGCGTCGAGATTCACCGCCTGTCCAACGGGCTGCGCATCGTCACCGAACGGATGCCGGGTCTGAAATCCGCAGCCATCGGGCTGTGGGTCACTGCGGGTGGCCGCCACGAACGGCTGGAACAGAACGGCATCGCGCATTTCCTCGAACACATGGCGTTCAAGGGCACCAAGCGGCGCAACGCCCTGCAGATCGCCGAGGCGATCGAGGACGTGGGCGGCCACATCAACGCCTATACCTCGCGCGAGATGACGGCCTATTACGCGCGGGTTCTCGAAGACGACGTGATACTCGCACTCGACGTGATTTCCGACATCATCCTGAATCCCGCGATGGACGAGGCCGAGATCGAGGTGGAGCGCGGCGTGATCCTGCAGGAAATCAGCCAGGCGCTCGATACGCCCGACGACATCGTGTTCGACTGGCTGCAGGAGGTGGCCTTCCCCGACCAGCCGATCGGGCGCACGATCCTGGGCGACACGGCGCGGGTCAAGGCGTTCTCGCGCGCGGATCTGTTCGGCTTCGTCGGCGAACGCTACGGGCCCGACCAGATGATCCTGTCGGCGGCGGGTGCGGTGGATCACGACCGGATCGTGGCCGAAGCGGAACGCATCTTCGGGCATCTGCGCCCGGCACCCTTTGCGCTGGCGGCCCCGGCACGCTTCGCCTGCGGCGAGCATCGCACCGACAAGGCGCTGGAACAGGCGCATCTGGCCATCGCGCTGGAAGGGCCGAGTTATCGGGACGAGAACATCTATACCGCGCAGGTGTTCGCCACGGCGCTGGGTGGGGGCATGTCGTCGCGCCTGTTCCAGGAGGTGCGGGAAAAGCGCGGCCTGTGTTACACGATCTTCGCGCAGGCGTCGGCCTATGCCGACACCGGCATGACCACGATCTATGCGGGCACCGGGGGCGAGCAGGTGGGCGATCTGGCGCGCATCACCATCGACGAATTGCGCAAGGCCACGCAGACGATGACCGAACCGGAACTGGCCCGCGCGCGGGCGCAGATGAAGGCGGGGCTGCTGATGGGGCTCGAAAGCCCGTCGAACCGGGCCGAACGGCTGGCGCGGCTGGTGGCGATCTGGGACCGCATCCCGCCGCTGCAGGAAACCGTGGACCTGATCGACAGCGTGACCGCCGCGCGCATCCGCGATTACGGGGCCGATCTTGTGGCGCGGGCCCCCGTGGCCATGGCGCTTTATGGCCCGGTCGGCGGTGCCCCCACGCTGGACGAGTTGCGGGAGCGTCTGGCCGCATGATCCGTCTTGGCCGGACACGTGTCCAGATCGTGTCCGAACGTCTGCGCCTGCGTCCACCCGAACAGGGCGATTTCGTCCAGTGGTGCGCGTTGCGCCGCGACAGCGCCGCGTTCCTGCAGCCGTGGGAACCCACATGGGCGCCGGACCACCTGTCGCGGCGCGGCTTTTCCAACCGGGTGCTCTGGGCCCGGCGCAGCATCGACGGCGGCACCGCGCTGCCGCTGTTCCTGTTCCAGGCTGAAAGCGGCGATCTTTTGGGGGCGATCACGCTGGACAATATCCGGCGTGGCCCCGCCATGGCGGCGACGCTGGGCTACTGGATCGGGGCACGCCACGCCCGGCAGGGCTACATGCGCGAAGCGATCCGCGCGGTGACGCACCATGCCTTTCGCACGATGGACCTGTCGCGGCTCGAAGCGGCCTGCCTGCCGGAAAACGCGGCGTCGCGTGCCGTGCTGGAAAGTTCGGGGTTCAAGTACGAGGGTGTCGCGCAAAGCTATCTGCAGATCGACGGGCGGTGGCGCAATCATGTGCTTTATGCCAATTTGCGCAGCGATCGGCGCGGGCGGGCCGCTATTGGCTGACTTGTGACCTGACCGGGGCGCGGGCTGTGCTAGCTTTGCGTGACCGGAATGGAGGATCCGCCATGCGCCTGCTCGCCCTTGCCCTCGCAACCGCTGTGCTGGCCGTGCCTGCCACGGCGCAGGACCGACGACCAAGCCATTGCATCGCGCTGGTGCAGGACGTGCCGGGGGTGCGGATGATCCACCGCGCGTCCTTTGCCGAACCGCTGCCCGACTACACGGTCCGCTTGCGGTTCATCGGGCACGCGATGTTCCTGTTGCAGACGCCGGGCGGCCTCAGCGCCGTGACCGATTATTCCGGGTTCCTCGGCACGGCCGATTTCGTGCCGACCGTGGCCACGATGAACCGGGCCCATTCCACCCACTGGACGCCCAATCCCGACCCGCGCATCCCCCACGTGCTGCCCGGCTGGGACTTCGAGGCGGGGGCGGCGGACCATTACCTTGAACTCGACGATCTGGTGGTGCGCAACGTGCCCACGGATATCCGAAGCTATACCGGGGCGGGGGGCGAGAACGGCAATTCCATCTTCGTGTTTGAAACGGCGGGGCTGTGCATCGGCCATGTGGGGCACCTGCACCACGAGCCGACACCGGAGCAATACGCGGCGCTGGGGCGGCTCGACGTGGTGATGGTGCCGGTGGATGGCGGGTTCACCATGGATGTGGCCGCGATGATGCGGGTGGTGAAACGGCTGCGGTCGTCGGTCGTGATCCCGATGCACTGGTTCGGTGGCAGCACGCTCGAATCCTTCCTGACGGGCATGGCCGACGAATTCGCGGTCGTGCGCACGGATGGGTCGGATATCGAATTGTCCCTGCGGACCCTGCCGGACCGGCCCACGGTCATGGTGCTGCGCCCGGCGTACCTGTCCGCCGATGAGTGACCTGGATGCCGATGTTCCGGTGATGGCCGACCTGCGCGGGGCGCTGCCCCCGGCGGCGTTTCGGCCCCTTGGCGCGGGCTATCTGGAAGAGCCGCGCGGCAAGCTGCACGGGCGTGCGCTGGCCGTGGTGGCCCCCTCCAGCGCCGAGGAGGTCGCGACCGTGCTGCGCATCGCGGGGGCGGCGGGGCAGGCGGTGGTGCCTTACGGCGGCGGAACGGGTCTGGTCGGTGGGCAGATCGTGGCGGACGGGCCGCCCCCGATCCTGCTGTCGCTGGAACGCATGGCGCGGGTGCGGGCGGTCTATCCGGACGAGGGCATCCTGATCGCCGAAGCCGGTGCGGTCCTGGCGGATGTGCAGGCGGCGGCTGCGGCGCACGACCTGCTGTTTCCGCTGGCGCTGGCATCCGACGGGTCCTGCCGGATCGGGGGGAACCTCGCGACCAACGCGGGTGGGGTCAACGTGCTGCGTTACGGCAATGCGCGGGACCTGTGCCTCGGCCTCGAAGCGGTGCTGCCGGACGGGAAAATCTGGCATGGGCTCAAGCGGTTGCGCAAGGACAATACGGGATATGACCTGCGCAACCTCATGATCGGGTCGGAAGGGACGCTGGGGGTCATCACCGCCGCCAGCCTGCGGCTGTTCCCGCGTCCGCGGTCGGAGGCGGCGGCGTTTCTGGTGGTGGACAGCCCCGCGGCGGCGCTGCGGCTGTTGGCGCTGGCGCGGGGCGAGCTGGGCGAGGGGATCACGGCGTTCGAACTGATCGCGCGGCAAGGGCTTGAATTCCTGCGCGAAACCCTGCCGGATCAGCGCCAGCCGTTTGGCGTGCCGCCCGACTGGTCGGTGCTGATCGACGTGGGGTTGCACGGCGACCGGGACGCGGCGGTGGCGCTGGAACGGGTGTTCGCGGTCGGCATGGCGGCGGGGCTGGTGCGCGACGGGGTGCTGTCATCAAGTGAGGAACAGCGCGCAACATTCTGGCAGGTCAGGGAAAAGATTCCCGAGGCCAACCGTCGGATCGGGTCGGTGTCGTCCCATGACGTGTCCCTGCCGCTCGGCGCGTTGCCCGGTTTCATCGACCGGGGCCGCGCCGTGGTGGCCGGGCTGGGGCCGTTCCGGATCAACTGTTTCGGCCATCTGGGCGACGGCAACCTGCATTACAACGTCTTCCCGCCGAAGGGCGAAAGCCGGGACGCATACCGCCACATGCAGGGGGATGTGCAGCGTGCGATACATGATCTGGTGCACGCAATGGGCGGATCGGTCAGCGCGGAACACGGCATCGGGCGGCTCAAGGTGGCGGATCTGGAACGCTACGGCGACCCGGCGAAGCTGGCGGCCATGCGCGCGATCAAGGCTGCACTCGACCCGAGGGGCATCATGAACCCCGGTGCCGTGCTGCGCGCCTGAGCGCCCGAGGCCCCGAACCGCTTGTCGGAATCCTGTAGGAGTCCTGTAGGAGTCCCGTAGGAGTCCTGCAGGGGTCTTGCGGCCCACCCGCCGCACGGTCCGGGCCGCGCGACGGGCTGCGGGAAGCCCTGCCGGACGGCGGAATCCCCGACCTATCGGATAGGTTGAGAATCGGTTAACAATGACCCTGCGTCATGCGATTCCGGAACCCCGAGGGGACTGCCATGAAGATCATCCTGCTTCTTGCCGCCTTTGCGCTGACCGGCTTGCCAGCCGCCGCGCAATCCACGCCTTCCGATTGTCCGGAGGGCTATACGTCCTGCGGCAACGCCTGCTGCCCGCGCTGACGGGGGCCCGCCATGTTCAGGAAAGTTGCAATCATGCTGGGGATCCTGGCCACGCTGGTGGCCGGGGCCTTTGGCTTCAGCAAGGTCGCGGCCGTCACGCTCGACGATGTGGCGTCCCATTTCGATCTGGGGCGCGCGCAGGCGACGGTCGGCGTGGCGGGCGGCGACATCTATGCCATTTCGCCCGACGGGTTGTCGGAAACGCGGCTGTGTTCGCTGGTGTTGCAGGACGAATTCGTGGACCGCGTCAAGGTCAACGCGCGCTTTTCCAACGTGATCGGCACGACGCTGCCGTTCCTGACCGACTGGGTGTCGCCGGGCGTGGCCGAGGGCATGATGAACGCCGCCGAATTCGAAGGCGCGCGGCTGCGCTTCGAAGGGGAGTTCACCGAACTGCAACCCGAAGCACCGCGCGACATCGCCCCCGATTGCGAACGCCGGATGGCCGAACATGCCAACGCCCGGCACAAGATCTGCATGGTGCGGTCGTCGCTGGTGCCGGACGACAACAAGGCGTTCAGCGCCTATCGGTTCGACAGCGTGCAGGTCTTCCTGCCCGATCGGCTGTACGTGCTCTATGGCATGGAAAAGAGCGACGCGGCGACGGCGATCCAGTTCGAAGCCTGCCCGGCCAGTTCCGCGCTGCCGTGGGATGTGGCGGTGCGCAAGTCGCTGCGCATCATCGAAATGCAATCGGTGCGCGACGATGATGCCCCCGCGGGCGACGGCTTCGGCACCGCAGCAGAAGCGGGCTGATCGGCGCGGCCGAATGCGGCACGGGGCGGCGGACCGGCCGCGTGCCGATCACAGCCCTTCGAAATCGCACAGGGCGTGAACCTGCATGCCCAGTGATTCGAGCTTTGCCCGCCCGCCGAGATCCGGCAGGTTGACCACGAAGGCGCAGCCGACGATGCGCCCGCCCAGCCGTTCCACCAGCTTGATCCCGGCTTCGGCGGTGCCGCCCGTGGCCAGCAGGTCATCCACGATCAGCACGGATGCGCCGGGGGCGATGGCGTCGTCATGGATTTCCACGGTCGCCTGCCCGTATTCGAGGGTGTAGTCCTGCGACAGGGTCGCGGCGGGCAGCTTGCCCTTTTTCCGCACGGGCACGAAGCCCGCGGACAACTGGTGCGCGACCGCGCCGCCGAGGATGAAGCCCCGCGCCTCCAGCCCCACCACGGTGTCGATGCGTTGCCCGGCATAGGGGGCGAGCAACTGGTCCACCGCCATGCGGAACCCGCGCGGATCGGCGAACAGGGTCGTGACGTCGCGAAAGAGGATCCCCGCATGCGGGAAATCGGGGATGGTGCGGATGTAGTCGCGGACGGTGCGGTCGGTCATCGCTCAGGCCCCCAGCACGCGGCCCGCGACGGCGGACAGCCGCTCGACAAGGTCGGGGTCGCGCTTGTCGGGTGCGGTCAGGATCGCGTGGTCGAGCGCGCGGTCGCAGCCGTGCGGGCAGGGCGCGCGGTCGGGGCCCAGCAGGGCGGGCAGGCGGGCGACCAGCGCGCGGGCGTTCCCGGCATTGGCGGTCAGCGTCGCGATGATGGCGGTGATGTCCACCGCGCCGTGATCGGGGTGCCAGCTGTCGTAATCGGTGATCATGGCGACGGAGGCGTAGCACAGCTCGGCTTCGCGGGCGAGTTTCGCTTCGGGCATGTTGGTCATGCCGATCACGTCGCAGCCCCAGACATCGCGGTAGAGCCGGGATTCGGCCATGGTGCTGAACTGCGGGCCTTCCATCGCCAGATACGTGCCGCCCATGTGGACGGTGACGCCCGCGTCGCGCGCGGCGGTGGCGCAGGCAGCACCCAGCCGGGGGCAGGTCGGATGCGCCACGGACACATGGGCGACGCAGCCGGTGCCGAAGAAGGATTTTTCCCGCGCGACGGTGCGGTCGACGAACTGGTCCACGATGACGAAATGGCCCGGGGCCATGTCTTCGCGGAACGATCCGCAGGCGGAAACGGAAATCACGTCGGTCACGCCCAGCCGTTTCAGCGCGTCGATGTTGGCGCGGTAGGGCACGGTCGTCGGGCTGTGGATGTGGCCGCGCCCGTGCCGGGGCAGGAAGGCCATGGGCACGCCCGCCAGCCGACCGGTCAGGATGTGGTCGGACGGGGTGCCGAAGGGGCTCGCGACGCTGACCCATTCGGCACCGTCCAGCCCGTCGATGTCGTAGACGCCCGATCCGCCGATCACGCCGATGAAGGTCTGGTCCATGCCTGCGTTTCCCCGTGTTGTGTCGCGTGTTGTGCCGCGACAGGTTTGCCGGGTCGCGGGCGCGCCCGCAAGGGTCAGCCGGGGCGGGGCATGGAAAAGACCTCGGTCACCGTGGCGTAGTCGGCATAGCCGAGCCGCGCGAGCGGGCGGTAGGCGGTGACGTCGAAGATGCCGTCGCGGATGCAGTCGTCGCGCAGGTGGATGCCGGTGACTTCGCCGAAGACCGCGAAATTGGCGGCACCGGCCAGTTTCAGCACATGGGTCAGGCGGCATTCGAGCGACGCAGGCGCACCCGCCACGCGGGCGCAGTCGATGGTCGTGCAGGCGGCCTTGGCGATGCCGGCGGCGGCGAATTCGTCCACGTGGCGGCCGTAGGCGGCGGCGGTGGCGTTCATGGCGTCGCGCGCCGCGTGTTCGACGATGTTGACGCAGAACACGCCGGTATCGCGGATGTTGCCGAGGCTGTCCTTGGTGTCGCCCCGGTCCGGCTTGGCCGAGGTGGTGGCGAACATCACCTGCGGCGGGACATAGGCGACCGCGTTGAAGAAGGAATAGGGGGCAAGGTTGTCGGACCCGTCCGCGCCGCGCGTCGCGATCCAGCCGATGGGGCGGGGGCTGACGATGGCCGAGAACGGGTTGTGCGGCAGGCCGTGGCCCGCCTCGGGGGTGTAGAACATGCGCGGGGGCTCCGGTTGGTGTCCGCGTGGTCTTGCCCGCTGGGAGGGAGAATTGCAACGTGCCGGACCGCCGGGGCGCGGTGTGGACCGCCGCGAGAGGTCGGGTGCCGCGGCACCGCGGGCGTGGCGCGTGTGACCATCGCGGCGGGCGTGGCTCCGCCGGGCGACGCGCCCGTGGTGGCATGCGGGCTTGCGGCGCGGCACCGGCGCGGCACTGGGGCGGCACCGGGGCGCGCCGGTTCGCCAAA
>DAIPIS010000032.1:0-17854 GCA_036770665.1 Meridianimarinicoccus sp.
CATCTCGCTCGGCGACGTGTTCATCGGCGCGCTGCCCTTCGCGGGGATGATGATCGTTGTGCTGGCGTTGCTGACCATCTGGCCGGATCTGGTGTACATCAACCGCTGGTTCGGCTGAAGGACCCGCCCGCCCGGTGCATCCTTCCGGCGTGGCGTGTCGGGGTATCCGGTCGCGGCCGCGGCGGAGACATGGGGCGCAGCGCCGCCACAGGTGCACAGGGCAACCCATGACCCGCGCGCACCCGGCGCGAAAAGCCTGTGCAGGTCTGCGCGGGTTGGCAAACCGGTCCGCGACCCGGCGGGCCGTGACCGGTTGCTTGCGATCATGGGCCATGGGCCACGGGCCGCCCGTGACCCGCGCGGCAGGTGCGCCCCGCCACGCCGAAGCCCGTCAGATGATCCGCTTGCGAATACTTGACGACAACTGCTCGAACGCGACCACGACCACGAGGATCACGAGAATGATCGCCGCCGCCTGATCGTAACGGAACAGGCGCATGGCGGTGGACAGTTCCACCCCGATGCCGCCCGCGCCCACCAGACCCAGCGTGACCGCCGACCGGATCGCCTTTTCCACGCTGAAGAGCGACGTCGCGGTCATGGACGCGAAGCTTTCGGGCAGGATCGCCCCGAAGATCACCGACAGCCGCCCCGCCCCGGTGGCCGTCAGCGCCTCGGACGGGCCTTTCTGCACCTCTTCGAACCGTTCGGAATAGAAGCGTGCGGCGAAACCGATCGTGTCCATGATGATCGCCAGAATCCCCGCGAGCGGGCCGAGGCCGACCGTCACCACGAAGATCAGCGCCCAGATCAGATCCGGGATGGTCCGCGCGACCGAGATCACGAAGCGCGCCAGCGTGCGGACCACTGCGTTCGGGGCCGTGTTGCGCGCCGCCAGAAGCGCCAGCGGCACCGAGAACAGACACCCGAAGGTCACGCCCACGACTGCGATGTTCATGGTTTCCAGCATCGCGTCGGCGATGTTGGGCATGCGCGAGAAATCGGGCGGCACCGCCTGCCCGACGAACCGCACGAGGTTGCTCGCCCCGCGCACCAGCCGGTCGATGGACAGCTCCGATGCGACCACGCCCTGGATGAAGAACGCGGCGAAGCCGACGACGACCACCCATGTCAGGGCCGACGGCGCGCGGAAACGGGGCGGCAGGTTGGAGGTATCGGTCATGCGGCCTCGGTTCCGGTGGCGTCCACCCGCGTCATGCCGGTGTAGAGCGCGTTCAACTGGTCGGTTTCGATGTCGGCGATCATGGCGTCGATCTGGACCCGACCGGCCTTCATCCCGATGATCCGGTCGGCGTATTCCGTGGCCAGGTCAAGCTGGTGAAGGGTGCACAGCATGCTCAGGCCTTCCTCGCGCACGATCTGCCACAGCAGGTCCAGCACCTCGCGCCCTGCCTTGGGGTCGAGGCTGGCGATGGGTTCGTCGGCGATCACGACCTTCGGGTCCTGCATCAGCATCCGCGCGATGGCGACGCGCTGCTGCTGGCCGCCCGAAAGTTCGGATGGGCGGTGCAAGGCCCGGTCGCCCATTCCGACGCGGTCAAGGCAGGCCAGCGCCCGCGCCCGTTCGGCATCGGATGCCGTGAGGGTCAGACAGGACAGCAGGCCAAGCCGGTGCCGCCCCATCGCGCCCAGAAGCACGTTCTGGAACGCGTTCAGTTGCGGCACGAGGTTGAACTGCTGGAACACGTAACCCATGCCGCGCCGGATGTGGCGCAACCGGCGGCCCGGAGTCGTCGGCAGCGTTTCGCCATGGATGCGGATGGTGCCCGACTCCAGCCGTTCCAGACCGTTCAGGCTGCGCATCAGGGTGGACTTGCCGCAGCCGTTCGCCCCCAGCAACACCACACCCTGTCCGGCCGCGATGTCGAAGGACACGCCGCGCAGGACCTGCAGCTTCCCGTAGCTGACGCGCACATCGTCAACCGTGATGGCCGATGTCATCCGAGGCTCCTTTCCGGACCTGTCCGCTGTGTATGGCAAAAGGCGACCGATCCTTTCGGATGGCCGCCTTTCGCCGGTGATGGGGTCGGATCAATCGTCCAGCGGGATGCCTGCGACCTCGTAGGCCTTGCGCACGACGTCATAGATCGCAGGGTCGGTTTCGAACGACATGTAGGCGTCGCGTTCGATGAACTTGTCCGCGTTGCGTTCGGTGGAGGTCAGGCTTTCCCACAGCACCTCGGCATTTTCCGACAGCGTGGCGCGCAGGGCATCGCGGCAGTCCTGCGGCAGCGTCGCGCGCATCACCACCGGATCGCCCGGCAGCGTTTCGGTCTGCGCCAGCAGCCGGTATTCGGTGCCCGGATCCTGTTCGCGCACCGCGTCCCAGTCCTTGTTGCCGCCGCCCATGGCGTCCACGTCGCCGTTGATCAGCACCTGGATGCGCGCGTCGCCCGCCATGATGATCTCGGCATCGCGTTCCGGGTCCAGCCCGGCTTCGGCCATCAGCATCATCGGGAAGATGTGGCCCGAGGTCGAGCCCGCGTCCTTCAGCGCGACGCGCTTGCCCTTCAGGTCGGCCAGCGTCTGGATGTCGCTGTCGGCCTTGACCACGAAGCTCGACCCGTAATGCGGGCGCACGATCGAGAACAGGATGTCCATCTCGGCCAGTTGCTGGAACAGGACGAACTCCGACGGCCCGGCGAAGACGAATTCGACCTCGTCGAACTGCAGCGCGGTGCCCGCGGCGGTCCGGTTCGACAGGGAATAGAGCGCGAGCTCGACGCCGGTCAGGTCCTCGAAGGTTTCGGCGAAGGGCCCGAAGGCTTCGGTCAGGTCGCCCATGCCTTCGATGCCGGTATCGGCCATGCGCAGGGGGGACGGGCACGCTTCGCTGACCGACTGGGCGCTGGCGGTGCCAGTGATCAGCGCGGCGAACGCGGCTGCGGTGACGGCGGCGTACGGGATCGTCTTCATGTCTTGGGTCTCCTGTCAGTCCAAAAGCCTTTTTCGCGTAACAAGCCCATATGACAGCGGCGTGACAATCCGGATGACAGCGGCGTGACAATCCGGCGATCGGGCCCGGCGCAGGGCCACCCCGGACCCCGCGCGGACCCCGACATGCTCCGGTCGTTCCCCTTTGCCCCGCCCCACGGCGACGCTACCTTTCTGACACTGACGGAGAGCCCATGCTGATCGTGACGCGCGACACCCTTGCCAATCCAGGCATCCTTGAAACCCGCAGCCTGCCGAAGAAATTCCTCGGCCGGGTGCTGCTGGTGCCGCGCGCGCAAGGCAGCGGTATCTGGCTGCGCTATCTGGCCGAACTCCAGCCGCTTCGGTATGTGGTCACGCTGTTGCCCTTCATCGTGGCGCCGCTGGCGATGCGTGATCTGGCGACGCCGGTGATGCAGGCCCCGGCGCTGATGCTGATCCTTGTGGCCGTGGTCGAGATGAAGGTGCTGCGCCTGTCGCAATCCGAACGGGAGCGTGCCGTCGATGCGACCGAGGCCGACCGGCGGCGCGACACCCTCACGTTTCGCGGCCGCGCCTGCCTGCGCCGGATCGCAGCCCGCCACGGGATGACCGAGGGCGCGTTACGGCTGGTGGTGGAACAGTCCGACCTTGCCCGGATCGCGCCGTTGACACTGGTGTCCGTGCAGTCCGACCGACCCGGACCGCATGTCCTGACGCTGGACGACGGCGACCGCACGATCCTCGCGGACGGGCTGTTCGACGCGGCATTTTCGGAACGCGACCTGCTGGCGGTCAACCACCGGGACCGCATCTATCTGCGCGACATCACGCAAGACGCCCGCGCCGTGTCGGCCCATGCGCGGCTTGCCGCATTCCTAGACCAGCGCGCGGCGGCATCATGAGCGTGAACGCCACAACCGTTTCCGCGGGCGAGGCGCTGCGCGTGCTTGAAACCGGCTGGGCCGCGCAGCAGGCCGGTCGGCTGACCGCGTCTTGGATGCTGCATGGTCGCCCCGGCGTGGGCAAGACCGAGGTGGTTCAGACCCTTGCCCAGCGGATCGGGGCCGCGTTCTTCGACCTGCGCCTGACCACGATCGAACCGCAGGACCTGCGCGGGCTGCCGTATTACGATTTCGAAACCGCGAGGACCGTCTGGTACCGTCCCGAGGATTTGCCGGATACCGACGCACCCGCGATCCTGTTCCTGGACGAGTTGACCGCCGCGTCACCGACCCTGCAGCCCACGGTTTACGGCCTGCTGCAGGAACGCCGCGTCGGGCGCCACCGCCTGCCCGACAGCGTCATGATCGTCGCCGCGGGCAACCGGGTGGAGGACGGCGCCATTGCCTATGACATGGGCAGCGCATTGAGCGACCGGCTGATCCACATGATCGTGCAGGCCAGCGCCGACGACTGGCTGAAGACTTATGCCGTGCCCGCCGGCATCCACCCGACCGTGGCGGCCTTCATCCGCACGCGCCCGGATTTGCTCGACACCAGCGAAGACGCGCTGCGCCGGGGCCAGGTGATCGCCTGCACCCCGCGAAGCTGGACCCGCGTCAGCGCGATCCTGCACGCGGTGCCCGACCGCGGCCTGCGGCAGGTGATGGTCGCGGGCACGGTGGGCGAAGCCGCGGCTGCCGAATTCGCGCTGCTCGCCGACGAGATCGCGGCGACGGTGCAGATCGACGCGATGCTGGTCGCGACACGCGCCGACCGGGCAGCACTCTATCCGCGGACGCTGCACGGGCTGACGGCGCTGGTCTATGGCCTTGTGGGCGCGGCGACGCGCGCGACCCTGCCCGCGGCGATCGAGATCATGGCCGATCTGCGGAACCTTGGCGATGGTCATGCCGGGCTGCCCCTGGGCGAACTGGCAAGCTTCGGGTTCGAACTGCTGATCGGTCGCGCGCTGGAAAAGGGCTGGCAGGATGCCTTCGCGGACTCCGACGCCTATGAAGATTATGCGCGCGCGCGGCGCGCCGCCGGGTTGCCGTGACCGCGCGGTCTGCCCGCGCCGCCCGTGCGGTGGCGCATCTGGGCGATGTCGATCCGGCGCTGGCCGTGCTCGCGCTCTGGTGCCATCTCCGCGACGGCGAAGGCCCGACACGCACCACGGGCGACACCATCGCCTTCGGCCCGGCCTTCGACCGGCTGGGCCTGCCCGAACAGGTGGGGCTTGTGGCGCATCACGTCCTGCATGTGGCGCTGCGCCATTCGGACCGGCAGGCAAGGCTGGCGGAACGGCTGGGCGACCGGTTCGACGCGGCGCTGTTCGGACTGGCCGCGGACGGGATCATCAACGAAACCCTGATCCTCGCGGGGCATGCGATCCCGCGTCCCGCCGTAACGCTGACCGACCTGCTGACCGAAGCCGGATTGACGGCCACAAGCCCGGTGGACGCGCTGGGACAATGGGATGCCGACCGGCTGGCCATGGCACTGCACGCCGATCCGAAGCGCGCGGAGCGCCTGCGCAACTGGGGCCGGGCGCGGGGCTTTGCCGTCGATCTGGACAGCGGCACGGCGGACGACAGCGGCGCGGGCCAGACCGCCGCCGACTGGCGCAACCGCGTGCTCCGCGCTTTCGAGGCCGGGCGCAAGGCCGGCAGCGGGATCGGGCGGCTGGGCGCGATCCTCGCCGATCTCGCGCCGGACAGCGTTCCCTGGGAGGTGCATCTGCGCGGGCTGCTGGCGCGCGCGCTGACCGAGCGCCCACGACCGAGCTGGCACCGACCGTCCGGCGCCTGGACCGCCCGCAGCGCCATGGCCGCGCGCCACGGCGGGCCGGTGCCGGTGTTCGAACCGGGGTGGCAGCGACTGGATCACCGCCCACGGATCGTGATCGGGCTCGACACGTCATCGTCGATCGACCCGCAGACCCTGCGGCTGTTCCGGGCCGAAGCCCGGTCCATCGCGCGCCGCACGGGGGCAGAGGCGCACCTGCTCGCCTTCGACGAAACGGTGTTCTCGGAAACGCGACTGGACCCCGACCGTTGGGACGGTCTGATGGACCAGCCGCTGCGCAGCGGTGGCGGCACCGACTACCGCGACCTGTTCGGCAAGGCCCGCCGACTTGCACCGTCCATCGCGGTGATCCTGACCGATCTGGACGCCCCGCTGCCGCCCACGCCGGCGTTCCGGGTGCTTTGGGCGGTGCCGAGGGCTGTGGCGCCACCGGCCTTCGGGCAGGTCATCCGGATCGGCGACGGCGCGGCGGCGTGACGGGGCTGCGCGCGGCGCATCACAGGTCGCTCCGGTGGGCCCGATATCCCCGGCGCGCGCGCCGTCAGTCCGAAAGGCCCTGCAGCCGATGGATGCGGATTTCGCGGCGCGAGATCACGAGCACCCCTTCCTTTTGCAGTTTGTCCAGCGATTGCGTCACCCACTGCCGGGTCGCGCCCACGATGGAGGCCACCTGTTCATAGGTGATCGACCGGTCGATCACGATGGCGTCGCCATCCTGCCGCCCATAGGTGTCGGCGAGGATCACCAGCAACTGGCGCAGCCGGTCCGAAATCGACCGTGTGCCCAGCATCTGGATCAGGGCGGAGTAGCATTTTCCCTTGGCCACCAGCCCGTCGATCACGGCGATGGCCACATCGGGGATCGTTTCAACCAGCTGGCGAAGGTTTGGGCCGGACAGGAACAGCAATTCGCAATCGTCCAGCGCGTCGGCGGACCAGACATGGCGGCCGCGCCCGAACACCTCCGGTCCGCCGACGAAATGACCACAACTCCAGTAGGCCAGCGTGATCTCGCGCCCCGAGGGTGCGGTGTAGAACGTCCGCACCCGGCCCTGTTCGACGACCCAGACACCGGTATGGGGGTCGCCCTGAAAGAACAGCCCGCCATCCTTGGGCAGGGTGGTGAGCGTGCCCATGCGGCGCACCCGATCCCGGTCAGCCGGGGTCAGCGACGCAAGAAACCCTGCGCCCGCGTTGATTTCCAGCAGGTATTCGGACAGGAACAGCGCGCCGGGGGTGTCTTCGGTGGGGTGGGCCTTGCGCCGCGCGCCGGGCTGTCCGGTGGATTTCACCGGTCCATCGGCGGCAGCGGGCCGGGTCACAGGTTCTGCTCGGCGAAAGCCCGGCGGCTTTCGGCGCGGATCACGTCAAGGCAATGCTGGCGTGCCGCGATGTAGGGCGGCAGGGCGGCCATGTCGGTGCTGCGCGGGCGCGGCAGCGCGGGGCGGATATCCTCGATCACGCGGCCGGGCGACGCGCTCATGATCAGGACACGGTCGGCGAGGAACACCGCCTCGTCCACGTCGTGGGTCACGAAGATCACGGTGATGCCGAACTTGCGCCAGATCTCCAGCAGGTTTTCCTGCATCACCAGCCGGGTCTGGGCGTCGAGCGCCCCGAAGGGTTCGTCCATCAACAGGACCGACGGGTAATTCGCCAGCGCGCGCGCGATGCCGACGCGCTGCTGCATGCCGCCCGACAGTTCCGTCGGATAGCGGTTTCCGAATTTCTTCAGCCCGACCATGTTCAGGAAGGTGTTGGCGACGGCCCCGGCTTCGGTCGCGCTCGCTCCGGCCATCAGCGGGCCGAAGGCGACGTTGTCGCGCACGGTCTTCCACGGCAGCAGGGAATACTGCTGGAACACCATGCCCCGGTCGGGACCGGGCTTGCGCACCGGCACGCCGTCCACCCGCACCTCGCCCGTGTGAGGCCGCACATAGCCGGCGACCGCGTTCAGGAGCGTGGACTTGCCGCAGCCTGACGGGCCAAGGATGCAGACGAATTCGCCCGGTGCCACCTGCAGCGATGTGGTTTCCACCGCGACATGGGCGGCGGCGCCATGGCCGAAGACGATCGACACGCCATCGATGTCGATGGCACCCTTGCCGGTCGAGCTTTTCGCGGTTCCGGGCCGGGCTTCTTCGGGCATGTCCAGCATCTGGGTCGTCCTTTCTGGCCGAATGTCGGGCACCCGTCGCACATGGGGACGGGTCAAGGGGTCAGCGGGCACGGGTCTGCCACACGAGGAACGGCGCCATCGCCAGCCGCACCGCGGCGGTGGACAGGGTCCCCAGCATGCCGATGGTCAGCATGCCAAGCACGATGTCGGGCGTGCGCACCATGGAATAGGCATCCCAGGTGAAATATCCGATGCCATACTGGCCCGAAATGATCTCCCCCGCCAGCAGCGAAAACCACGCGACCCCCATCCCGATGGCAAGGCCCGCGCTGATCGACGGCAAGGCGGCGGGCAACACCACATGGCGGAACACCGCCACCCGGTTGGCCCCCAGCGACTGGACGGCGCGCACCAGCACCTCGGGCGTCTGGCGCACGCCGTGCACCGTATTCAGCACGATGGGAAAGAACGCGCCCAGAAAGGTGATGAACACGATCGAGGACTCCTCGGTCGGCCACATGAGGATGGCGAGCGGGATCCAGGCCACCGCGGGGATCGGGCGCATGACCTCGATATAGGGCGCGATCATGGCCCATGCGACGCGGCTGCGCCCCATCAGGACACCCGTCAGCACGCCCAGAACGGCGGCCAGCGCGAAACTGATGAACACCCGTTTCATACTGACGCCGATATGCACGAAAAAGACCGGATCGGCGAGGTTCGCCAGCGTGGCCTCCAGCACATCGGCGGGCGGCGGGACATAGGTGAAGTTGATGCCGTAGGACAGCTTGTTGACGCTTGCCACATGCCAGAGCGTGATGCCGATCACGAGCGACAGGACAGCCAGAAGCCCGCTGCGCACGGGACCGCGCCAGTCGCGGGCGGGCGCCGTGCGCAGCGGGGCGGGATCGGCGGCCGGGTGGTGCGTGTCGGCGTCGTGGTCGGTCCCGGCGGCCGGCCGCATGGCCGTGTCGGCATCGGGGACGATGACCCGTGGGACGGGCGTCGCGGTGTCGACGGGTGGCTTGCGTTCGGTCAACATGGCGGCAGTTCCTTGCGTAAGGTGTGTGCGGCGCGCCTGATCCCACGGGATCGGCGCGCCGAACCGGTCAGCCGGAAATGCTGTCGACGATGCTGGCGAAGTCGATCGCCGTTCCACCGGTGGCGGCGGCATGGGCGGCGGCATCGTCGCGCTTGAGGAACGCCGCATAGCTGCCATCCGCGCCGGCGACATAGAAGGCCCGGTTCCCGAACAGCTTCAGCCCCGAGGACGCGTCATAGACATAGGTCGCCGCGGGCTGGAACCCGGTGTCGCGGATGGCTGCCAGCGCTGCGAAAAACTCCGGCAGCGTGGCATAGGTCGAGATCCCGTCGCGCGGATGCCAGATTTCCATGGGCTTGCCCACGTTGTCGATGGCCGTGTCCACGACGCTGGCAACCATGGCGTCGTAATCCCCGCCCCGCGCGGTCACCGCGGCGCGCACATAGCTGTCCACGACCCATGCGTCGAAATCGAGCGGCGGCACCTCCCGTTCGCGGGCCAGGAGCGCGTGGCTTTCCTTCAGGCTTTCGACCCACTGCGGCTTGATCGAGGACTCGAAGGTCGAAATCCCGCCATCACTGAAGTAGAGATACAGGACCTCTTTCTCGATGCCGGTCCATTCGGACACCTTGATCGCGGCGTTCAGGGGATCGGCGTTCAGCCAGTCCTGTGCCTCAAGCGTCGCCTTGACATAGGCGTCCACGATTTCGGGGTATTCATCGGCAAAGGATTTGGCGACGACCGTGCCGTGGAAGGTCGGGATGTTGGATTCGCTGCCGTCATAGATCTTGCGGCCCGTGCCGCGGAATTCCATCACCTCGGACCAGGGCGTGAAATCGACGTGGGCGTCGATGCGGCCCATGGCGATGTTGTTCACGCCTACCGGCGGGCTCTGGTTCACATAGGTGATGTCGTCGGTCAGCCCTTCGCGGCTCATCACGCTCAGGAACATGCCCCATGCGGCACTGCCGAAGGGAGCCGACACCGACTTGCCGCGCAGGTCTTCGATCGTGTTGACGTCGCTGGCGACCGGCACCACGACCCCGTTGCCGGTGCCCTTGAGGTTGTAGCCGGTGATCTGGATCAGCAGGGATTCATCCTGCCCGCCCGCCTGGAACGTCGCGCCGTTCACGATCAGCGGATAATCTCCCATCACGCCGAACTGCATCTTGCCCGCGAGCATCTGGTTGGTGATCGGCGGGCCCGAGGTGTAATCGCCGTAGGTGATGTCATAGGTGACGCCTTCGTAGCGGCCCGTGGTCGGGAGATGCTTCTGCAGCAACTCCAGCTTTTCGATGATGATGCCGCCGGGCACCGTGTTGGTCACCGTGCTTTGATGGCCGATGCTGATGGCGATGGTTTCCGCAAGGGCGATGCCGCCGCTCGACAGCAGCGAGGCTGCAAGTAGCGTGGTCCTGATTGTCTGGCTGGTCATGGCTGGCTCCGGTATGTCTCGGGGATCTTCGTCAATCTGTGATCTCGAGTATCGGCCCCACACCACGCCCCACAAAGGCCGCCGGACCCCGATTCGTCCCGACGCACGGCAGAAACACACACCGCGTATATTTTGCGCTGTTTTTGACTGACGTTGCGACAATTTCCTGCAGAAGCCATGCGCACCAGCACCGGTTCACGGCGAATCGTTCCTGAATTTTATTGTTTTAAAACATAGTCTTGGTCAGCTTTTAAGACGCGGATAGGCCCCCGGAACACACGGGTTCCAGGAGCCGATGAAGAGCCTGTTTTTTAATCCGTTCAGGCGGCGACGGCGTCGATCCGTCCCAGCGCCCAGCGCACGTTCTTGCGCACGTCGGGGTCGGTGTCGTCCTCGAAAGGCGCAAGGAACGGTCGGGTTTCGGGCACCGCCAGCTCGCCCAGCACGGCGGCGCATTCCTTGCGCAGGTTCGGAATGTCGAGCGACATGAGCGACCCGATCTGCATCGCCGCCGCATGCGCGCCCAGCTTGCCCAACGACCGGACCGCCTTGAGCCGTACCTGCCAGTAGTCGTCATCGAGCGCGCGGCGCAGGTGCACCACGCAACCCGGCCCGCCAGATTTCGCCAGCGTTTCAGCGGCGGCTTCGCGCGGCTGCCAGTGGGGATCGGACAACGCGGCGATGAGTGCGGCTTCCGCGGCATCGGTGCGGCTGAAGCCAAGTGCGGTCAGCGCGACCCGGCGCACCTGCACATCCGCATCGCTGGCGGCCTTGTGCAACGCTGGCAGCGACGCCGGGTCCTGCAACCAGCCGATGACGCCCACCGCCTGCATCCGCACGGCGGCGGTCGGGTGATCCAGCGCCGCGATGGCGGGTTCCATCGCTTCGGGGCGGCGCAGTTCCTTGATCCCGGCAAGGCAGGCGACCAGCGTGAAGTCGTCCGCCGACCCCAGATGCGGCAACAGCGCATCGCCCGCTGCCGGATCCTTCAGTTCGGTCAGGCTGACCGCGGCGGCGTCGCGTACCTCGTGCACGTCGTCGCCCAGCGCCACGACCAATGCCGCCGCCGTGTCCGGGCCGTCGAAATCGGTCAACGCCTGTGCGGCCTGCTTGCGCACGCCTGCGTCCGGGTCGCGGATCGCGCGCGCCAGATGCGGGATCGCGGCGGGATCGGCGCTGTCCGCAAGGTCGATCACGGCCATGATGCGCCCACCGGGGGTGGGATCGTCCAGCCCCGCGGCCAGGTCGTCGATGTCGGTGAAATCTTCGAATAGCACGGTCATTGCGGCCTCATTTCAGCAGATAGGGCAGGTTGACCGTCACGGCGCCCGTGGGGCAGTCCGCTTCGCAGGGCATGCAGTACCAGCATTCGTCGTATTTCATGTACGCGGTCTTGCGGCCTTGGGCGGTTTCGGCGATGCGCAGGACGTCAAGCGGGCAGACATCGACGCAGACCGTGCAGCCCTTGTCGGCGATGCACAGGTCGTCGTTGACGACCACGGGAACGGTGGTTGCGGTGTGGGCAAGGGGCATCCGGGCTTTCCTTATTCGGCGGCGACGGACGGCTTGACGCGCTGGCGGGCGTAGGCGTCCTTTTCGTCTTCGGCGATGTCGACGACATAGGGTTTCACGTCCTGCTTGCGGCTGGCGGGCATCCCGTCCGCGCCCTTGGTCAGGATCGTGTGGCAGAACCAGTTTTCGTCGTCCCGGTCGTATTCCACCCGGTTGTGATACAGTCCCCAGCGGCTTTCTGTGCGATAGAGTGAGGCCGCCGCCGCCATGTCGGCACAGTCGAGGATCGACGACGCCTCCAGCGCGCGCATCAGTTCATGGGCATCGCGGACGTACATCGCGTTTTCCATGTCCTCGCGGACCTCGGCAAAGCGCTGCTGGGCGAGATGCATCTTGGCGGTGACCTTGGGCGGTTGCAGGTAGTCGTTCACCAGACGGCGGGTCTTGTATTCGATCTGGTTGGGCGGGATGCCGTCCGCGCGTTTCGTGGGGGCCAGAACGCGGGTTCGTTCGGCGTCCACATCGGCCTGGTCGAAGGCGGCGAAATCCCTGTCGGTGATGTAGTCGGCGGCATCCTCACCCGCGAAGGCCCCGTGGGTGAAAGCCCCGAGCATGTAGTTGTGGGGTACGTTCGCCATGTCGCCCGCGGCATAAAGGCCGGGGATGGTCGTGCGCGCGTGTTCGTCCACGAAAACGCCGCTGGCGGAATGCCCGGAACAGAAGCCGATTTCCGAGATGTGCATCTCGATCATCTGCTTGCGGTAATCGGTGCCGCGGCCCTTGTGGAAATGGCCACGCGTCGGGCGTTCCACGATGTGCAGCACGCGTTCGATCTCGGCCACGGTTTCTTCGGCGAGATGGTTCAGCTTGAGGTAGACAGGCCCCTTCCCGCCCTGCAGTTCGTCGAAGAATTCCTGCATCATCTGGCCCGACCAGTAATCGCATTCGATGAAGCGTTCCCCCTGCGCGTTCGCGGTATAGCCGCCCATGGGCCCCGCGACATAGGCGCAGGCGGGCCCGTTGTAATCCTTGATCAGCGGGTTGATCTGGTAGCATTCCAGGTTCGCCAGCCCCGCACCTGCATGATAGGCCATGGCGTAGCCTTCACCGCTGTTGGACGCGTTCTCATAAGTGCCGTAAAGGTAGCCCGACGTCGGCAGCCCCAGCCGCCCGGCAGCACCCAGACCCATGATCACCGCCTTGGCGCGCACCACCAGAAACTCGGCGCTGCGGGTGTTCACGCAGATGGCCCCCGCGATGCGGCCTTCGCCGGTCAAGAGCCGGGTCGCCATGTAGCGGTTGATGATGTTGATGCGCGCCTTGCGGAGCTGGCGATAGAGCGCCTTCTTCACCGTGTCGCCGTTGGGCATGGGCAGGACATAGGTGCCGATGTGGTGCACCTTCTTGACGTCGTATTCGCCGTTCTGGTCCTTCTGGAACCGGATGCCGAAGCTGTCCAGTTCCTGGATGATCCCGTAGCATTCCTGCGCATAGCGATAAACCGCGGCCTGGTCGCAGATGCCGTCGTTGGCGACGGTGATTTCCTTGGTGTACTGTTCCGGCGTCGCATAGCCCGGAATGACGGAATTGTTCAGCCCGTCCATCCCCATGCAGATCGCGCCCGAACGTTTCACGTTGGCCTTGTCCAGAAGGATGATGTTGGCCTTCGGGTTCTGCTTCTTGGCCTTGAGCGCGGCCATCGGCCCGGCGGTGCCCCCGCCGATAATCAGGATGTCGCAATCGATCTGTTCAATTCCGTCGCGTATCTCGTCCATCATGGGCTCCGGTTCCTTGCTGTTCGGGCCAGCCTGCGCC
Source organism: Meridianimarinicoccus sp. (assembly GCA_036770665.1). Classification (GTDB taxonomy): domain Bacteria; phylum Pseudomonadota; class Alphaproteobacteria; order Rhodobacterales; family Rhodobacteraceae; genus Meridianimarinicoccus. Next base: position 13,608 of record DAIPIS010000032.1, read on the forward strand.
GCGGCGCGGCACGGGTTCTGTCAATTACTTGTCGCGGCGATCGGAAAGCTCGCGCAGGTAGGCGAACGGGTAGATCGCCCGGTCGTGACCGTCGGAGAAATGGATGTTCACCCCGGCCGCGCCGACCGACGACAGCGCCGTGATGGCGATGTCGTCGTCCACCCGCACGCTGCCGAAATCGACGCGCTGGCGGATGGAGACCGCATCGCGGGCTTCGCGGCGCAAGATGATCGCGGTGAGTTCGGACGTCTCGCCGCTTTCCCAGTCGATGATCAGCGCGCGGCAATCCGGCGTGGCGGAGATGGCTTTGATCACGGGTGGCCTCCTTGCGCTGACGTCTTGTCCCGAAAGGGTGCCGCGCCGCAGCGGGGCGCAATAGCAATTTGTTGACGGACAACCCGTGCCGCACCGCCGCAACCTGCCCCGACAGAAGGATAAGGACGGGCGCATGACCTATGTCGTCACCGACAACTGCATTGGCTGCAAGTACACCGACTGCGTGGAGGTCTGCCCGGTAGACTGCTTCTACGAGGGCGAGAACATGCTGGTGATCGACCCCGCGGAGTGCATCGACTGTGGCGTGTGCGAACCCGAATGCCCCGCCGATGCGATCCGCCCCGATACCGACCCGGACATGGACCGATGGGTCGCGTTCAACGCCCGATATGCCGCGCTGTGGCCCGTCATCGTCGCGGCACAGGATCCCTTGCCCGAGGCCGATGCTTGCGACGGGCTGCCCGACAAGCTGACGACGCTGTTTTCCCCGGCCCCGGCCGCCCAGACCCCCTGAAGGATTTCCCCATGAACATGCAGCCCGCCGACGCCCGCGTCCTGCCCGATGCGCAGACCGTGACCGCCGTGACCCACTGGACCGACACGCTCTTTTCCTTCCGGGTGGAACGCCCGCGCAGCCTGCGGTTCCGGTCGGGCGAATTCGTCATGATCGGGCTTCTGAAGGACGACGGAAAGCCGCTGCTGCGGGCCTATTCCATCGCGTCGCCGTCCTGGGACGACGAGCTGGAGTTCTATTCGATCAAGGTGCCGGATGGTCCGCTCACATCCCGGTTGCAGAAGATCGCGCCGGGCGACCAGATCATCCTGCGCCCGAAACCCGTGGGCACGCTGGTGCATGACGCGCTTCTGCCGGGGTCGCGGTTGTGGCTCGTGTGCACCGGCACGGGTGTCGCGCCCTTCGCGTCGATCCTGCGCGATCCCGAGACATGGGAGCGGTTCGACGACGTGATCCTGGCCCATACCTGCCGTGCGAACGACGAACTGGCCTATGGGCGCAGCATCGTCGAGGCACTGCCGGACGATCCGCTGATCGGCGACATGGCGCGCGGGAAGCTGCACTACTATCCGACCACCACCCGCGAACCGTCGGCGCACCAAGGGCGCATCAGCGACCACATCCGCAGCGGCGCAGTGTTCGCGGCACTGGGTTTCCCGGCATGGGCACCGGACACGGACCGGGTGATGGTCTGCGGCAACCTTGCCCTGAACAAGGACATCATGGCGCTGTGCGACGCCGCGGGACTGCGCGAAGGGGCCAATTCGGCCCCGGCGGAATATGTTGTCGAAAAGGCGTTCCTCGACTGAGGGCACACCGCAACCGGGCGCCCGTTCCGACGATGGCGCGCACGGATGCCACGAAACCACGTGATCGCGGCGCAACACGCCTTCAGGACATGCGCCCTGCGCGGCCAACGCGGCGGTGGAGCAAGGGCACCACGCCCAGGGCCGTGGCGGCGGCGCACCCGCTGGCGTAGCCCGCCGGCGCAAAGTCGGCACACGGCCCGGAACGGCGGTGGGCGCCGGGCGGCTCCACTCGCGGTCCGGAGCCACCCGGCCCCAGGGTCGCCAGCGCAACGCCGGGCCGCTGCCGTTGCGCCCGCACGTCAGATGAACGATGCAGGCTCTGCGTCACGCGGTTTGCGCAGGGTCGACGGCTGCGTGCCGAAATGCCTGCGGAACGCCCGCGTGAAATGGGCCGGATCGCTATAGCCGACCTGATGCGCGATTTCGGCAAGCGGCATCGCGGTCCCCGCGATCAGGGCGCGCGCGCGGGTCATGCGGACCGTATCCAGCAGCGCGCGATAGCTGATACCTTCGCGGTCAAGCTGTCGTTGCAGACTGCGGCGCCCCAGGCCCGCCATGCGCGCCGCCCCGTCTATATCCGTGTCGCCGTCCAGAAGCCTCAGGGCAAGGATCGCCGACACCCGGTCGGTCGCAGTCTCGGCCCGGCGCTGGCGGATCTCGGCCCACACCTCGGCCGCACTCAGATGGGCGCCGGTATCCTGCGGGGTCGCACGACGCGCCCACAACGCTCTGGCGGGAAACACCAGCCCGCTCGTCGCCGCGTCGAATTGCCAGAGCGCCTGCATCAGGTCCATGCGTCCCGTGCCGTCGCCGGGATCGGGGCAGGCCGCGACGATGCGGTCGGGCAGCCATGCGGGACCGCAATAGGCGCGCGCGACCTGAAGCATCACCGGCATCACGTGATCGGTGTGCTGGAGCGCCATCGGCCCCAACACGGCCTCTTGCCGATACCCCCATATCACGTCGTCGCGTCCCGACGACTGCAGGCTCAGACGGCCGCCGACCTGGTGCAGCACCACGCAGCGCGACAGGCGCGCGATCGCACCGCCCAGCGTCTCGGCCTGCAGCGAAAACCGGGCCCAGCGACCATAGATTTCCGGCTGCATCGCGCGTCCGACATCGAGCCCGAACCGCGCGTCCCCCGCCAGTCTTGCCGCATGGTCGAACAGGCACACCATGGCGGCCAGCGGCACGCGGTGCGCGCGATCCGTCACAAGGTGCAAGGGCAGGTTCACGGCAGCGAAGGCGCGCGCAACGGCCTTTGACCCGGCGCGCTCTTCCAGCAGCTCCGGCAAGGGTCCTAGCCCGGTAGCAAAGGTCATGGGGATGCGCACCGACATGGGTCCAGCTTTGCCGACTGTCACGGAATGGCAAGTGGAATCGCGTCCCGCTGGCTACATTGCGTCGGTCAGGGTTCCCCGAAGGCACCTCGGCACGAGACCACCCAAGGCGTCCGGCGCCCTGATGGCGCCGCAAACCGGAGAATGACATGCTTCCCAGACGATCGCACTTCACCGTGGTCCTCGCCATGACAGCCGCGGCGCCGCTGTTCGCGCAAGAGGCCGCGCAGCCGAATATCCTCGTCATCTGGGGCGACGATATCGGGCAGTCCAACATCTCGGCCTACACGTTCGGGATGATGGGCTACCGGACGCCCAACATCGACCGGATCGCCGCCGAGGGCATGATGTTCACCGATTACTACGGCGAACAGTCCTGCACCGCGGGACGGTCGTCGTTCATCATGGGACAATCGGTGTTCCGCACGGGCCTGTCCAAGGTGGGCCTGCCCGGCGCCGAAGAAGGCATGCAGATCGAGGACCCGACGATCGCGGGCCTGCTGAAGGCCGAAGGCTACGCGACCGGCCAGTTCGGCAAGAACCATCTTGGCGACCGGGACGAACACCTGCCCACCAACCATGGCTTCGACCGGTTCTTCGGGAACCTTTACCACCTGAACGCCGAAGAAGAGCCAGAGAACGAGGACTACCCGCGCGATCTCGTGCTGCCATCGGGCGAGACCTTTCTGGAACGGTTCGGCCCCCGGGGCGTGATCCGGTCTTCTGCCGTCTACGGCGAAACAGGCATCACCCAGGACATCGAGGATACCGGCCCGCTCTCGATCGCGCGGCAGGAAGTCGTCGACGACGAGACCACCGCCGCAGCACTCGCCTTCATCGAAGAGCAGACCGCCGCGGGCACGCCGTGGTTCGTGTGGTGGTCGGGCACGCGGATGCACTTCCGCACCCACGTGTCCGACGACATGCGGGCGCGCGCCAACGAGATCGCGGGCAAGCACGTGGACGAATACCAGGCGGGCATGATCGAACACGACCAGCATATCGGCCAGTTCCTCGACAAGCTCGACGAGCTCGGTATCGCCGACAACACCATCGTGTTCTACTCCACCGACAACGGCCCCCACATGAACACCTGGCCCGACGCCGGCATGACCCCGTTCTGGGGCGAGAAGAACACCCAGTGGGAAGGCGCCTGGCGCGTCCCCGCGATGGTGCGCTGGCCGGGACGGATCCCCGAGGGCGAGGTCACCAACGAGATCGTCCACCACATGGACTGGCTGCCGACGTTCCTCGCCGCCGCCGGCAACGAGACGATCAAGGAAGACCTGCTGACGGGCGTCACGGTCG
>DAIPIS010000190.1:0-4158 GCA_036770665.1 Meridianimarinicoccus sp.
CGCGGCCCCGTGGCCCATCGCGCGCAGATCCGCCACCAGCCCAGCCGCCCCGTCGCCGGGTACCGCCGCCAGGAACCCGCCACAGGTCTGGGGATCGAACAGCAGCCGCGCGCGCGCGCCGTCGCCCGCCGTCCGGGCGTGCTGGGGGTCGCCCGCCGTCCGGGCGTGCAGGGCGTCGCCCCCCCTGCGGGCGGGCGGCGTGTCGTCCAGTCCGTCGATCGACCCCAGCCCATGCGCCCGGTTCGCCGGCGCGAGGCTGGAGGCGATGCCACGCGCCGCCAGCGGCAAGGCCGCGTCGAGCATCGGCACCGCCGCGAGGTCGATCCGCGCCCCGCAGCCCGACGCACGCAACAGCGCCAGCAGATGCCCCGCCAGCCCGAACCCGGTCACGTCCGTCATGGCGCGGGCCACCGGGGCCAGCCGCGCCGCCGCGTCCCCCTGCGGCGTCGCCATCAGGTCGTAGAGGGCGGCCAGATCCCGCCCGCCCGCGCGCCCGCGCATCGCCGCTGCAAGGAGCGTGCCCGACCCGATCGCCCGCGTCAGCACCAGCGCGTCACCCGGGTGCGCGCCCGCCAGCGTCACGGGCCGGTCGGCCAGCCCGGTCACCGTGAAGCCGATGGTCAACTCCGTGCCCATGGTCGTGTGCCCGCCCGCCAGCACCGCCCCCGCCGCCGTGAACACGCCCGCCGCGGCATCGGTGATCTCGGCCAGCGTCCGCGCCTGCAGGGCGTCCGACATGCGCGGCAGGATGATCGTGGCCAGTGCCGCCTGCGGGGCCGCCCCCATGGCCCAGACATCCCCCAGCGCATGCAGCGCGGCGATCCGCGCCATCAGGCCGGGATCCTCCACCACGGCGCGCAGATGGTCGGTCGTGATGACCTGCCGGGTGCTGCCCGCGTCGATCACCGCCGCGTCGTCGCCGGGGCGTGACAGGATGTCGGCGCGTGATGGCGCGGGCAGGGCGGCCAGTGCCGCATCGAGACTGCCCGCGCCGACCTTCGCCCCGCAGCCGCCGCACAGAGGTTGCGCCGCAAGCCCGCGCGCGCCGCGCGCCGCGTCGCCCGTCACCGGGCCTCGGTCCATGGCGCGCAGGCCGCGGAAGCGGTCCATGAAATCCCGGTCGATCCGGTCCTTCCACCGCCAGAGCCACGCGCCGCGCAGGGTCACGCCCGACCGTTCCACCAGCGCCTCCTGCCGCCCGAGCGAGATCAGCTTGAGGTAATCGCGCTGCGGCCGGTACCGCCGCGGCATCCCGCCCACCAGCGCCGCGCGCAGGTTGTGCGCCAGCACCGGAGCCTGCCGCACGGCATAAACCCCCGCCTTGGGCCGGGGCGCAAAGCCCATGTGGGCGCAGTCGCCAGCGGCATGGACCTGCGGGTGCGAGGTGCTGCGCAGCCGGTCGTCCACGTCGATGAAGCCGCGCGTCGCCGCCAGCCCGCTGTCGGCGAGCCACCCGTGCGGGCGCGCCCCGGCCGCCCCGGTGCAGAAATCGAACGGCACCGCGCGCCCGTCGGCCAGCAGCACCGCGTCCCGCGTGACGTCCGTCACCGGCGCGTGTTCGATCAGCCGCACGCCGTGGGCGTCGAGCGCCGCGCGCAGGTTCCGCCGTGTCGCGGCGCCAAGGCCCGCACCCATCCGTCCGGCGTCGATCAGCGTGACCTGCGGTGCCGCCGCGCGCAACCGGTGCGCCATGGCCAGCGCCAGTTCGACCCCGGCCACGCCCGCGCCGATCACCGCCACGCAGGCGCGCGCCTGCCCCGCGTCGACCTGTGCTGCGAAGTCCTGCCACGCGGCCGCAAAAGGGCCGAGCGGCTTGGCCGGCACCGCGTGGGCGGGGAACCCCGGCAGGTCCGGCATGGCCGACGTGATGCCCACATCCACCGACAGAAGGTCCCAGCCGATCGGGGCACGCCCGGCCACGTGCAGCCGCCCCTGCGCGAGGTCGATCCCCTCCGCCGGTGCGATCACCAGCCGCGCGCCCGCCGCGCGCGCCAGTCCGACCAGGTCGATCTCCAGCGCCGCGCGCGGGTAATGGCCCGCCACGTGACCGGGCAGCATCCCCGAATAGGCGGCCACCGGACCCGGATCGACCAGCGTCAGCCGCACGCCTCCCACGGGCCGCATCGCGAAGGTGCGCACCACCAGCGCATGGGTGTGCCCGCCCCCCACCAGCACGAGATCGCGGGTCAGGGGCAGGGGTGCGCGCATGGGGTCTCCTTCGGCTAAGGGACTGCGGCTACAGGACTGCGGCTACAGGGCGGCGGGTGCGGCGCGGCGGGTGCAGGGCGGTGCGGCCACGATCCGGCGCACCAGCACGGGCGATGGCCGCCCGCGACGCGCGGTGTGATTGTGTCGCAGGCAGGGCAATTCCGGCAGCGGTTTGCCTGTGCTAGTAAACGCGGCACATGAGACGGGCAAGCCCTTGAGCTTTCAGGGAACGCGGCCCGCGTGCCCCGCGACCGAAAAAGGACAGCAACCGATGCAGAACCCTTATGACATGTCCAAGATGTTCCGGATGTTCGACCCGAACGACGTGCAGAAATTCTTCGATCCGAACAAGATGTTCGAAAGCTTCGCGCCCGCGAAGCCGAACGCTTTCGACATGTCGGGCGTCTTCGACATGAACCGCAAGAACTTCGAAGCGATGGTCGATGCCAACAAGGCCGCCGCGGCGGCCTACAAGGACCTGCTGGAAAAGCAGATGGAAGTGTTCGGCCAACTCACGCAGGCAGCTCGCGAACACGTGGCATGGGTGGACGAGACCACCGGTCCCGAAGCCGTGTCCACCAAGACCGAAGCCTACGGCAGCGCCGTCGAAAAGGCGCTCGTGCTGATGCGCAAGCTGGCCGATGCGGCCCGTGACGCCAACGAGGAAGCCTATACCCAGATGAAGGGTCAGGTGAACGAGGCGCTCGAAGACATCAAGCAGAAGACCAAGTAAGGGTCTTCTGCCCGCGGTCGCGCTGCGCTAGGGTTAGAGGGCGGCGCGGCAGGCGGCCGTTTCCTGCCGGAGTGCCTCATGCGCGATCACGACCTGCGGTATTCGCTGGCAAACGAACTGCATGCCCGACCCTTCCCGTCGTTGACTGCGCCCTGCCGCGCGATCCATCTGGCGATCAAGCAGCCGACCCAGGCGGCCGCGCGGGACCGCAGCCTCGACCGGGCACATCTGATCGACATGCTCGACCGGCACGGCGCGCAGCATCCCCATCCGGGCGCCACCCATTATTTCGGGCAGATCGGCAAGCATCACCTGAAATGGGAAAGCCATACGGAGTTCGTGACCTACACGCTGTTCTCCGAAGGCGTGGCCCAACGGCCCTTCGACGGGCGGTCGTTCGAACTGTTTCCGCGGGACTGGCTCGAGGCAGCGCCCGGCGTGCGCGTGACCTCCATCCTGATCCGGATCGAGCGGCTGGACGATTTCAGCACCGTGTCGCAGAAGGTCTCTGACTGGTTCGTCCATGAAAGCGTGGCCGTCAGCGAAGTGATCGACGGTGCCGCCGTGGTGGCGGGCGATTTCCGCATCGATCCGCAGGGGCACATGCGCATGGCGGTGTTCGTGGCGCCGGGGACCGGGTCCAGCCGGATCGGGCGCATCGTCCAGCGGTTGACGGAAATCGAGACCTACAAGAGCATGTCGATGCTCGGGCTGGCGATGGCGCGCGAACTGACCACGCAGATGAACCGTCTGGAAACCGACCTGTCGGCCATGGTGGGCGACATGCGCAACGATACTGCCCGGCCGGAAGCCACGCTGAAGTCGCTGCTGGCGACGGCGGCGGATCTGGAAAACCTCGCGACCAAGTCGACCTTCCGCTTCGGGGCGACCGCGGCCTATGAGGCGCTTGTGAACCAGCGGATCTCGGCGCTGCGCGAGGTGCGGTTCGACGGGCGGCAGACCTTCGCGGAATTCATGATGCGCCGGTTCGATCCCGCGATGCGCACGGTCAAGGCCGCCGAACGGCGGCTGAAGGGGATGACGGACCGCGCGATCCGGGCGGGCGAGTTGCTGCGCACGCGGGTCGACGTGGAACGCTCGGCCCAGAACCAGCAGCTACTGGAAAGCATGGATCGTCGCGCCGACGTGCAGTTGCGCCTGCAACGCACGGTCGAGGGGCTGAGCATCGTGGCGATCAGCTATTACGCGCTGTCGCT
>DAIPIS010000191.1:0-4154 GCA_036770665.1 Meridianimarinicoccus sp.
GTTGTTCGTTGAAAAGAGCGTCATAGTCCATGGGCGTCCTCCGGCCTCAAGTCTTCTTGTTGGTTTCCGGCGCGGGAAGCATCCAGCGCCAGAGTTTTTCATCCGGCAACGGCAGAACCATCAGCCAGTGTTCGAGGGCCGCAAGTGCGGTCAGCGCCGACAACAGCGCAAAGGTCACGGTGTCCGCCGTGGTGGTCGCCGTGACAAGCCGTTCCAGCCAGCAGCCGGCGGCAAAGGTCAGGGCCGAAACCGAGACCGGAAAGAACCAGTTCATCCGCGCGATGCGGAAATGGCTGGGCAGATGCGCGAGCGCACTGGGCAGGAAGTCGACGTTGATGCGCGGCACGCCCAGAAACAGGTTCAGCTTGGCCGAAATGCGCGCGAAGAACAGCACGACGAAGGTCCACATGCCGGCGGTGTTCTCGGCCCCGGACCCTGCCATGACCAGCAGGACCAGCGCCGTGACCAGAAGCACCTCGTGATGGGCGATGGTGCCCCAGGCGCGCAGGAAGCGTTCCCAGCCCGGCGTACCCGCCGGGCAGGGAAAGCGGTTCGGGCCGGTGATCTGGCCCGTGAGAAACGCAAGCTCGATCCAGCCCCAGATCGCCAGCGCGGCCAGAAACCCCCAGTAGGCCCCCGTGACGCTGCTGTCCGTCAGCGTCACCGAGTAGCCCCAGATCCCCACCCCCAGCACGGGAAGGCCTGCAAGCGCGCAGGCCAGCCGGGCGCGCGGCCCATGGCGGTCGGACCACTTGACCGCCGCCAGGATCGCCCCGGTGGAGAACCACCAGACGAACAGGGCGACAAGCGCCGCGATCCAGGGGTTGGCGAGCATCAGTACGCGGGCTCCAGACGGGGCGATGCGGGGACGGTGTTCGGCTTCGACGGGATCGTGTAGAGCGACGCGAAGGCCAGTGCCGCCCGCGCGGACCCCCATGTCTTGGCCAGCCAGCCGCCGATGCCGCCACGCTTTTTCGCCGCGGCGATGTCGATGTTGACCCGGCGCAGGGTATCGAGATTCCGCGCCCAGCGGGGATGGTCGATATCCACGGTCAGCGGGAAGATCTGCTTTGTCAGTTCCGACGTCTTGGTGAAGACCTCGTGGCCGTACCAGTCCGGATCGACGCCGAGTGCGGCGTGGAAGGCCGGGCGCTGGTGGTCGCGCACATGCATCGTGGCGTAGACCGCCGTGAGGAAGAACTTGATCCACAGCTTGTTGCCGCCCGACGTCAGCTTGGGATCGGTCTTCATCAGAAGTGCGAAGGCCTCGCCATGGCTGAACTCGTCGTTGCACCATTCCTGGAACCACTTGAAGATCGGGTGGAACCTGTATTCGGGGTGCTTTTCCAGATGCCGGTAGATGGTGATGTACCGCGCATACCCGATCTTTTCGGACAGGTAGGTGGCGTAATAGATGAACTTCGGGCGGAAATAGGTGTACTTCTTCTTCTGGGTCAGGAAGCCGAGGTTCACCGCGACGCCCGCTTCGCGCAGCGCATCGTTGATGAAGCCCGCGTGGCGTGCTTCGTCCCGCGCCATGAGCTGAAACAGCTGCGTGATGTCCTTGTTCGACCCGCGCCGCTTCATCTCCTTGTAGAGCACGCAGCCCGAGAATTCGGCCGTGCAGGACGACACGAGGAAGTCGATGAATTCCTTTTTCAGCACCGGGTCCATGTTGTCCCAGTCCACGTGGTCCCAGTCTGCGTTCTTCTTGAAATGGCCCTTGTTGGGGTCGGAAACCATCTGCGCGATGAGCCGGTCCCAGTCCTCGCGCACCGAACTGACGTCGATCGCGTCGAGTTCGTCGAAATCGGTGGTGTAGAACCGCGGGGTCAGCAGGGTGTTCTGCATCGCCAGTTCGGTCGCGGCGGTGCTGTCGAACTGCGCCTGCTTTTCCTGGATGGCGATGCTTTCTTCCGCCGTCGTGGCGTCGGCCGTGTGCATGTTCATAGCGTCACCTCGTCGCTGAAGGAAAACTCGCACAGCTCCATCACCTCGAAATCGCCCGTGAGGCGGGTCCAGAGGCGTTCCAGCTTGCTGGCGCGGAAGATCGTCGCTTCGCGCTGTTCGATCACGATCTCGCCGAAGGGCGCCATGATCTCGGGGCCGTGCACCTTCACCTCGTCGCCCGGATAGATCACGGCACCGTTGTCGAAACGGACATGCGCGTGCAGGCTTTCGAACTTGTGGCTGATCTCGACCGTGCAGGGTGCGCGTTCAACCTCTTTTGTCAGTAGTCCCATGGGGTTCCCTCCCTAGGCGTGGCGTCAGTCCAGAAGCGTTGCGAAGGCTCTGGTGTTGTCCGCGCCGAACCCCATCAGGTCGGCGCTCCAGTTGGTGGACGGATCGTGCAGCGATACGCGCCCGTTGGTGCCGCGCACGAGCACGACAGGTCCGTCGCTGGCGACCCCGTGCTTGGCGCGTTCGCGCTGCAGCACACGCCAGACACCGGCGATGAATCCGCCCTGTTCGGCGGACAGGTCTGCCAGGATGGTGCCATCCTCGGCGCGGACGATGGCGGCCCCGTCCATCGAGCCTTCAAGATAGATGATGCGTTCCTGCGCGGTGGGGACCACAGGCGGGGTCGCCACCTTGGGGCGGTCCAGCACCGTATGCGCCGTCACAAGCACAAGGCAGGTCAGCACCATGCCGAACATGATCTTGACGAGGAAGGTGGGCACCTTCGAGTCGTCCATGATCGTGCGTTCCTGGTTCTGCGGGGAAAAGGCCATGGGTCTCTCCTTACTCGGCCGCGACGGCGACGGTGCCGGTTGGGGCGTGACGCGTGACCGAGGGTGTCGCCAGTTGCGCCTCGGCGGCTTCGGCCAGGATGCGCGCCACACCGTCCACGTCCGCGATGCAGCGCAGGGCCGGTTCGGGTTGGCTGAAATGCCACGGGCGCACATGCGGCCAGCACATGATGAAGCCGACCGGCATCCGGTCGGTGGTGCGCAGCGCGATGGTGCCGGTGCCGTTGCGGCGGCGGTCCATGTCGATGCTCTCGATCCGCGAATAGGGGATGTTCAGCGTCACGGTGAGCGCCGCGCCGATGCGCATGGCGACCCGCCGGTTGGTGATCGTGTAGACGGTCGTGCGCGCCTGCACCCAGCCGACCATGGCCAAGAGCGCGCAGACGATCACGCCGAGCATGAGAAAGGGCAGGGCGGCCGCGACCGCCTTGTCGAGTGGCATCAGGTCCACCACCGCGAGGAACCGCCAGACCGCCAGCACGACGAAGTATGCCGCGACCCAGCCAAGGTTCAGGGAATCCCGGATCAGGGCCCAGGCATCGGGCCGCCCTTGCCAGAGCAGATGTTCGCCCGCTGGCGGATGTTCGGGCAGACCCTTCACGGGCTCGAAGGCGAAATCGTCATGGGGCATCGCGGTGGGGTCCTTGGATCAGAGCTGCGGTTCAAGGCGCGCGGTCGAAGCGTAGAGCTTTCCCCCGCCATAATACGCCGAGATTTTCTCTTCTTCGAGCATCGTGACCTGACGCGGTGACGCAGTGGCCGGCACGGCGGCGAAGTGGTGGCCGAAGATCGCGTGGATGCGCACCGATCTTGCGGTGATCTTGGCGAAGGTCATCGGCACCAGCCGCTTGCCGCCGCCGTGATCCGCATCGAGTTCGATCTCGAGGTAGCGGACAAGCTGTTCGGGTTCGTCGACCCACATGTCGCTGATCTTTCCCACGATCGCGCCGTCGCCGGCTTCGACCTTCATGCCGCGCGGATCGCGCCCGGCGGACACCACGAAATGCTCCGACGCGGCCATGGGGATGATCTTCGGGTGGCCGTGGCCGTCCAGTTCCGGCACGTCGCGACGCGCGCACCAGGATGCCGGGCCGACACCGTCGACCATCGGATCGCCCGTGGGCTCGAACGGGAACCCGTCAGAGTTGTTGGTCCGCTTCAGGGGCAGGTCCTTGTTGCGCGGATCGGTCTCGCCGTTGGGGTAGCTGACCTCGCCCCGGCCATGGGCCAGCTTGAAGGTCTTGGGTTCCGGGATCGGCAGGCCCAGATGGCTGTTGGGCGTGCCGTCGTCGTTTTCCAGCGGAAAGCCTTCGCGCATGTTCTCGCGCTGGATGTAGATCACCAGCCCGACGAAGAAGGCGGTGAACAGCCACAACGCGATGCTCGCGATGTCCAGATTGCCGG
>DAIPIS010000192.1:0-4144 GCA_036770665.1 Meridianimarinicoccus sp.
ATCGGCGGCGCGCGCAAGACCTACAAGACGACCGAGGCGAACGCGCCCCTGCGCGCCAACGCCACGCTGGAGGCCGTGGGCGGCACCGCCGTCTATCTTGCGTCCGACTTTGGCGCGTGCACCACGGGCGAGATCATCCACGTGGACGGCGGGTATCACGTGCTGGGCATGGCGCAGTCGGAGAATCTGTAAAGAGCGCGTTTGCCCACCTCGTCCGGCTGCCCAGATGATGGGCACTGGCTTTGTCCCGCGCGCATTGCGCGTCGGCACATTCATTGCCGCGTTGCCTTTGGCCGTGGCCCGACGCAGGCTGCACCGGACGCAGCCAGAAAGAGACCCGATGTCGATCACGGCAAGTATCTACCACCTGACGCACTACACCTATGACCGCCCCGTCATGCTGGGCCCGCAGATCATCCGCCTGCGCCCGGCATCCCATTCCCGCACGCGGGTCATTTCCCATTCGCTCAAGGTCTCGCCCGGCCCCTATTTCGAGAACCACCAGCAGGACCCCTATGGCAACTGGCTGGCGCGCTACGTGTTCCCGGAACCGGTGCGTGAATTCAAGATCGAGGTGGACCTTGTCGCGGACATGTCGGTCTACAACCCGTTCGATTTCTTCGTCGAGGAGATGGCCGAGCAGTTTCCCTTCGAATACCCCGACGATCTTGACGTCGATCTGTCCATCTACCGCAAGCCCGAACCGGCGGGCCCGCATCTGCGGGCGTTCCTCGCCAGCATTCCGCGCACGCCGGAACGGACCATCGACTTCCTCGTGAACCTGAACGCGCGGGTGGCGCGGGAGGTGGGGTATGTCATCCGCATGGAACCTGGCGTGCAGACGCCCGAGGAAACGTTCCAGACCGGCAAGGGGTCGTGCCGGGATTCGAGCTGGCTCTTGGTGCAGACGCTGCGGCACCTGGGCCTCGCGGCGCGGTTCGTGTCGGGGTATCTGATCCAGCTGAAGCCCGACCTGAAGGCGCTGGACGGCCCGTCGGGGACCGAGGTCGATTTCACCGACCTGCATGCGTGGTGCGAGGTCTATCTCCCCGGCGCGGGCTGGGTCGGGCTCGATCCCACGTCCGGGTTGCTGACCGGCGAAAGCCACATTCCGCTGGCCGCGACTCCGCACTATCGCAACGCCGCGCCGATCAGCGGCGGCTTCACTGCCGATGGCCAGCCCGAAGTCGATTTCGACTTCGACATGCGCGTCTATCGCACCGCCGAACATCCGCGCATCACCAAGCCGTTTTCCGACGACGCGTGGGCCGCGCTCAACAAGCTGGGCCAGGACGTGGACAAGCGGCTGGAGGCGGGCGACGTGCGCCTGACCATGGGCGGCGAGCCGACCTTCGTGTCCATCGACGATTTCGAAGCCGCCGAGTGGAACAGCGACGCCGTTGGCCCGACCAAGCGCGTGCTGGCCGACAAGCTGATCCGCCGCCTGCGCGACCGCTTCGCGCCGGGTGGGTTCCTGCACTACGGGCAGGGCAAGTGGTATCCGGGCGAAAGCCTGCCGCGCTGGACCTTCTCGCTCTACTGGCGCGCGGACGGGCAACCGATCTGGCAGAATCCCGATCTGGTGGCCGAGGAAGACAGCCGCCACGATGTCGGCCCGGCGCAGGCGGCGGAGCTCATGGCGCGGATGGCGGACGAACTGGGCGTGCCGCAGGACAACATCCTGCCCGCCTACGAGGACCCCGCCGAATGGATGGTCCGCGAAGGCAACCTGCCCGAGAACGTGACGCCCGAGAACTCCAGGCTGAAGGATCCGGAGGAACGCGCGCGGATCGCGCGGGTGTTCGAACGCGGGCTGACGGAACCCGCGGGCTACGCCCTGCCGGTGCAGAAGTGGCAGGCGCGGTCGACGTCCGGCTGGCGGTCGGAGAAGTGGAAACTGCGACGCAAGTACCTGTACCTTGTGCCCGGCGACAGCCCGCTGGGGTATCGTCTGCCGCTGGCGAGCCTGCCCTACATCGCGCCGGTGAATTACCCCTACACCTATCCCGCCGATCCGACCGCACCGCGCGGCCCGCTGCCCGACCCGAAGCCCATCGACCGGACCGGCGACGGCCCGGACGGGCACGCCCAGCCGCGTGCCCGCTTCACCGCCGACACGCCGCAGCAGGCGGGCGGGCAGTTGCCCCCGCCGCCCCTGACCGAACTGGAAGGCCCGGTGCGCACCGCGTTGTCGGTGGAACCGCGCGCCGGGCGGCTGTGCGTGTTCATGCCGCCGGTGGAACGGATCGAGGATTATCTGGAACTGGTGGAAGCCGCCGAAACCGCCGCGGCCGCCATGGGCCTGCCCGTGCATATCGAGGGCTATTCGCCGCCCCATGATCCGCGCATGAACGTGATCCGGGTCGCGCCCGATCCCGGCGTGCTGGAGGTCAACATCCATCCTGCGCACAGCTGGAAGGATTGCGTCGCCACCACCGAGGCGATCTATGAAGAAGCCCGCCAGTGCCGTCTGGGGGCCGACAAGTTCATGATCGACGGCCGGCACACCGGCACCGGCGGGGGCAATCACGTGGTCGTCGGCGGGGCCACGCCGCTCGACAGTCCGTTCCTGCGCCGACCCGATCTGCTGAAAAGCCTGATCCTGCACTGGCAGCGGCACCCGTCGCTCAGCTATCTCTTTTCGGGCATCTTCGTGGGGCCGACGAGCCAGGCCCCCCGGATCGACGAGGCACGCATGGACAGCCTCTATGAGCTGGAAATCGCGCTCGACCAGATCGTTCCACCCGACCGGGGCATGCCACCGCTGCCGTGGCTGGTGGACCGGCTGTTGCGCAACATCCTGATCGACGTGACCGGCAACACCCACCGGTCGGAGATCTGCATCGACAAGCTCTATTCCCCCGACGGCCCGACCGGGCGGCTGGGGCTGGTGGAATTCCGCGGATTCGAAATGCCGCCCGATCCGCGCATGAGCCTTGCGCAGCAGGTGCTGCTGCGGGCGCTGATCGCGCGGCTGTGGGAGAACCCGCTATCGGGCGCACCGACCCGCTGGGGCACAGCACTTGCGGACCGGTTCATGCTGCCCCACTACGTCTGGGAGGATTTCGAGGACGTGCTGCGCGACCTGCGCGAACACGGATTCAAGGTGGAGCCCGACTGGTTCAAGGCGCAGGCGGAATTCCGTTTTCCCTTCTGCGGCGCGATCGAGGCCGAGGGCGTGCATCTGGAGCTGCGACAGGCGATGGAGCCGTGGCATGTGCTGGGCGAAACCGGGGCCATCGGCGGCACGGTGCGCTACACCGACAGTTCCGTCGAACGCATCCAGGCGCGGCTGACGGCGGGCGACCCGTCCCGCTACATCGTGACCTGCAACCGCCGCCGCCTGCCCATGAAGCCCACCCGCACCAACGGCGTGTCGGTGGGGGCCGTGCGCTACAAGGCGTGGCAGCCGCCCATGGCGCTGCACCCGGTGCTGCCCGTGGATGCGCCCTTGGTGTTCGACATCTACGACACGTGGTCGGGCAAGGCGCTGGCGGGCTGCACCTATCACGTGGCGCACCCCGGCGGGCGGGCCTATGACACTTTCCCGGTCAACGGCAACGAGGCCGAGGCGCGCCGCCTGTCGCGGTTCCAGCCGCATGGCCACACGCCCGGCGCCTATGTGCCGCCGTCCGAGGTGCCGCACCCGGAATTCCCGCTGACGCTGGACCTGCGCCGCCGGTCGGGGCTCTAGGGCGATGCCCGAACGGGAACGGATACGGGACGAAGGCCACGACCGGCTGTTGCGCAGTTATCGCGAAACAGCCGGGCGGGCGGACGAGCTGATCTTTCCCGACGGCAGCCTGCGCCCGGTGTGGTCCGGGCTGATCGATCATCTGGCGCGGCTGGCACCGCGCGAAGTGGAGATGCGCTTTGCCCGCGGTGACCGCTATCTGCGCGACGCGGGCGTGTTCTATCGCAAGTACGACACCACCGGTCCGGCTGAACGCGACTGGCCGCTCGCCCATGTGCCTGTCATGGTCGACCAGGACGAATGGACCCGCATCACCGGGGCGCTGCAACAGCGCGCGGACCTTCTGGAACAGGTGGTGGCGGATCTCTATGGCCCGAACCGGCTGGTGGCCGAAGGACATCTGCCCGCGTCGCTGGTGGCGCAGAACCCCGGCTGGCTGCGCCCGCTGGT
>DAIPIS010000193.1:0-4135 GCA_036770665.1 Meridianimarinicoccus sp.
CCGTGGTGGCCGAGAACGTGGTCGCCGACATGCGCGGCAAGTCGCCCGTGGCGCAGTACGACGGCTACGGGTCCTGCCCGCTGACGGTGGAACGCGGCAAGATCGTGCTGGCCGAATTCGGCTATGGTGGCGCGCTCAAACCGTCCTTCCCGAAATGGGTGATCGACGGCACCCGGCCCAGCCGTGCGGCGTGGCTGCTGAAGGAACAGATCCTGCCGCCGGTCTACTGGCGGGCCATGCTGCGCGGCCGCGAATGGCTGGCAAAGCCCGAAGCGCTGAAGGTCGCCGCGGAATGATCGCGCCGGGGCGGATCCGCACCGCCCCGCGATCCGCGCGCCTGCGCACACCCGCACGCCACACATCCCCCGACGCCCCGGCCCCCGCGCCGGGGCCTCGTCCCTGACACGACCGCAGACCGAGTGCCCCCATGATGCGCCTTGCCCGATACCTGCCCATCCTCGACTGGGGCCGCCGTTATGACCGCGACGCGCTGACCAACGATCTCGTTGCCGCCGTCATCGTCACGATCATGCTGATCCCGCAGTCGCTGGCCTATGCGCTGCTGGCGGGGCTGCCGGCCGAGGCGGGGCTTTACGCCTCCATCGTGCCGATCATCCTCTACGCCGTCTTCGGCACGTCCCGGTCGCTGGCGGTTGGGCCGGTCGCGGTGGTGTCGCTGATGACTGCGGCATCCCTGGGACAGATCGTCGAACAGGGCACCATGGGTTACGCCACCGCCGCGCTGACGCTCGCGTTCCTGTCGGGCGCGCTTCTCGTGGTGATGGGACTGTTCCGGCTGGGGTTTCTCGCCAATTTCCTCAGCCATCCGGTGATTGCGGGCTTCATCACCGCGTCGGGCGTCATCATCGCCACCAGCCAGATCAAGCATATCCTGGGCGTGGAGGCGTCGGGCCACGCGCTGCCGCAGGTCGTGGGTGACCTGATCCGCCACCTGCCAGACACCAACCTTGCCACGCTGGTGATCGGCGTCACCGCGACCGCCTTCCTGTTCTGGGTGCGTCGCGGGCTGAAGCCGCTGCTGCGCCGCGCCGGGCTGTCGCCGCGCATGGCCGATTTCGGGACCAAGGCCGGGCCGGTCGCCGCCGTCGTGGTCACGACCGTCGTGACGGCCGCCTTCGGGCTGGTGGATCACGGGGTCGCGGTGGTGGGGGCGGTGCCGCAGGCCCTGCCGCCGCTGACGCTGCCGTCCATGGACCTCGATCTCATCCGCCTGCTGGCCGTGCCCGCCATCCTGATCTCGGTCATCGGCTTCGTGGAATCGATTTCAGTCGCCCAGACGCTGGCGGCGAAGAAACGCCAGCGGATCGATCCGGACCAGGAACTGATCGGGCTGGGCGCCGCCAACCTGGGTGCGGCCTTCACCGGCGGGTTTCCGGTCACGGGCGGCTTCGCGCGGTCGGTCGTCAACCACGATGCCGGGGCCGAAACGCCCGCCGCCGGGGCCTTTACCGCGATCGGGCTGGCGATCGCGGCGCTCGCGCTGACGCCGTTGATCCATTACCTGCCCACGGCGACGCTGGCCGCGACCATCATCGTGGCGGTGCTCAGCCTTGTGGATTTCTCGATCCTCAAGAAGACCTGGGCCTATTCCAAGGCGGATTTCACCGCCGTCGCCGCCACCATCGCCGTGACGCTGCTGGTGGGGGTGGAGGCCGGGATCACCGCGGGCGTGATCCTGTCCATCGCGCTGCACCTCTACAAGACCTCGCGCCCGCACATCGCCGAGGTGGGGCAGGTGCCGGGGACCGAGCATTTCCGCAACATCCACCGCCACGCCGTGCTGACCGACCCCGCCCTTCTGACCATCCGCATCGACGAGAGCCTCTATTTCGCCAATGCCCGGTTCCTCGAGGATTACATCCTCGACCGGGTCGTCGGCGACACCGGCCTGCGCCACGTGGTGCTGATGTGTTCGGCGGTGAACGAGATCGACATGAGCGCGCTGGAAAGTCTCGAGGCGATCAACCGCCGCCTCGCGGACATGGGCATCACGCTGCACCTGTCCGAAGTGAAAGGCCCGGTGATGGACCGCCTGCAGCGGGGCCATTTCCTGTCGGATCTGACGGGCCGTGTGTTCCTGTCGCAATTCGAGGCGGCGCAGGACCTGGGGCGGCGCGCGGCACCGCCATCAGCGACCGCGCCCGAAACCGGGCCGGACAGCGGCGGTGACGACCCGTCGGACCGCACTGCGCCGCATCCGGTCTGATCGACGCGGCAGCGGGCGGCACGCGCCGCGCCGCGACGGGGTCAGGCGGCGCGGTCGATTTCCAGCAACGCCCGGAGCGGGCCATTGCCTTCGGTCAGGTCGGCGAGCGAAATCGCATCGAGCGTGCCGTAGAACGCCGCGAGCGCCCGGCCAAGGCTGTGGCGCAGCCGACAGCAGCTGGTCAGCGGGCAGGTGTTTTCCCGCGCGTCGAAACATTCCGCGAAGGGCACGTCGCCTTCGAGCCGCCGCGCGACCGCGCCGATGCTGATCTCGGATGCCGGGCGCGCCAGCCGCACCCCGCCATGCCGCCCGCGCGCGGTTTCGATGAACCCGGCCTGTCCCAACAGGTTGATGACCAGCCCAAGATGATTGAGTGACGCGTTGCATGCCACGGCGATATCGGACTTCCGCACGACGAGGTCCGGATTGACGGCGCAGAACATCAGCGCGCGCATGGCGAGGTTGGTTCGTGTGGTCAGCCGCATGGCGTGGTCCCCCGTTATTGCTGGGGGTTGCATACACCTTTCCGGGCTGCCGCGACTTGACCTCGGTCAAGTCGGCGGACGCAACGTCAGCGCAGGCGCGGCGGGCGGTCCGGGTCGCTGCCGGGGGCTTTGGGCGCGGGTATCACGGGATCAGCGGGCGCGGGCAGGTCGAACCGCAGCCCGACGCGGGCCAGCCGTGCCGACACCCCGTCCGCGGCGCGCAGGAACATCACGTCGATGCTTCCGGCCTCCAGCCCGCTGAAGGCCAGCGCCTCGTGCACCGCCCGGGCCAGCGCGTCCTCCGCCCCCGGCACGGCGTCCACGAAGGCCAGCAGGTGCCCGCGCGCGCCGGTGTCCCATGTCACCCCCGCCAGATACGCCCCCGCCGCGCGCCCCGTCATGGTGGCAAGCTTTGCGTCGAGCGCCGACAGGAGCGCATCTGGCAGCCCGCCCGGCGCGGTCAGTTCCCGTGCCCGGCCGGTCGCCCGGGCCGGACCTTCGGCCAGCGTCGCCGCCAGCCACGCCATCGCGTCCGCGCCCAGCAGCATCGCCGACGGGGCCACATCGGGGTTGAGCGCAAGCCCCAGCCCCGCGTCGGCCAGCATCGCCGCCAGCCTGCGCCCGGACAGGGCCGCATAGGCGGCGCCGGCGTTGGCGAAATCGGCCAGCCGGTCCTCCAGATCGAAGGCGAGCGCATAGCGCGCCGCGCCCGCATCGAAGATCGTGGGGTCGATGCGGTCGCCGTCGGGGGCGGTGTCCAGCAGCAGGAACAGCTCAGCCTCCGCCAGCCGGTCATAGAACCGCAGGCGGGCCGCGTCGTCGTCGGGCGCGGCCTCCATCGCGGCATGGGCACGGTCGAGCGGGGTATTGGCTTCGGTCATCGGCGGCTCCGGTACGGGCTTGATCGCGACCTAGCCGGGTGGCGGGGCCCCGGCAAGTGCGGCGCGGGACCGGTACACGGCGCCGCGCACGACCAGTGCGGGGCGACCGTGCCCGGGACGGCACCGCCCCATGCGCTGCGGGCCCGGTCCGGCCCTCCCCCGGCTGTGGCGCTGCGCGGTCCGGCGGGCTATCTCGCGCCCATGACCACGCCGCTTGCCGACGATATCCGCGCCTGCCGCCTGTGCGCCGACCGCTTCAAGGCGACGGCGACCGGCCATGCGCCGAACCCGGTGGTCTGGTTCAGGCCGGGCGCGCGCATCCTCATCATCAGCCAGGCACCGGGCCTGCGCGTGCACCGGGCCAACACGCCGTTCTGGGACCGTTCCGGCGACCGGCTGCGCGACTGGATGGGCGTGACCGAGGCGCAGTTCTACGACCGCGCGCGGGTGGCGATCCTGCCATCCGCCTTCTGCTTTCCGGGCTATGACGCCAAGGGCAGCGACTTGGCCCCGCCACCGGTCTGCGCGCGTACTTGGCACGC
>DAIPIS010000194.1:0-2557 GCA_036770665.1 Meridianimarinicoccus sp.
GACCATGCCGATCCGATGGCGGCGCTGCGCTTCTTCCTCGCCTGGTCGCGCGACGATCTGGCCGCGCGCGTCGTCACCCGGCACCGGGCGGCCTGGTCTGGATCGGACTGGCACATCCTGCCGCCGATCGCCGACCGGCTGCAGCACGAAAACCCGCTGGCCGCGACGATCCTCTACCGGGTGCTGCTGGACGACATCCTGGCGCGGGCCCGGTCGAAGGCCTACGGCCACGCGGCGAAGTATCTCGCCGCGCTTGACCGGTTGGCAGCCGAAAGCGATGCCGAGGTCGACCGGCCCGTCGACATGCCCAGCCACGCGCAGTACCGCGAGGGGCTGCGCGCCACGCACGGGCGGAAGTCCGGGTTCTGGGCGCTGGCCGAGGGCCGGGTCACGCGCGAAGAGCCCATGCCGCGCGCTGGAAGAAGACCCGACTGGACGACAGGCTGAAGGTGAAGCTTCTTCATGTCCGGGACTGACCCAGACGCTCGGCGGGTTCTGACCGACCCAGCGACCTGTTTCGGTCGGTTCTTGCCGATTGCGGCAGGTGGAGAGGGCCGGGCGAGTGTCCGACGGGGGAATCGCGCTATGGTGTAGGCGCAGGGGGCAAGATCGCGCGGACATGCCATGCGGACTGACGACACCGGCATCCTGATCGAGACCTACCTCGGCACCCGCGGGCAGGCCGGCCTCTGGCACCTGCTGCATCGCGACCTCGGGCGGCACGGGTTCGATCGCATCCTTTTCGGCCGCGCCCGGCGCCGCACTGCTGCAGGGGACTACGCACGGAGCGATGCCATCGTGCTGTCGAGCTACGGGACCGACTTCGACACCTACTTCGTGGACGGCGGGGCCTTTCACCAGGACATCACGACCCAATGGGCGATCTCATCGGAGGGAGCCGTCAGCTGGAGCCTGACGGCCCGGCTGGCCGCCCAGGGCCAACTGACCGCGCAACAGATGCGCGTGCATGCGAAGACGCGGGAGATGGGGATCGTTGCGGGCTACACGGTGTCGATCCGCGGCGGCGCGCGGGCCCTGGTCGGCGGCTTCGGTCTTTGTGCGGAGTCCGGCCTGCGGCAGGCAAAGGTCGATCGCATATGGGACCAGTCCGGGCCTGACATCCGCCTGCGCCTTGCGGCCTTCGATGTCTGCATCCTGGGGCAAGCCGACGTGCCGGCGGCAGAGGAACTGACCGACCGGCAGCGCGAGGTTCTGGAGTGGGCCGGTGACGGAAAGTCGATCGACGAGATCTCGACGATTCTGTCGTTGCACCGTGGAACTGTGGCAAAGCACATGCAGGACGCCCGCCAAAGGCTCGGCGTCGCGACAACGCTGCAAGCCGTCCTGCGGGCGGCATTGCAGGGCCAGATCTATCGCTAGGGGGCGCACGAAATGCCGAACAGGCGACGCTTCTTCCTTACGGCGATAGCTGCATCGCTTGCGGCCCCGGCCGTCGGAGGGAACTTCATGAACGATCAGGCGCAGCGCGATCTTGTCCGGCTGTTCTCGCAGCTCTACCAGCGCGCGCTGTCCCACGCGGCCACCGGCGCCGTGGTGCGACCGCGTCTGGCATCATCGGCCGTCTCGCTGGGCGAGCCCCTCGATGCTGAATGGCAGCCCTCCTGTTCCCGGCCAGTCCGGATCGGCCCGCCGGATCTTCAGGAGCGTCCGCTCGCCTTGGTGATTGTCCCGGCCTCCGGGGTTTCCCGGTCCGGCGTGGTCTTCACTGCCTTCGCGCTTCACGCGGGCCCTGGGGTCCTTTCGGCGGAGCTGCTGGCTGACCCGCCCGATTGGCTGGTTACGGCAACCGGCGGCTACGACAGCATCGCCGATGAACTGGCGTTGCTGATGTCGCGATCGGAAGTCGGGATCGAAACCGTTCAGTGCGCGGACTTCACATATGCCACGATCACCGGAGCAGCGCGATGAGCGGCTATGAGCTTCGGATCAACGTCTACAACACGTCGAAGTTCGGCCACGCCAATGTGTCGTTCTACGAAGCGGGTGACCACGTCTATACCATTGGCGCGAACATCCGGATGGACGTGATCCAGCTGGCTTTGCCGCGCCTCCTGCCGTTCGAGGTGGACGACGGGATCTACCGCGACGAGACGGCATCCCACGAACAGGCCCTGCTCGAGGGCAGCGTCATCTCCCGCCCGTTGCCGGTCAGCGAAGTCACCTGGCGCGATCTTCTGGACCGGGCGGCTTCCCTCGAGAACCAGACCTTCAACTACAGCCTCTTCACCGAGGCCTGCACCGATTTCGTCACCGAGTTCTACGAGGCCTCGGGTCATCCGGGCGCCTTTGGCGATCTCTTCGCCCCCGACGAGTTCACCGGATCCTGGGTCTGGATGCGGGTTCCCGTGACTATGGCCACGACCGATACGGCGGTTCCCGCCTATGCGCCGACCAGCCCGCCCGACACCGCACTGACCGACTTGGGTACCGTCGGAGGACCGTCCGAACGCATCATCCTGGACCTGTCCGTCCTCGAAGGTCTCGGAAGCCCGTTTCGTGACCCTTCCGTCGAGCTTTCCTTCGACCACCTTGCACC
>DAIPIS010000194.1:2657-4077 GCA_036770665.1 Meridianimarinicoccus sp.
GGGACAGCGATGACGGCGGCGATGATCTTCCTGCGAGTTCCTACAGCGCTGAACCGTCCTCCTCGCGCGCCCCGGTCGCAAGCGAACACGAATTGTCGTTCGGCCCTTCCCTCGACCGGGCCGCTCCGGAGACGTTCGATTTCTCGCCCGGGGTCGACCTGTCGTTCGGCGCGCCGGACCGCGACGCGGTCAGACTTGCCGACATTCCGGCGTCGTCCGCCACGTTCGATCTTGGCGCGCCGGTCACGATGGAGGAGCCGCAGGACAAGTTCTCCCTTCTCGACGACTTCTGGCCGTTCTGAACCACGCCGATCAACGTCGGTCGGTCTTCTCGCGATCGAACTCCGCGTCCGGCATCATGAGCTCCCAATGCGGGACCCCCAGCGCTGCCGCGAGCTCGAACAGCGACAGAACGGTCGGGTTTCGCCGCCCGCGCTCAAGTCCCGAGATGTACTGCTGCGAGATCCCGCTGCGCTCCGCGAGGTCTTCCTGCGTCAGCGACTTCTCCTGACGAATGCGGCGCAGGTTGCGCCCGACGAGGTGCCGAATGTCCATTCCAGCACCGTCGCGTCTTTCGCCGCGCGGATTTATCAACTATAGTATGTAAGCTGTTCCCCTGTCCGATTACGGACCGCCCGCATGACCGCCCTTCGTCCCGAAGCCCCCGACGCGCCGACCCTGACCGACTACGACCGTGCGCACATCAAGCTCTACCTCCGCCTGATCGACGCGGAGCGCGCGGGCGCGACGCCTGCCGAGGTGATCCCGGTGCTCTTCGGCGCGGGCATCGATCCGGCGTCACCGGAAGCGCAGCGCATGCACAGGTCGCATCTGGACCGGGCCCGCTGGCTGGTCGATGGCGGATACCTCGATCTGATCGCACGGCACTGACCGTCAGCAGGCGTCAGCCCTGTCAATGGGCAGATCTGCCCATGGTTTGCCGCGTGTCCGACGCCCTTCATCACGCCACCGGCGGCTCATCGTTCGCATTTGGGGGCACGCCGAACCCGCAGTTGAGGAGGCGAGCATGCATTGGTTCGATGACGAGGCCTACCGGCATTTCGACACGCTCGACGTCGCAGGCCTCGCCTGGGAATGCCTCCGCCGCAACACCCGATACCGCAAGGAGTACCCCCTGATGGTGCGGGGCGTCACATCCCCGGCCGCCTGGGGGCTGCGATTTCCCGGTCGATCCGGACCTTCCCGCGCCAAAGGCGCCGGTGATCTGGGATCCGAAGTCGGCCCCCGCCGCGGTGTCGCTGATGGCGCCGCTGCCGGTCCCGGAGATGGCGTCGCGCCCGCTTCCGGGGCGCTCGTCCTTCACCCGACAGGGCCCGGGCGACCTTCTGTTCCTGCGCCTCGCCACCGGGGAAGGCATCGCTCTCTGCGTTCATGACCGGGACCGCCCGCTCGGCATTCT
>DAIPIS010000195.1:0-4065 GCA_036770665.1 Meridianimarinicoccus sp.
CCGGGCGCTGGGTTTCCTCGATCACCTTGGCCATGGTGAAGGTCTTGCCGGTGCCCGTCGCGCCCAGAAGCACCTGGTTGCGTTCGCCGTCCAGAACGCCCTGCGCCAGTTCCGCGATGGCAGAAGGCTGGTCCCCGGCAGCGGTGTATTCCGTCTGCATGACGAACCGCCGCCCACCTTCGAGCTTTTCGCGCGGCGGCGCGGGCTGGTGTGCGTGTTCAAGTTCCGTGAGCGCCATGGGTGTGATCCTTCCGAACCCTCAACATGCTTTTGACGGTGCCGCGTTCAAGTGGCAAGCGCGGCGGTCGGTTTGTCGCTTTCCGGTCATGCCCGGGCTGTGCTAGTTGCCAACGCAGAAGGAGTTCATGCGATGCAGGCAAGAATCTACCGTCCCGCCCGGACCGCCATGTCGTCGGGCACCGCGAAAACCCACCACTGGGTGCTCGAATTCGCGCCCGAAAGCGCCCGTGACGTCGATCCCCTGATGGGCTGGACATCTTCGTCCGACATGAACAGCCAGGTGCAGATGCGGTTCGACACCAAGGATGCCGCGATCCGCTATGCCGAAGAACACGGCATCGACGCTTTGGTCATGGAACCCAAGTCGCGCCGCGCGAACATTCGCCCCCGCGGCTACGGCGAAAACTTCGCGACATCGCGCCGTGGTGCCTGGACCCACTGACCGCGATGCGCCGCAGTGCCCGCATCGCCGGGCCCTGACGGTCATTGCCCCGTGACCCGTTTCGGGCGATGCTGACCCCACCTCGGGGGTACCACGCATGGACAACCGTCCGATCGTCCTGCCGCGCAGCGTTGCGCGCCCGCGTCATGTGCCGCATGTCCGTGGCTGGCGCGCGGTTGCAGGCTTGCCGCAGCGGGAAACTCTGCTAGACACCGGGCATCGAGACATGTTTGCGCTATCACGACCATCAAGCCCGGTCGTGGTAATGATCCGGGCCATGCGCCCCTGACACGAAGGTGATCCCATGGTTTCCCGAGTCATCCCTGTCGACACCTTCGATCTGGTGATCTTTGGCGGCACCGGCGATCTTGCACGGCGCAAGATCCTGCCCGGTCTGTTCCGCCGTTATGCCGCGGGCCAGATGCCGGAGGCCGCGCGCGTGATCGGTGCCGCCCGGTCGGACATGGACGCCGAAGGCTACCGGGCCGACGTGCGGGCAGCACTGCTTGAATTCAGTGACAAGGCGCACGAAGGCGACACGGTGATCGACGGTTTCCTTGAGCATATCGACTACGTGCAGGTGGATGTGCGCGGGGACGACGGCTGGGACCCGTTGCGTCACCGGATGCGCGACGGGGTGGTGCGGGCTTTCTATTTCTCGGTAGCACCCGCCCTGTTCGGCGACATTGCCGAGCGGCTCAAGACCCGTGGTCTGGCCGATGACGACAGCCGGATCGTGGTGGAAAAACCCTTCGGGCGCGACCTGGCGTCGGCCCGCGCCCTGAACGCCACGCTGGCGGCGTTCTTCGACGAGGGACAGATTTATCGGATCGACCACTATCTCGGCAAGGAAACGGTGCAGAACCTGATGGCCGTCCGGTTCGGCAACATCCTGTTCGAACCGCTGTGGAACGCCCAGTTCATCGACCATGTGCAGATCACCGTGGCCGAAACCGTGGGTGTGGGCGGGCGCGGTGAATACTACGACAAATCGGGGGCCATGCGGGACATGGTGCAGAATCACCTGATGCAGCTTCTCTGCCTGATCGCGATGGAACCGCCCGCCCGGTTCGAGCCCGACAGCGTGCGCGACGAAAAGCTCAAGGTCATCCGCTCCCTCGAACCCGTGCTGCCCGCTGACGTGGTGCGCGGCCAGTATGACGCCGTGAACGGCGCGAACGGCTATCTTGAAGACGTGGGCGACCCGCGCAGCACGACCGAAAGCTTCGTGGCCATGAAGGTGCGCATCGCCAACTGGCGCTGGCAGGGCACCGCGTTCTATCTGCGCACGGGCAAGCGGCTGCGCGCGCGCATGTCGGAAATCGTGGTGCGGTTCCGCGAACCGCCCCATTCGATCTTCGGCCACGATGCGGGCGGTGCGGCGAATGAACTGACGATCCGGCTCCAGCCGAACGAAGGCATGGACCTGCGCGTGACGATCAAGGAACCGGGACCGGGGGGTATGCGTTTGGTGGATGTGCCGCTGGACATGAGCTTCGCCGAGGCGCTGGGGCCGGACGCGGAGGAAGTGCCGGATGCCTATGAGCGGCTCATCATGGATGTGATCCGGGGCAACCAGACCCTGTTCATGCGCGGCGACGAGGTCGAGGCCGCATGGGCCTGGACCGACCCGATCATCGCGGGTTGGGAAAACGGCAAGGCGAAACCCGCGCGCTACGATGCCGGAAGCGCGGGCCCTGAAGCCGCGCTGGAACTGCTCCATCGGGACGGGCGGCGCTGGCGCGAGGTGCGGGCATGAACCTGATCGAATATCCCGACCGCGACCTGATGATGATGGACCTGGCCGATCGGCTGGCCAGCGACCTGCGCGTGGCGTTGCAGGGCAACGACCGCGTGGGGTTTGCCGTGCCGGGGGGCACGACCCCCGGCCCGCTGTTCGACACGCTGTCGGCGGTACGGCTGGACTGGGACCGGGTGACGGTCCTTCTGGGCGATGAACGCTGGGTGCCCGAGACGTCCGACAGGTCGAACGCCCGGCTCGTGCGGGACCGGCTTCTGACCGGTCATGCGGCGGCGGCGGATTTCCTTGGCTACTACAGCGACGGTGTGGAACCGGCTGCGGCGCTTGATGCGGCGGCGGACCGGTTGCGGCAACTGATGCCGCTGTCGGTGCTGGTGCTCGGCATGGGGGCCGACATGCACACGGCTTCCCTGTTTCCCGGCTCCCCCGAACTGGCGGCGGCACTGGCATCGGACGCGCCGCCGCTGTTGGCGGTCACGGCACCCGGCCAGCCCGAAGCGCGCGTGACCCTGACCGGTCCCGTGCTGCGGGGCGCGATGACCACCCATGTGGTCATCACCGGCGCGGACAAGCGCACCGCACTGGATCGCGCCCGCGACCTTGAAGACCCTGCACTGGCACCCATCGCGCTGGTATTGGCGCATGCGACGATCCACTGGGCTGAGTGATTTCACGGAGTACCCGACCATGACCGCCATCTGGGATGATCTTGCGCGCCATCGCGCGGCGACCGCCGAGCGTCACATCCTGTCGCTGTTCGACGATCCGGACCGCGCCGCGCGGTTCAGCCTGACCCTTGACGGGATGCTGTTCGATTTCTCCAAGACCAGTATCGACGATGCGGCGCTGGCGATGCTGGTCCGCCTGGCCGACGACGCCGGCGTCGGTGCCAAGCGCGATGCGATGTTTGCCGGTGCGCCGATCAACGATACCGAAGGTCGCGCGGTGCTGCACACGGCGCTGCGGAACCTCGACGGATCGGTCAAGGTGGATGGGCAGGACGTGATGCCAGATGTGCGCGCGACGCTGGACCGGATGGGCCTGTTCGCCGATGCGGTGCGCAGCGGGGCATATGCCGGTCCGGGGGGGGCGATCACGGATGTGGTCAATATCGGGATCGGCGGGTCGGACCTTGGCCCCGTGATGGCGGCGCTCGCGTTGGCACCCTATCACGATGGGCCGCGCGTGCATTTCGTGTCGAACGTGGACGGCGCGCATGTGGCGGACGTGCTGGCGGGGCTGGACCCCGCGACGACGCTGGTGATCGTCGCGTCCAAGACCTTCACCACCATCGAGACGATGACCAACGCCGAAACCGCGCGGGACTGGATGGCGCAGACGGTCACGGACCCGGCCGCGCAGTTCGCGGCGCTGTCCACGGCTTCTGAAAAGACGGCGGATTTCGGGATCGCGCCGGACCGGGTGTTCGGGTTCGCCGATTGGGTTGGCGGGCGGTACTCCCTGTGGGGGCCGATCGGGCTGTCGCTGATGATTGCCATCGGGCCGGACCGGTTCCGGGCATTCCTTGGTGGGGCGGCGGCGATGGACCGGCATTTCCGCGACGCCCCGCTGGCGCAGAACATGCCGGTGCTGCTGGCGCTGGTGGGGATATGGCACCACC
>DAIPIS010000196.1:0-4040 GCA_036770665.1 Meridianimarinicoccus sp.
CGCGGATTCCGCCAGCCGCCGGTAGGTGGTGATCTTGCCGCCGAACACGTTCAGAAGCGGCGCGCCCCCGGTGGTGTCCACGGACAGCACATAGTCGCGGGTGGCGGCGGTCGCGGATTTCGCGCCGTCATCGTACAGCGGGCGAACGCCGGAATAGGACCAGACCACATCATCGGCGGTGACCGGCGTCCGGAAGTAGTCGGACGCGAAGCGCAGCAGGTAGTCGCGTTCTTCGGGCGTGCAGTCGGGCGCGCGGTCGGCCATGTCGTGTTCGGCGTCGGTGGTGCCGATCAGGGTGAAATCCGTCTCGTAGGGGATGGCGAAGATGATCCGCCCGTCGGTGCCCTGGAAGAAATAGCATTTGTCGTGGTCATAGAGCTTGCGGGTCACGATGTGGCTGCCGCGCACCAGCCGCACGCCTTCGGTGGAATTGATCCGCACGGTGTTCTGGATCACGTCGCGCACCCACGGTCCGCCCGCGTTCACCAGCATCCGGGCCGTCATGTCGTGCCGCGCGCCGGTGTCGCGGTCCGACAGGGTCACGCGCCACAGATCGCCCTCGCGCGCCGCCGACACGACGCGGGTGCGCGGCATGATCCGCGCGCCGCGCGCTTCGGCATCGCGGGCATTCAGCACCACAAGGCGCGAATCCTCGATCCAGCAGTCGGAATATTCGTAGGCGCGCGTGAACCTGTCCTGCAGCGGCGCCCCGGCGGGGTCGCGGGTCAGATCGACGGTCGTGGTGCCCGGCAGGATCTTCCGCCCGCCGAGATTGTCATAGAGGAACAGGCCGAGCCGGATCAGCCACGCAGGCCTGCGGCCCTTCATCCACGGCATCACGGTGTTGAGCAGCTTCGATGTGGGTGTCGCGTTTTCGAACCGCATGTCGCGGTGGTAGGGCAGCACGAAGCGCATGGGCCAACTGATGTGGGGCATGGCCCGAAGCAGCGTTTCCCGTTCGATGAGCGATTCCCGCACGAGCCGGAACTCGAAGTATTCGAGATAGCGCAGACCGCCATGGAACAGCTTGGTCGATGCCGACGAGGTCGCGGAGGCCAGATCGTTCATTTCGGCCAAGGCCACCGACAGGCCCCGCCCCGCGGCGTCGCGGGCGATCCCGCAGCCGTTGATCCCGCCGCCGATGACGAACAGGTCCACGGTCTGATCCTGGTGCGATGCTGTCTGCAAGACGCCCTCCCCGGCTGGTCTGCACGGCGCTAACATAGCCATGGCCTGCCGCGTTTTGTCAATGGCTGTTTTCGCAAATGTTCGCTTTGGCGCTATTTTCGCGCGCCCGCGCCTTCGAAGCCGCCGAAGCGGCTGACGGCGGCTCATCGTGCTTTTCGGGATACTGCCCGGATCTTGCCGCGCAGTCACTTTGCGAACATATTCGAACGCAAACGGGGACAGGGCGCATGGCACAGAACTTTCGCCAGACCGACATTCTGGAGATCGCGTTGAGCGAAGGCAAGGTCGTGGTCGAGGACCTGGCCGAGCGGTTCGGCGTGACCGTGCAGACGATCCGCCGCGATCTGGCGGAACTGGCCGACACCGGCAAGCTGCAGCGGGTACATGGCGGGGCGGTCCTGCCGTCCGGCGTGGCGAACATCGGCTATGAACATCGCCGGGCGCTGCATCTGGAAGAAAAGACCGCCATCGCCCGGGCCTGTGCCGCGGAACTGCCGGACAGTTGTTCCATCTTCCTCAACATCGGGACCAGCACGGAACAGGTCGCGCGCGAGCTTCTGAGCCGCGCCAACCTGATGGTGGTGACGAACAACATCAACGTGGCCAACATCCTCGTGGCGAACGACCGTTGCGATATCGTGGTCGCGGGGGGATTGCTGCGCCGCGCCGATGGCGGGCTGGTGGGGGATCTGACCAGCCAGGTGATCGCGCAGTTCAAGGTCGATTACGCGGTGATCGGCTGTTCCGCGCTGGACGAGGACGGCGACCTGCTGGATTTCGACGTGCAGGAGGTGAGCGTGTCGAAATCCATCATCCGGCAGGCGCGGCGCACGTTCCTCGTGGCGGACCATTCCAAGTTCCAGCGCACGGCCCCGGCGCGCATCGCGTCGCTGCGCGACATCGACATGTTCTTCACCGACCGGCCGCCCCCCGCCCCGGTGCAGGCGCTGTGCCGCGCGTGGGGGACCGAGATCGTGCTGGCGTCGGGGCGTCCGGTGGCCGTGCCCGCCTGACCGGACCTGACCTGACCTGACCGGATCAGGCCGACCAGGGATCCGCGCTCGCGCCTTCGGCTTCGCGGAAGGCCGCGCCGAGGCTGCGCATGAGCGGTTCGAACACCGGGAAGGACGTGGCGATGGGGCTGGCGTCATCCACCGTAACCGGGGCTTGCGCCGCCATGCCAAGGCACAGGAAGGACATGGCGATCCGGTGGTCTAGCCGGGCCGCACAAGTGGCCCCGCCGGGCACGCCGCCGGGGCCGCGCCCGTGCACGGTCAGGCTGTCTTCGGTTTCCGCAACGGTCACGCCGCAGGCTTCGAGGCCCCGCGCCATGGCGTCGATCCGGTCGCTTTCCTTGACGCGCAGTTCCTTGATGCCCGGCATGTGGGTGATGCCGGTGGCGTGCGCTGCGACCACCGACAGGATCGGGTATTCGTCGATCATGGACGGCGCGCGGTCCGGCGGCACGGTGATGCCGCGCATGTCGGGCGAGAACCGCGCGCGCAGGTCGGCCACGGGTTCGCCGCCCTCAAGGCGTTCGTTTTCATAGCTCAGATCCGCGCCCATCTCGCGCAGGGTGTCGAACAGTCCCGCGCGGGTCGGGTTCAGCCCGATGTTGGGCACCAGCACGTCCGACCCCGGCACGATCAGCGCGGCGCAGACCGGGAAGGCGGCGGAGCTTGGGTCGCGCGGAACGGCGATGGTCTGGGGCCGCAGTTCGGGCTGGCCCGCCAGCGTGATGACCCGGCCTTCGGGGGTGGTTTCGGTGGTGATCCGCGCGCCGAAGCCCGCGAGCATCCGTTCGGAATGGTCGCGTGTTGCCTCCGCCTCGATCACCACGGTTTCGCCCGGCGCGTTCAGCCCCGCCAGCAGCACCGCCGACTTGACCTGCGCCGAGGGCATGGGGGTTTCATAGCGCACGGGCACCGGTGCCCCCGTGCCCACGATGGTCATGGGCAGCCGCCCGCCCTGCCGCCCGTAGGACGCCGCGCCGAACAGCGCGAGCGGATCGGTGATGCGCCCCATGGGCCGCCCGCGCAGCGACGCGTCGCCGGTGAAGGTCGCGGTGATGGCCGTGGTGGCCATCGCCCCCATGATGAGCCGCACGCCGGTGCCCGCGTTGCCGCAGTCGATCACGTCGCCGGGTTCGGCGAAGCCGCCCACGCCCACGCCATGCACGGACCACGCGCCGGAGCCGTGCTGGATCACCTCGGCCCCGAAGGCCCGCATGGCGGCGGCGGTATCCAGAACGTCCTGTCCTTCGAGCAGGCCGGTGATCTTCGTTTCGCCCACCGTCAGCGCGCCGAGGATCAGCGCGCGGTGCGAGATCGACTTGTCGCCGGGGACATCGGCCTGCCCCCGCAGCGCGCCGAAGGCGAGGGTCGTGAGCGGGCGGGCGGGTCCGTGGGATGCCATGGGTGTGATCCTTCAGGGGGCGGGCGCGTCGGTGCGCCGGAATGTCAGGTAGTGTGGCCTGCGACCTTCGCGCAGGGCCTTTTGTTCATAGCGGGTGGGCAGCCAGTCGTCCCAGGTCGTGCGCCCGTCGTCCGGGCCCAGCCGCGCGAAGTCGGCGCGCGGCCCGATCTGGTCCAGCGCCTGGCGGACGTAATCGGGGATGTCCGTGGCGATGCGGAACGTGGCACCGGGGGCCAGCACCCGCGCCAGCGGATCGAGGTATCCGGGCGTCACGAAGCGGCGGCGGTGATGGCGGGTCTTGGGCCACGGATCGGGGTAGAGCAGGAAGGCCCGGTCGATGGACGCGTCGGGCAGCACGTCGAACAGGTCGCGCACGTCGCCCGGATGCACGCGCAGGTTCGTCACCCCGGCCGCGCGGATCTTGCCCAGCAGCATGG
>DAIPIS010000033.1:0-17284 GCA_036770665.1 Meridianimarinicoccus sp.
CGCGTGCGCAGCGCCATCAGGAACCCGCCGATCTGGGCCGGTGTCGCGTCGCCCGCGAACAGGATGCCGAAGGCCGCCCGCGCCTGCGCGCCCGTCAGCGGCCCGTCGGCGGCAACGGCGATCAGCGGCTTCAGGCCGTCGGGCGCGATCATGCGGGCACCTGCACGCCCTGTCGCACACCCGTCAGGAAGTTGCGCAGCATGGCGTGGCCATGTTCCGACGCGATGCTTTCGGGGTGGAACTGCACGCCCTCGATCGGCAGGTCACGGTGGCGCAGGCCCATGATCGTGCCGTCCTCCAGCCAAGCCGTCACCTCAAGGCAGTCGGGCAGCGTGTCGCGCGCCACGACCAGCGAATGGTATCGCGTCGCGTTCAACGGACTTGGCAGCCCGGCGAACATCCCCGCGCCGCCGTGATGCATCGCCCCAAGCTTGCCGTGCACGATGTCGTGGCAGCGCACCACGTCGCCGCCGAACGCCTGACCGATGGTCTGGTGGCCAAGGCACACACCGAGCAGCGGCACGCCCGCGTCGGCCGCCGCCCGCGTCAGGTCAAGGCAGATGCCCGCCCGGTCCGGATCGCATGGCCCCGGCGACAGCACGATCGCGTCGGGCCGCAGGCCAAGCGCGGTGTCCACATCGATCGTGTCATTGCGATGGACCTGCACGTCGGCCCCAAGCTCGCCCAGATAATGAACGAGATTGTAGGTGAAACTGTCGTAATTGTCGATGAGCAGCAGCATCGCGGCACGGTCCGTCTCGGCAAGGTCGGGCAAGGTCGGGGTTGCGCCATGTGTTCAGGTCAGGCGCGGGTGGTCAAGGGTTCAACAAGACGCTACCACAGTCGAAACGGCACGGGACATGGGGCAGGCGAGCCATGGGGCGCGGCGGGCGCAGGCAGATGGCCGGGGTGACGGGCGGGATGCTGTCCGGCATCTTGTCCGGCGTGATCTGGGGATCGGTCGTGGGCGGGCTGGTGGTGTTGCTGGCCGCACTCGTGCTCGATCTGGATCGCGGGCCGGTTGCGCCCGGGTCCGAAGCGGCGGGGCAAAGCATCCGCCCGGTCAACGCCGATGCCCTCCGCGTCGCACCGGTTCTCTTGCAGCGGCTCGACAGTCTCGGGGCACCCGAACCGGCACCGGACAGGTCCGCCGTCACGTCTCACGCATTTTCCACAGCGTTGCCCGACCCGCGCCACGGTCTTGTGCCGCGGCCAGCGCAGCCGGGACTTCCGCACCTCGTCACCGGGGCGGCGGTGAGGTTGCCGGGTGCCGTTCCGCCTCCGCCGCCCGAAGCGGCACCGGCGGTGTCACCCGTGGTTTCGCCGGTCCCCCCGGCGACGCCGGGCAACGGAACCGCGCCACGGGCGATCGCGCCCATGACCGCGCCATCGGTCGCAAGTGCGCCCGCAGGTCTGGCCGCGATGGCGCCGCCGCCAGCCGTGCCGTCCGGGGCCATGGCGGCTGATCCACCCGTGCCCGGGCGGTCCGCCACGCCCGAGGCGCCGACGCCGACCGCGCTCTTGTTTCAGATGCCGGACCCGGCACCGGCTGCCGCAATCCCGCCGCAGGGCACCGCGGGGCGACCGGGCACCGACCCGGTGCCCGATGCGCCGGCATTGTCTGCACCTTCCACTCCGATGCCGGACCCGGCACCGCCTGCCGCCATCCCGCCGCAGGGCACCGCCGGGCGACTTGGCACCGGCCCGGTGCCCGGTCCCCCGCCTGCGCCGCCCCTTGAGGGTCCGCAGGTCGCCTTCATCCTCGACGGGGAAACCGACGCCCCGCCGCCAGACTGGTTGCGCGCGCGCGCCACGCGCGGCGACGGGGTTGCGCTGGCGCTCGACAGTGGCGGCGCGGTTTTCGCCGGTTCCGGGGCGGTGTCGGGCTACCTCGCCGCGCGTGCGGCGGGTGCGCCGGCGCTGCTGGCGTATGTCCGGCTCGATGGGGTCGATGCCCCTACGCTGGACCGGATCGCCCTGCGTGCACGGCGCGACGGGGCCGTCGCCGTTCTGGTGGCACCCGATGCAGCCCTGTGGGACCGGATCGGTGACTGGCTCGAAGGCCCGGCGCGTGACCTGATGCCGGTCGCGGCCGGGATGCTTCTGGAGTGATCCCGGACCATGCCCGCGGGACCGGAGGCTAGTCGTTGCCGCCCCGAAAGCGCGCCGCATCGGCGGCGGCGCGGCGGATCGCCAGCGATTTGTTCACGGTTTCCTGCCACTCGGCCTGCGGGTCGCTGTCATGGACCACGCCGCCGCCCGCCTGAATGAAGAGCTTGCCGTCCTGCACCACCGCGGTGCGCAGTGCGATGCACATGTCCATGTCGCCGTTGGCCGCGAAATACCCCACGCCGCCGCCGTAGACACCGCGCTTTTCCGGTTCCAGTTCGTCGATGATCTGCATGGCGCGGACCTTGGGCGCGCCGCTGACCGTGCCCGCCGGCAGCCCAGCCAGCAGCGCCGACAGCGCATCGTGATCCGGCGACAACTCGCCCACCACGTTCGACACGATGTGCATCACGTGGCTGTAGCGTTCGATGATGAACTGCTCGGTCGGGCGCACGGTGCCGATGCGGCTCACGCGGCCCGTGTCGTTGCGCCCCAGATCGAGCAGCATCAGATGTTCGGCGCGTTCCTTGGGGTCGGCCAGAAGGTCGGCCTCCAGGGCGCGGTCCTCCTCGGGTGTGGCGCCACGGTGGCGGGTGCCCGCGATGGGGCGGATCGTGACCTCGCGCCCGAACACCCGCACAAGGATTTCCGGGCTGGCCCCGATGACCTGGAAGCCGCCGAAGTTGAAGAAGAACATGAACGGCGACGGATTGGTGCGCCGCAGGCTGCGATAGAGCGAAAACGGCGGCAAGGCGAAGGGCTGCGTCCAGCGCTGGGACGGCACGACCTGAAAGATGTCGCCGGCGGCGATGTAGTCCTTGGCACGCCGCACGGCCTCCAGATAGCCCGCATGGGTGAAGTTCGACAGCGGCTCCGCCTCGGGGCCCGGCTCGCCCAAGGTCCGGCTGTCGAGGCTGGGCTGGCGTTCCAGATCGCGCACCGCGTCCATGACCCGTTCGGCGGCCTGCGCATAGGCGGCGCGGGCCGACTGACCACCCGCGACCCACATCGGGGCCACCACCGTCACCTCGCCCTTCACCCCGTCCAGCACCGCCACGACCGACGGGCGCATCAGCACCGCGTCCGGCAGGCCGAGCGGGTCGGGATTCACGTCGGGCAGATGTTCCACCAGCCGGATCATGTCGTAGCCCAGATAGCCGAACAGCCCCGCCGCGGCGGCGGGCAGATCGTCTGGCATGTCGATGCGGCTTTCCGCGATCAGCGCGCGCAGGCTGTCGAGCGGGGCCGCATCTTCGGGCGCGAATGCATCGCGGTCATAGCGCGCCTGCCGGTTCAGCGCGGCCTGCGTGCCCCGGCAGCGCCACACGAGGTCGGGCTTCAGCCCGATGATCGAATAGCGGCCCCGCACCTCGCCGCCCGTCACGCTTTCCAGCATGAACGTGTCGGGCCGCGCGGCACTCAGTTTCAGCATCAGCGAAACCGGCGTGTCGAGATCGGCAGCCAGCCGTGTGAACACAACCTGGTTGCGCCCGGCATCATATCCGGGCGCGACCCGGTCGAAGGGGGTCAATGTCATGGGAAGCCGTTCACGGTATCTGGGCATGCACCGCGTTGACGGCGGCCTGGTTGACGGTGATGCCGGCTTCGGACTGGACGGTGGCCGCGATCGCGGACAGCACGTTGGCCGCCATGTCCCCGGCCGCCTGTTCCTCGATGGCGTCGCGCAGCGCGGTGATGTCGGGTGACGTGGACGGGGGCGGCGTGATCCGGTCGAGCCGCATCAGCACGACGCCGTCGCCGTCGCCAAGCACCCGCGTCTCTCCGCGCGCCATGTCGAACGCGGTGTCCACCGCATCGGGGGGCAGGTTCGACGGGGGGCTGCGCCGGGTCAGCGTCGTGTCCACGGCCCCCTCCAGCCCCAGCGCCGCGAAATCCGCGCCGTCCGACAGGGCATCGGCCACATCGGCGGCCTGCGCTTCGAGCGCCGTCCGCAATGCCGCTGCGCGGGCGGCGGTGGCCACCGCATCGCGAATGTCATCAAGCGGCGGAACACGCGCCGCGACCGTTTCATCGAGCCGCAGCGCGAACAGCGTGCCGTCCTCTGCCTGTCGGATTTCCGGAAAATCGTCATCGCGCAGAAGGTCGGCGGCCCGGTTCACCGCGTCATAGGCCGCGATCCCGTCGCCCGGTCCGCGCCAGTCCATCTGGCCCAACTCCATCGCGGTTTCGGCGGCAAGGTCTTCCAGGGTGGCACCGCCCGCCAGAAGATCCTCCAGCGGTTCGATCTCGGACACAAGCGCGTCTTCCGCCCGGGTGCGGGCAAGCTCGGCGCGCAGGTCCCCGCGCGCCTCCTCGAAGCTGATCTGCTGGGGGTTCAGGATGGCGTTGACACGAAACAGCGCCGGACCCACGGGGGACGGCAATGGACCCACGACCCCGGTATCGTCCAGACCGAACACCCCGTCCGCCGCCGCCCCCAGATCCGACGCCGCCACGAAGCCGAGATCCACGTCCTCGATCCCAAGCCCGCGCTCTGCCAGCAGGGCCTCGAAATCCGTGTCCCCCGCCGTGATGGCGTCCATCGCGGCCTGCGCCGCCGCGTCATCCGGAAAGCCCAGCCGTTCGACGAGCCGCCGCGCCGGGACGTCGAATTCGTCGCGGCGCGCGTCATAGGCGGCGCGCAGGTCCGCGTCGGCGATCTCGATCCCGTCCGCCATCATGCCCGGCGTCAGCCACGCATAGGTGATGCGCTTGAAGCCCGGTTCGGTGAAATCCGCGCTGTTGGCCTCGTAGAACGCGGCGATCTCGGCGTCGGTCGGTGTCGGCAGGGGCGCGTCCAGCGCCGCCTCGCCCAGACGGGCATGGCGCACCGTGCGTGCTTCGCCCAGATAGGTGATGATCGCATCGGCATAGGCGGGCTGCGGCGCCAGCCCGCCGGCAACGGCGACCTGCAGGATGCTGGCGGCCAGTTCGTTGCGCACCTGCGTCTCGAAGTCCGACACGCTCAGACCGGCACGATCCAGCGCGAAGCTGTAGGCCTCGCGGTCGAACTGCCCGTCCAGCCCCTGGAAACCGGGGATCGCGCGGATCCGTTCGCTCACCCGGACATCGCCGATGCTGATCCCGGCGCGCCGCGCGGCTTCTTCCAGCGCCGCGGTGGCGAGCATGGTCTGCAAGACGGCGGTGTCGATACCCTGTGCCTGTGCATCCGCCATGGTCATGGGGCGGCCATCGGGTTCGCCCCGTGCCGCCAGTTCCTGTTGCAGCGCGCGGGCGTAGCTGGTCAGCGAGATCTCGGTGTCGCCGACGCTGGCGACGCTGCGCACCGTGCCGCCGAAATTGCCGGTGCCGAAGCCCGCAAGCCCCACGATCAGAAGTGCCAGAAGCACCCAGACCACGGCGTTGCCGATCTTGCTGCGGGCGGATTTCGCTGGCGTGTCGCCGGTCCGTGCCATTTGTCTTGCCCTTCCAGTGTCGTCTCGTTGCTGTCCCGTGTCGCGCGGATCAGGCCCCGCGATAGGGTTCCACGTATTGCAGCGCCATGTCCCATGGAAAGAAGATCCAGGTGTCCTGGCTCACTTCGGTCACGAAGGTATCGACCTGCGGCCGCCCCATGGGCTTGGCGTAGACGGTGGCGACATGGGCCTTGGGCATGGTCGCGCGGACCACCTCCAGCGTGCGGCCCGTGTCCACCAGATCGTCCACGATCAGCACGCCAGTGCCGTCGCCCACGATGTCCGGATCCGGCGACTTGATGATGCGCGGCGGGCTCTGGGTCTGGTTGTTGTAGCTTTTCACGGAAATCGTATCGACGGTCCGGATGTCCAGTTCGCGCGCCACGATCATCGCGGGGGCCATGCCGCCGCGGGTGATCGCCACGACCGCGCGCCAGCCGGTGTCTTCGGGCCCGTGCCCCTGCAGCCGCCATGCCAGCGCGCGCGCATCGCGATGCAACTGGTCCCAGCTCACGTGAAATCCCTTTTCGTGCGGCAGTCTGTCGGTCATCGCCGGTCCCCTCAGCCCAAAGCAAGTTTCGCGGCCAGCGCCGCGAGGATACCCCCGAAGGCCCGGTCGATCGTGGCCTTCAGCCTGCCGTAGGCCGCGCGCGCCGATGCGCTGGCGAACACCCGCGCCACGGCGGCGTACCAGATCGCTTCGTTCACCAGCACGACGAGGATCAATCCCGCCACCACCGCGACGGGCGTCGCGGGCGGCACCAGCCCGGCGAATACCGCGCCGAAGAACACGGCAGGCTTCGGGTTGGCAAGCTGCGTCGCAATTCCCAGACGCACGGCACCGACCATGCTTCGGGGCAGTGCGGCGTGATCGGGCAGGGGCAGCGGATCGCGCGCATGGCGCCACATGCCGATGGCGAGCCATGCAAGAAACGCCGCACCCGCCAGTTTCAACGCCGCCAGTGCCGCGGGCGCCACGGCGAACACCGCCGCCAGCCCGCCCAGTGCCGCCGCCGCCCAGATTGCCGCCCCGATCCCCAGCCCCAGCGCGAGCCCGAGCGCGGGGCGCAGCCCTTCGCGCACCGCCACCCGCACCGCCATCACGAAGGCAGGGCCGGGGCTGATCGCCGCCATCAGGTGCAGTGCCGCGACCGACACGAACAGCGCGAGTGTCATGCCTTGGACATGTCCGGCGCGTCCACCGCCTTCATGCCGACCACGTGGTAGCCCGCGTCCACGTGCAGGGTTTCGCCGGTGGTGCCCGATCCGAGATCGGACAGAAGGTAGAGCGCGGCCTTGCCGACTTCCTCCTGCGTCACGTTCCGGCGCAAGGGCGAGTTGTATTCGTTCCACTTCATGATGTAGCGGAAATCGCCGATGCCGCTGGCCGCAAGCGTCTTGATCGGTCCGGCCGAGATCGCGTTGACGCGGATGCCGTCCTTGCCCAGGTCTTCGGCCAGATACATCACCGACGCCTCAAGGGCTGCCTTGGCCACGCCCATCACGTTGTAATGGGGCATGACCTTTTCCGCGCCGTAATAGGTCAGCGTCAGGCAAGACCCGCCCGCAGGCATCATCCGGGCCGCGCGCTGCACCACGGCCGTGAAGGAATAGACCGAGATATCCATGGTCATGCGGAAGTTGTCCGGTGACGTGTCCACATAGCGGCCGCGCAGTTCGGACTTGTCGGAAAATCCGATGGCGTGCACCACGAAATCGAGCCGTCCCCAGACGCGGTCGAGTTCCGCGAACAGCGTATCCAGCGAGGCCTGCTCCGCCACGTCACATTCCAGCACGATGTCCGACCCGAGCTCTGCCGCGAGCGGCACCACGCGCTTTTTCAGCGCATCACCCTGATAGGAAAAAGCAAGCTCGGCCCCCTGCGCGGCGCAGGCCTTCGCGATGCCCCAAGCGATCGACTTGTCATTTGCCAAACCCATGATGAGGCCACGTTTCCCAGACATGAGCATAGTTGACATTCCGTGATCTCCGCGCACCATGGTTTCAGGTCGTGTAGGCGATTGCCCGCCGGGCATCAAGAGACGGCGCCGGGCCCCGTGGCCCGCGTTCGGCGCATGCGGATCCGCATGTCGGAACGCAACGCCGCGGAAAGATGGCCATGTGCTCCGGATGGGATCGTTGGATTTGGACCTGTGGGGGAGTCGATGGCAGAACGAGACGGCATATTCGCAGGTGGCGATCCGTTCGCCTTGGCCCGCACGTGGCTGGCTGATGCCACGGAGCAGGAACCGAACGATCCGGATGCCGCCGCGTTGGCCACGGTAGACGACGCCGGGATGCCGAACGTGCGGATTGTTCTCATGCGCGGGATCGAAAACGACGGTTTCGTGTTCTATACCAATTACCAGAGCGCGAAGGGCCGCGAACTGGACGGCGCGGGCAAGGCGGCGTTCGTCATCCACTGGAAATCCTTGCGCCGCCAGATCCGTGTGCGCGGGGTGGTCGCGCGCGTGGAAGCCGCACAATCCGATGCCTATTTCCAGTCGCGGGCCTTGCAAAGCCGGATCGGCGCATGGGCCTCCGCGCAGTCCGAGCCGCTGGAAAGCCGCGCGGCGCTGATGGCGCGCGTGGCCAAGCTGTCTGTGACGCTGGGACTGAACCCGGACCGGCCGCCGCATTGGGGCGGCTATCGCATCATCCCGTCCGAGATCGAATTCTGGGCCGATGGAACCTTTCGTCTGCATGATCGTTTTCGCTGGACGCGCGATGTGTCCGGTGGGGGCTGGTCCGTGGCGCGGCTCAACCCATGACAGGGCCATGTGTAAACTTGACTGGACTGATCGGGTTGTCTAGGAAGCCGGACCGTGCCGAATTTAATTTTGACAACCGCAGGTTGATGTCGTGGGATCCACCCGGGCGAAGCCGACGCGGGGCCATTTTGCGCTATGGAAAGAGATGATTTTGACACATTCGCCCGACAATCCGGATGACAACATTCCCGAAATCATATCCGGCCATGTGAAGTGGTTCGACCCCGCCAAGGGGTTCGGCTTCGTTGTGGCCTACAGCGGCGGGTCGGATATCCTGCTGCATGCGAACGTGCTGCGCAGTTTCGGGCAAAGTTCGGTCGCGGACGGGTCGGTGGTCGAACTTGCCGTTACCGAAACTCAGCGCGGGCGCCAGGCCGTCGAGGTGCTGCGGATCGAACCGCCGCGTCCCGAAGAAGACACCGATGGGTACTTCGGGCAGGATGTCGACCTGTCGACAGCGGGGCCGCTGGAACCCGCGCGGGTGAAATGGTTCGACAAGAGCAAGGGCTTTGGCTTTGCCAACGCGTTCGGGCGGGCGGGCGACATCTTCCTTCACGTGGAGGTGCTGCGCCGGTCCGGTCTGGCAGACCTGCAGCCGGGGGAGGCGATCTGCGTGCGCACCGTCGAAGGTCGCCGCGGTTTGATGGCGATGCGGGTGTTCGCCTGGGATTACGCGCTGACCCATGACGATGACGAACCGCTGTGACATGATGCGGATCGCACCCTTCAGGGGCCTTGCGGTGGCCGTGTTGCTCGTTCTGGCGGGGGCGGCGCAGGCTGACTGTGCCGCGGATCGGGTCGACCTGCGCGGGCCGTGGGGACAGGCGCGG
The DNA here is from genome assembly GCA_036770665.1 of Meridianimarinicoccus sp. GTDB lineage: Bacteria > Pseudomonadota > Alphaproteobacteria > Rhodobacterales > Rhodobacteraceae > Meridianimarinicoccus. Next base: position 9,127 of record DAIPIS010000033.1, read on the forward strand.
TTCGCGGTGGAGATCGCCGATACGGTCCAAAGCCGGGCGCGCGGTCTGATGCACCGGGAACAGATGCCGCGTGGCGCAGGCATGCTGTTCGTCTATGACCGGCCGCAGACGGTGTCGTTCTGGATGCGCAACACGCTGATACCGCTCGACATCATCTTCATGGACGATACCGGCACGGTGGCCCGGGTCCATGCCGACGCGGTGCCGCTCGATGAAACCGCCATCCCCGGCGGAGGGAACATCAAGTTTGTGCTCGAGATCAACGCGGGTCTTGCGGGTGCCTTCGGTATCGCACCGGGCACCGAATTGCGCCATCCGGCGATCGGGCCGGATGCGGCATGGCCTTGCGAATGATTGTCCCTTTCCTTGTGCGCTGCAGACGTCTAGGAAGCGCACTGTCGGGGCGTGGCGCAGCCTGGTAGCGCGACGGTTTTGGGTACCGTAGGTCGTAGGTTCGAATCCTATCGCCCCGACCAGCATGTCAGACGGTGATCCTCTTGCAGGAACTCCCGTTTCCTGACAAAAGCATGCCTGCCCGTAAGGGCCCGAGTGGCGGAATGGTAGACGCAGGGGATTCAAAATCCCCCGCCGCAAGGCGTGTCGGTTCGAGTCCGACCTCGGGTACCACTTGATATCGTTGCTTTCTGTTGTGGCGCCGGTCGTTTCGCTGGTGGTGTCCCAGAAGGTGAGCACACTGGCCGGGCACACGTTTATTTTTTGATCCCCATCTGTTCTCGCATGGCCCTCCGCCGATCCGGATACGGTAGGCGAAGGGCCATGCGGCGTCGTGCTGATGTGCGCGACGCCGCACGCATGAACATCGATCCGGCGCCGCGGTCACTCCCGCCGCTCCCGGGTTGCCTTGGACAACACCCGCGCGCTGGCATCCTTGCGGTAGAACGCAACCATCTCGAGCGACTGCCCGGTGACCGTCTGGATCTCCGCGTCGGTCCACCCCGCCTCAAGGTCAATATCGTTCACGCGTCCACGACATGGTCGGCCTGCAAGCTCTACCCGCGGTACTCCACCGAGTCCGTCTCCGTCGTTGCATTGGGCGAAGCCAGCACCCTGACCCGCAGCGAACTGGCGCGGCGGCAGAAATGGACCGCAGTCGCGCGGCCGGGAAGGGCCATCCGGGACGCGGCGTAGCCAAGGATGCAACGCACCCGTTTCGCCACCCCTGTGTGCCGCGCCATGCCCCTCTGCCCGGGCAATTCCGGCATGATTGCCCGAGCACACGTTCGCCCCTTGTTCACGGTTTGTCGGTGTGACTCCTGTCATCTAAACCTCTGATATTCTATGGCTTCGGCTGGATTCGAAATCCCCTGCCGCAAGGCGTGTCGGTTCGAGTCCGTCCTTGGTTACCACTGGACCATCGCGCGCATGGCCGTTGACCACGACGCACGCGCGTCGGGTCTGCAGAGTGCGGGGTTACAAGGCTTTCGTCGCCATTCTTGCAGCCTGCGCGGGTTTCACACGGAGCACGGGTCACTTGGGTACAAGATGCCCGAACGGCCACGAGGGACACGGCGCTTGATCCGGTGCGCGGGCGCGATAGGTCTTGCAACCGCAAGGAAAGGTCACGTCATGCTGAGGATTTTGCTGGCGGCAACGCTGTCTGTGACACCCGGGATCGGCGCGGCTATGGTGTGCCGCGCGCCAGCATTGGTGTTGCGCATCACGTTGGAGGACGGGCAATGCCGGATCGGGAATGATGTGGCGATCCGGCGCGACGTGGATGGCGCGACCCAATGCCTGCTGTCGAACCCGCAGTTGCGGGTCATCACGCTCCACGAGGATGGGCGCTTCACGTATCTGGATACCGACATCGATCTGAAACGTGACGGGATCTGCACGGCTGAGTGACCCGGCCGACGCCGGGTCCCCAAAGCAGTGATTTCTGTAACTTGCGCGGCGATCTTACATCGTGCGCAGATAGGCGGCGATGATGTCGCGGGCGGCGGCGAGGTCGGTCTTGTGCGCCATCTCGGTCACGGTGTGGATGTAGCGGGTGCCGACCACGATGCCCACGGCCCGCGCGCCTGCGGCGGACTGCTGTGCCGCCGCACCGTCCTGCCCGCCAGACCGCAGCATCGTGCGCTGGAACGGGATTTCGGAAGCTTCGGCCAGATTGGCGAAGGTGTCCACCAAGCCCTTGTCCGCAATGAAGGATCCGTCGCGGATATGCAGCCCGAAGCCCTTGCCCTGTTCGGTCGTGCGGTCCTGTTCGGGCACGCCGGGCGTGTCGCAGGCGAGCGTGGTGTCGATGCCGATGCCGATGTCGGGGCGGACGGCGAAGGCCGCGGTGCGTGCGCCGCGCAATCCAACCTCTTCCTGGCAGGTGAAGGCCACGTGGATATCGGCGTCGGTCCGGAATTCGCCAAGCATTCTAATGGCTTCGATGCCGATCCAGCAGGCGATGCGGTTGTCGAGCGCCTTCGAGACGACCTTGTCGCCGATTTCGACGAAGGGTTCTTCCATCACCACCATGTCACCGATCTGCACATGATCCTTGGTCGCCTCCCCAAGTCCAAGATCGACGAAGAACTCGCTGATTTCAGGGACTTTCTTCGATTCCTCGGGGCTTGCGATATGGACCGGGCGGCCGCCGGGGTTCATCACGCCCAGAAGATCGCGGGTTTCGGTGCACACACGCACCCGGCGGGAGAAGAGATTGCGCGCGTCGAAGCCGCCGACGGGCTGGACATAGGCGAAGCCCTTGTCGGTTATGTGGCTGACAAGAAAGCCGATTTCGTCCATGTGGCAGAGCAGCATGACCTTGAGCGGGTCGGTCCCGGTGCCCTTGCGCACACACAGGAGCGAGCCCATGGCATCTTCTTCAACCTCGTCGAACAAGCCGTTGATTTCGCTTCGGATCAGGTCGCGAACGCGGTGTTCGAAGCCCGGCACGCCGGGGGTTTCGCACAGGCGTTGCAGCAGGTCCAGATTCAGCGGGGTCTGGTCGGTCATGGGGGTCCTTTCGATGCGTATGAATCCCGTATGAATTGCATATGACTCCTGTATGACTCCTGTCGGACTCTGCAACCCGATTGTTCCCCGCGCGCCGCACCGCTATAGCGGTCGCCGGACCGTAACGGGGGAAACATCATGGCCAATGTCGTCGTCGTCGGCGCCCAGTGGGGCGACGAGGGAAAAGGCAAGATCGTCGATTGGCTGAGCGCGCGGGCCGACGTGATCGCGCGGTTCCAGGGCGGGCACAACGCGGGCCATACGTTGGTGATCGACGGGACGGTCTACAAGCTGCACGCGCTGCCGTCCGGCGTGGTGCGGCCCGGCAAGTTGTCGGTGATCGGCAACGGGGTCGTTCTGGACCCCTGGCACCTGATCCGCGAGATCGAGACGCTGCGCGCGCAGGGGGTCACCATCACGCCAGAGACGCTGATGATCGCCGAGAACGCGCCGCTGATCCTGCCGTTTCACGGCGAGCTGGACCGCGCGCGCGAGGAAGCGGCCAGTGCGGGCACCAAGATCGGCACCACGGGGCGCGGGATCGGCCCGTGCTACGAGGACAAGGTCGGGCGCCGGGTGATCCGGGTGGCGGATCTGGCGGATGCCGCGACGCTGGAAGCGCGGGTCGACCGGGCCTTGCAGCACCACGACCCGCTGCGGCGCGGGCTGGGGATCGAGCCGATCGACCGCGACGCGCTGATCGCGGCGCTGCACGCGATCGCGCCGCAAATCCTGCCCTATGCCGCACCCGTGTGGAAGGTGCTGAACGAAAAGCGCCGCGCCGGCAAACGCATCCTGTTCGAGGGCGCACAGGGCGCGCTGCTGGACATCGATTTCGGCACCTATCCCTTCGTGACCTCCTCCAACGTGATCGCGGGGCAGGCGGCGACCGGCGTGGGGGTCGGGCCATCGGCCATCGGTTATGTGCTGGGGATCGTGAAGGCCTACACGACGCGGGTGGGCGAAGGGCCGTTCCCGACCGAGTTGCACGACGCGGATGGCGACCGGCTGGGGGAACGCGGTCACGAGTTCGGCACCACCACGGGGCGCAAGCGGCGGTGCGGGTGGTTCGATGCGGGGCTGGTGCGGCAGACCTGCGCCGTGTCGGGCGTGACGGGGATCGCGCTGACCAAGCTCGATGTTCTGGACGGGTTCGAGCGGCTGCGGATTTGCGTGGGCTATGAGTTGGACGGAACGCGGCTGGATTACCTGCCTACCGCCGCGGAGGCGCAGGCGCGGGTGGTGCCGGTCTACGAGGAGATGGAAGGCTGGCAGGGCAGCACGGCGGGGGCGCGGTCCTGGGCCGACCTGCCGGGGGCGGCGATCAAGTACGTGCGCCGGATCGAGGAATTGATAGACTGTCCCGTCGCACTTCTGTCCACATCGCCCGAGCGGGAGGACACGATCCTTGTCACCGACCCTTTCGCCGACTGATCGGCGTTGAAAGCGGCGCGGGGGCGGTTACGTCCCCCGAGGAACAAAGGAGACATGTCATGGTCCTGTCGTACAAGGCGCGCCGCCGCTGGTCGCTCGTGGTGCTGCTGGTGGGTCTGCCCGCCTATATCGTCGCCGTCATCACGGTGCTGAACATGCTGGACCGACCGCCGCTGGTGGTGGAGTTCTTTGTTTATGTGGTGCTGGGCATCGTCTGGGCGATCCCGTTCCGCTTCGTGTTCCGCGGCATCGGCAAGCCCGATCCGGACGCGGAGGACGGCGGATCGTGACCGATCCGGTCCTGTCGTCGGAACGCCCGGTCGTGCTTGTGGGCGGCGGGCCGGTGACGGCGCAGGACATGGCCGAGGCACGGGCCATCGCCGGTGCCGTGGTCGCCGCCGATGGCGGGGCCGACCGGGCGCTGGCGCTGGGGGTGCGGCCCGACGCGGTGATCGGCGACATGGACAGTCTGAGTGCCGCCGCGCGCGCGGTTCTGGCCGGGTCGGTGCATGCCGTGACCGAGCAGGACAGCACCGATTTCGAGAAATGTCTCGTGCGGATCGCGGCCCCCCTTGTGATCGCCGTGGGCTTTGCGGGTGCGCGTCTGGATCATGCGCTGGCGGTGTTCAACGCGCTGGCGCGGCACCCCGCGCGGCGCTGCGTCATGCTGGCCGAGCGCGAGGTGATCGTGCTGGCCCCGCCGCGGATCGCGCTGGATCTGGTGCCGGGCACACGGGTATCGCTGTTTCCGCTGGCGCCGGTCACGGGGCGGGACAAGGGGCTGCACTGGCCCATCGACGGGATCGGGTTCGCGCCGGGCGGGGTGATCGGGACGTCGAACCGGGCCGAGGGGCCTGTCGATCTGGCGTTCGACGCGCCGGGGATGCTGCTGATGCTGCCGCGGCGGTGCGCGGGCGCGCTGCTGGCGGGGCTGGCGGCGGCGCCCGGCTGGGCGTGACCGGCAGTTTCCGACCGGTTCGGGACGCTTTGGTCTACCGGAGCGCCGGGGCCTTGTCTATGAAGGAGGCGACATTGCAGGAGACGGACATGGCCCAGCCGCCGACCGGTGCCGATGCCGGGAAATTTGCCGCCGCACGCTGCGCCATAGGTCTGGTCGAGGACGGAATGCGGCTTGGTCTTGGCACCGGGTCCACGGCGGCGTGGATGGTGCGGACGCTGGCGGCGCGGGCGGCGCAGGAGGGTCTGGACCTGACCTGCGTGCCGACGAGCACGCGCACGGGCGCGTTGGCGGCGCGGCTGGGGTTGCGGGTCGTCGGGCTGGACGATGTGACGGGGCTTGATCTGACGATCGACGGGGCGGACGAGTTCGACCGCGATTTCCGGCTCATCAAGGGCGGCGGTGCGGCGCATCTGATGGAGAAGATCGTGGCGGCGGCCAGTGCGCGGCTGGTGGTCATCACCGATCCGTCGAAGGCGGTGGATGTGCTGGGGGCGTTCCCGCTGCCGGTGGAGGTGACGCCCTTCGGGCACGCGGCCACCGCGCGGCGGATCGCGGCGGTGCTGGCGACGGCCGATGTGGACGGGCGCCGCGCGGTGCTGCGGGACCGGGACGGCGTGCCGGTGGTGACGGACGAGGGCAACCTGATCTATGATCTGCATCTGGGACGGATCGGCGACCCGGAAGGCCTGATGTGCGCGCTGACCTGCCTGCCCGGCGTTGTGGAGACGGGGTTGTTCCTGGGGATGTGCGACACGGTGATCGTCGGGCATGCCGACGGTCGGGCCGAGGTGCGCATGCCGGGCGGGATCTCGTGGCACACGGTGGACATGGGCGGCGCGGCGGATTTGCCGGAGTAGAGGACCAGGAATGGCGTTCGACTATGATCTTTTCGTGATCGGTGGCGGATCGGGCGGGGTGCGCGCGGCGCGGGTCGCGGCAGGCACCGGTGCGCGGGTGGCGCTGGCAGAGGAAAGCCGGATGGGCGGCACCTGTGTCATTCGCGGCTGCGTGCCCAAGAAGCTGATGGTGTTCGCATCGGGCTATCCGGCGGCGGTGGAGGATGCGCGCGGGTATGGCTGGGACGCGTCGGTGGGGGCGTTCGACTGGCACCGGTTCCGCGGCAAGCTGGAGGCGGAACTGGACCGGCTGGAGCGCGTCTATCAGGGGCTTCTGGACGGGTCCGGGGTGCGCTGGTTCGGGCAGCGCGCGGTGCTGTGCGACCCGCACGAGGTCGAACTGGCGGACGGCACGCGGATCAGCGCCAAGCATGTGTTGATCGCGACGGGCGGCGCGCCCTTCGTGCCGGACATGGCCGGGGCGGCGCATGCCATCACGTCCAACGACATCTTCCACCTCCCGGATCTGCCCAAGCGGCTGCTGATCGTGGGCGGCGGCTATGTCGCCTGCGAGTTCGCCTGCATCCTCAACGGGCTGGGCGTGGAGGTCACGCAGTTCTATCGCGGGGCGCAGGTGCTGCGCGGCTTCGACGACGAGGCGCGGGGGCTGGTGGCCGAGAAGATGCAGGAAAACGGCATCCGTCTGCGCACCGGGACCGATGTTCTGGAGATGGAGGGGGGCGACGGCGGCACGCGGGTCAAGGCGACGGACGGGTCGCAAGAGACGTTCGACGCGGTGATGTATGCCACGGGGCGCAAACCCAACACGCGCGGGCTTGGGCTGGAGGTGCTGGGGATCGAGACCGGGCGCAACGGTCAGATCACGGTGGACGCCTTCAGCCAGACCGGCGTGCCGTCCGTCTATGCCATCGGCGACGTGACCGACCGGGTGAACCTGACGCCGGTGGCGATCCGCGAGGCGATGGCCTTCGTGGAGACGGTGTTCAAGGGCAACCCGACCGCGCCCGACCACGACCTGATCCCGTCGGCGGTCTTCACCCAGCCGGAACTGGGCAGCATCGGGCTGACCGAGGAAGCCGCCCGCGACCGGGAGCCCATCGAGGTCTATTGCGCATCCTTCAAGGCGATGCAGCAAGCCTTCGCGGGGCGCGCGGACCGGGTACTGATGAAACTTGTCGTGAGCCGGGCGACCCGTCGCGTGCTGGGGTGCCATATCGTGGCGCCGCAGGCGGGCGAGATGATCCAGCTTGCGGGGATCGCCATCAAGATGGGGGCCACAAAGGAGGATTTCGATCGCGTGGTGGCCGTGCATCCGACCATGGCGGAAGAACTGGTGACGATGAAGGCCCCGGTACGCACCGCCTGAGCGGGCGAACGGGCACCGCAGCGCCCACGAAGGCGGCGCTGCGGGACCGCGTGACGGCCGAGAGCGGCAAGACGCGGGTTGATATTGGGGGCATGACCATCATTTACAGGATCATGCGTGAGAGACCGGAACAGGAAGAAGGCGAAACATGGCAGGTAACAGCGGAGGCCCATGGGGCGGCGGCGGCGGAAATCGCCCGACCGGCGGCGGGAACGGCGGCGGGCGTCGGCCCGGACCGGGTGGCGAGGGGCCGCAGATCCCCGAGATCGACGAACTGGTCCGCAAGGGCCAGGAACGGCTGAAGGTCCTGATGGGCGGTCGTGGCGGTTTCGGCGGCGGGCGTGGCACGGGCGGTGGCGGCGGGCCGAAGCTGACGCGCGGCACCATCGGGGCGGGCGCGCTGGCGGTGTTCGCGGTGTGGGTCTTTTCGTCGCTCTACACGGTGCGGCCGGAAGAACAGTCGGTCGAGCTTTTCCTCGGCAAGTTTTCGTCCATCGGTGAGCCGGGCCTGAACTTCGCCCCGTGGCCGCTGGTGACGGCCGAGGTCATCCCGGTGACCCGCGAACAGTC
>DAIPIS010000034.1:0-7375 GCA_036770665.1 Meridianimarinicoccus sp.
CACGCGACATGTGGGCGGACGATGCGCTGACCGACGGGTTGATCGACCTGTGGTACGTTGACGGCACCCATGCCAGCAAATACGGGTCCTACCTGAGTGCGCTCGTGCTTTATGGCACGCTGACCGGGCTTGACCCGATCGCCTTCGGACGTGGCGAAAGGGCGGCGCAAGGTCTTGGGATCGACGGGGAAAGTGCCGTCCTGTTGCAACGCGTCGCAAGCGCGCAACTGGGTTTCGCGCCGAAGCCTGTGCCGGTTCCGGCGGCGGGGCCGCTGGCCCTGCTGGGGCTTTGCCTGCTGGGGATGGTGGCGCGCCGCGGCCGGTCACGGATGGCGTGACGCCCGACCGGTGCGGGTCGATGCAGGCCGAAGCGGGCCGGGTCGGTGCCGGAGCGTCGTATGACTCGCGTATGATTCCCGTATGACTCGCGCATGACGTCTTTCGGCGTGCAGCTGTGGGTCCGCAACGGCGGACCCCGCGCGCGATCGGACGGCACGCGTGCGGCATCGTGAAGGTCGAGGATGGGAGAGCGGAGGAAAGTGCAGGCTTCTGTTGCCAGGTGCCTGCGGACCCCGCCTTACGCTGCTAAGCGCAAGGGCTTAGGTTTCGGTCTCATTACCGCTTACGCGGCAACTGCGATCGGAGCACGATTGTCATTTGCAATTGTACTTTTCGGACCGATAACGGTGGTACCTCACCGAGCAAAAGCCACCCCTTTAGACGTCCGTCGATCCTGTTTCGGCCCCATTGTCCGCAAATGACGGATGTCTGGTGGAGCCGCCGGGTACCGCCCCCGGGTCCGAGCCGCGTATTACGAGCGCGTTTATCGCCATAGTCCCGAAGAACGTTTCAGCTATACAGGGCGCGGGCGCGCATTTCAAGCGCCCCCAAACGACGTCGGGACTTGTATCGCCAGTTTGGAATGTTTAGAACCATTCCAAACTGACCGGTCCGGAGGCCACCATGCGCCCGTTTTCATCCCGCCGCCGCTTCGACGACCTGTCCGAACAGGAGGTGCTTGCGCTCGCGATCTCGTCGGAGGAAGACGACAGCCGGATTTACCGGGGCTTCGCCGCGCGGTTGCGCCAGGACTTCGCCGCCAGTTCCGCCGTGTTCGACGGCATGGCCACCGAGGAAGCAGGCCACGCCCAGCGATTGATCGCGCTGCACAAGACGCGCTTCGGCGACGTGATTCCGCTGATCCGGCGCGAGCATGTGGCCGAGTACTACAGCCGCAAACCGGTCTGGTTGGCCGAGGCGCTGTCGCTGGACAACATTCGCGGCCTCGCCGGACAGATGGAGCGCGACGCGCAAAGGTTCTACAACCGGGCCGCGCAGCGTGCGTCCGATGCCGATACGCGCGCGCTTCTGAACGATCTGGCCGCGGCCGAGGCCAACCATGAAACCCGCGCCCGCGACCTGACCGCGTCGCACCTGACCGAAGACGTCCGCGCGACCGAGGATGCCCGCGCCAAGCGGCAATTCCTGCTGACATGGGTGCAGCCGGGGCTGGCCGGGCTGATGGATGGGTCGGTGTCCACGCTGGCGCCGATCTTCGCCACCGCCTTTGCCACGCAGGATCCGTGGACGACCTTTCAGGTGGGGCTGGCGGCGTCCGTCGGGGCGGGGATATCCATGGGATTCACCGAGGCCGCATCGGACGACGGCCAGTTGTCGGGCCGGGGGGCGGCGTGGAAACGCGGTCTGTCATCGGGCGTGATGACCACCGTGGGCGGGCTGGGGCACGCGCTGCCCTATCTGATCCCCGCTTTCTGGACCGCGACGATCATCGCCATCATGGTGGTCTTCGTCGAACTGTGGGCGATCGCATGGATCCAGAAACGTTACATGGGAACGCCGTTCCTGCGCGCGGCGCTTCAGGTGGTGCTGGGCGGCAGTCTTGTGCTGGCCGCGGGCGTGCTGATCGGAATCGGTTGAAGCTCAATGGCCTGACGATCGGTCCTCATGTTGCGCTCGGCGGCAGCGCAAGGACCCGAAGCGGCGGTCGAGAGAGTTGTATCAACCGCTTGCGGATCAATCTTGACGTGAAATTGCGCGTCGGTTCGGTGCCGTCGGCGCAAAAGGGGCGGCGCAGGCCATGCGCCGCCCGATCCGGTGCCTTGCCGTGCGGCGTCAGAACCCGGCCTTGATCCGTTCGAAGTCGGCGATCATCTGTTCGCGCAGCGAGATGTCCATGGGCACCTGATACAGAACCGGCGCGTCGATCTCGCTCAATCCGATTTCGGCGAGCTTTTCCGCACCGATAGCGGCCATGGCTTCGGCATTGCCGTTCCCGTAGCCCCATTCGGACGTGATGAACTGCGTGACGGACGCATCGAGGAAACTGTTGATGAAGGCATGCGCCTTGTCCTCGCTGCCTGGCCCGTTGGTCAGATTGACGTAGCCGCACACGAACATCGACGACCCTTCCGCCGCTTCGCGTTCGAATCCGATGGGCAGACCGGCGGCGACAAGTTGCACGGGTGTTTCGCTCCAGGCCCAGGCGATCAGCACTTCGCCCGTGGCCATGAGTTGTCCCAGCTCCGCCCCATCGCCCCAGTAGGTGCGCACGTTCGGATGCACCTCGCGCAGCCACGCGCTGGCAGCCTCGATGTCGGCTTCGGTTGCCTTGGTCCAGTCGCTCAGTCCGGTGGCGAGGAACGCCAGCGCATAGACGTCGTCCACGTTGTCGGGCAAGGACACGCGGCCGGCATAGGTCGGGTCGGCATACACCTGCAGGGTCTTCACGGCCTCGGCGGGCACCTCTTCCGTGTTGTAGGCGGTCGCGGTCGCGCCGAGGTGGCCGGGGATGAAATAGACCGCGCCGTCCACGACGAAGCTGGGGTTCGTCTTGTAGACTTCGGCGACCTTCTCGTAGTTCGGGATCTTCGTGATGTCCCACGGCTCGATCAGCCCGGCTTCGAGCCATTTCGGAACCGACTGCGGGCAGGGTTGCGCCACGTCGGCGCGGAAGCCCGAGCGCAGCTTGAGGAACGCTTCCTCTTCCTCGCCGAAGACGGCGTAGGTCGGATGGTCCCCGAACTGTGCGGCATAGGGCATCGAGAAATTGGGATCCTCGAACCCGGCGAAGTCGAAGACCAGCAGGTCGGGGTCGGCTGCGACCGCGGGAAACGCCACGGCGATCAGCGCGGAGGTGCCCAGAAGGCGGAACTTGGTCGGCATGGCATTCCTTTCGGGTTTCGATACAGGCACTTTAGGATCGGATGCGGCGCTGCTCAAGCGGTCGGTTTGCGCGGGTTGGAGCGATGTCGTGCTTTCGATCTGACGGGGTTCCAAACGGCGCGTTTTTGGGCCAAGCACGTGCGGGGACAGGCGGCGACCGGAGTGTTCCGGTCGTGATGCGCCGAGAGATCAACGGACAGGGGGAGCAAGGGATGTTTCGCGCGCTGGTGGTGGACAAACTGGAGGATGGCACGACGCAGGCCAAGGTCCAGCAGATCGACGACGACCGGTTGCCGGCGGGCAACGTGACGGTCGCGGTGGAGTATTCGACGCTGAACTACAAGGACGGATTGTGCCTTGGGACCGGCGGCGGGCTGGTGCGGACGTGGCCGCACGTGCCGGGGATCGATTTCGCGGGCGTGGTGGCGACGTCGGAAGATCCGCGGATCAAGGTGGGCGACCGGGTCGTGCTGAACGGCTGGCGCGTCGGCGAGGCACGCTGGGGCGGATATGCCGAGCGCGCGCGCGTGGACGGCGCGATGCTGGTGCATCTGCCCGACACGATCAGCACGCGTGCGGCCATGGCCATCGGCACGGCGGGCTACACCGCGATGCTGGCGGTTCTGGCGCTGGAAGATCACGGGCTGGAACCGGGGCAGGGGCCGGTGCTGGTGACAGGGGCCGCGGGCGGTGTGGGATCGGTGGCGACCGCGATCCTGTCGAAACTGGGCTACACGGTCGCCGCCGTCACCGGCCGGCCCGAACAGGAGGGGTATCTGCGCGATCTGGGGGCGACTGAGATCGTGCCGCGCGCCGATCTGGCGGAGACGGTGAAGCGCCCGCTCGAATCGGAAACATGGGCGGGGTGCATCGACGCGGTGGGCGGCGCGATGCTGGCACGCGTGCTGGGGCAGATGAAATACGGTGCGTCGGTCGCGGCGGTGGGTCTGGCGGGCGGGGTGTCGCTGCCCGCCACGGTGATCCCGTTCCTGCTGCGGGGCGTGAACCTGCTGGGCATCGACAGCGTGATGCGCCCGCTGGCCGACCGTGAACGGGCGTGGGCGCGGCTGGCGCGCGACCTGCCCATGGACAAGCTGGAGGCGATGGTCGTGCCCGCGACGCTGGACGACCTGCCGCGGCTAGGGGCCGATATCCTGAACGGGCAGGTGCGCGGGCGCGTGGTGGTGGACGTGCGCGCGTGAGGCCGGGCCCAAGGCGGCGCGGGCGCCGCCGCGTCAGGTGCCGGTGCGCCCCTGCGCCGTGGTGTGCGCGCGCGGCGCCGACGACGGGGACGTCGGGCGATGTCTTGACCGGGCGTCGCGCGGGCTATGTCGCGTCACACGAAGCACCAACGCGGGCAGGACAGGAACGACATGGGCGATAGCGCTCCGGTGATCTGGTGGGTGCGGCGGGACATGCGCCTGTCGGACAATCCGGCGCTTGTGGCGGCTGTCGCGGCGGGCGGGCCGGTGATCCCTGTGTTCTTGCTGGACGAGGTGCATGACAGCTACGGCGCGTTGCCGCGCTGGCGCATGGGGCTGGGCGCGGGTGCGCTGGCGGCGGCGCTCGCGGCGCGGGGTAGTCGCCTGATCCTGCGCCGGGGCGACGCGGTGGAGTGCCTGCGCGCGCTGGTGGCCGAGACCGGCGCGCGGCGGGTGATCCTTGGCTATCTCGCCGATCCCGATGCGCGCGCTCGCGACCGCAAGGTACATGACGCGCTGATCGGCGAGGACGTGGAGATCACGCGCATCCGGGGTCACCTGCTCTTCGATCCGTGGGGGGTGGAAACGAAGACCGGCGGGTTCTATCGGGTCTACACGCCCTACTGGAAGGCCGTGAAGGACAGCGATATCGACGCGCCCCTGCCTGCGCCCGGCCGGCTCCCCGCGCCCGATGCGTGGCCCGCGTCGGACCGGCTGGAGAATTGGCGGCTCGACGCGCCGTTGCAGCGCGGGGCCGCGATCGTACGCCCGCACCTGACCGTGGGAGAGGCCGCGGCGCAGGACCGGCTGGGGGCGTTCATGGCGGCGCGCGTCGCGGCCTATGACACCGACCGCGACCTGCCGGGCGTGGACGGCACATCGGGGCTGGGCGAGCACCTGACGCTGGGCGAGATCAGCGCGCGCACCTGCTGGCACGCGGGGCTGGAGGCGATGCGGCAGGGCAAGTCGGGGGCCGAGACGTTCCTGAAGGAGCTTGTCTGGCGTGAATTCGCACATCACCTTGCCTGGCACACGCCGCACATCACGGACCGCAACTGGAAGCCCGACTGGGATGCCTTTCCGTGGAACGAAGATCCTGCGCACCCCCATGTGGTCGCGTGGCAGCAGGGACGCACCGGCATCCGCTTCGTCGATGCGGCCATGCGCGAGCTGTATGTCACGGGGTCCATGCACAACCGGGGCCGCATGATCGTGGGGTCGTACCTGTGCAAGCACCTGATGACCCATTGGCGGATCGGGCAGGCGTGGTTCGCCGAAACGCTCCGCGACTGGGACCCGGCGTCGAACGCCATGGGCTGGCAGTGGGTCGCGGGCAGCGGTGCCGATGCTGCACCGTATTTCAGGGTGTTCAACCCCGACACGCAGCTTGATCGGTTCGACCGCAACCGGGTCTATGCGGACCGCTGGATCGCCGAGGGCAAGCGCAGCCCCGATCCGCGCGCACTTGCCTATTTTGACGCCGTTCCGCGGCGCTGGGGGCTGGATCCGGGCGCACCCTATCCGGGTCCGGTCGTCACCGCGGACGCGGGACGGCAACGCGCCCTTGACGCCTACGCCGCGCGCAGCTTTTGACCTTGAAACCTAATCCGGTCCGGCTGCGTGTCTGCAGACCGGACCCAAGACAGGCGACCAGTGCTGATGACCATCCTGACAACCACCGAAGGCCAGACGGGCCTGCCGCGCTACTTCGCAACCGTGTTCGGAAAGGCGCGGCAGATCAGTCATGGCCGCCTGGACGTGATCCTGCCCGACGGGCGGATGTTCCGCGCCGAGGGGCCGCAACCCGGCCCGGTCGCGGTGGTGACCGTGCACAACACGGACGTGTTCGCCCGCCTGCTGCGGGATGGCGACCTGGGTTTTTCCGAGGCCTACATGGACGGCTGGTGGTCGACCCCGGACCTGCAAGGCTTCATGGACCTGATCCATGACCGCAACAGCGCGATGCTCGACGGATTTCCGGGCATGTCGCTGGTGCGCGCGTTCGAGCGGCTGCGGTTCTGGCTCCAGTCGAATTCCAGGCGGCAGGCGCGCCGCAACATCGCGCATCATTACGACCTGGGGAACGATTTCTACCGGCTGTGGCTGGACGATACGATGACCTATTCCGCCGCCGTGTTCGCGACCGGCCAGGAAAGTCTCGAAGCGGCGCAGACCGCGAAATATGCAGGGCTGGTCGACCGCATGGGCGCGCAACCGGGCGATCACGTGCTGGAAATCGGCTGCGGCTGGGGCGGGTTCGCCGAATACGCCGCGCGCGAACGGGGTCTGCAGGTCACCGGGCTGACCATCAGCCGCGAGCAGCACGATTACGCGCAGGCGCGCATGCAGGCCGCGGGGCTGTCGGACCGGGTCGAGATCAAGCTGCAGGATTACCGCGACGAGCGCGGGGTCTATGACGGGATCGCGTCGGTCGAGATGTTCGAGGCCGTGGGCGAGAAATACTGGCCGGTCTATTTCGACACGCTGCGCAACCGGCTGAAACCCGGACGCGCCGCCGCGTTGCAGGTGATCCTTGTGGAGGACAAGCGCTTTGCGAGCTATCGCAGGCAGGTGGATTTCATCCAGAAATACATCTTTCCGGGCGGCATCCTGCCCGGCCCGACCGTGCTGCGCCACGCCATCGAAAAGGCGGGTCTGCAGGTGGAGGGGTCGTTCGAGTTCGGTGACAGCTACAGCCAGACGCTGCGGCGCTGGTCCGACAGCTTCAACGCGCGCTGGGACGACATCGCGGCGATGGGGTTCGACGACCGGTTCCGGCGGATGTGGGATTACTACCTCACATCCTGTGCCGCGGCCTTTCGCACCGGAGTTTGCGATGTGACCCAGATCACGGTGCGTGCGCCAGTCTGAAGGCGGGCCGAATGTGGCCTGTTGGCGGTGAACCGGGCCGTGCGATCCGGGTGGCCTGTGGTGGTGCGCTCTGTCAGGGTGTGCGCGTATCGTTTCCGAGGATCTTCCATGACCGACCC
>DAIPIS010000034.1:7475-17235 GCA_036770665.1 Meridianimarinicoccus sp.
ATGACCGACCCCGTGCCGCACGCCCCGCTGACCGTCCTGTTGCTGCAGCCCTTCGATGATCGTGATCTGATCGCGCATGTCACCGGCCCGGCGTGCGTGGGGCATCCCGCGCGGCTTGCGGACGGCGGCGACGGTGGCGACAGGGGGCCGCGGGGTCTGCTGGTGACCATCCCCGACGATGCCGTGGCGGCGTTCCTGTTCTACATGGCGGTCCATGCCGCGCTGCCGCAGCCCGGCACGGCCCAGACCGACGCGGGCGTTCAGCCCGTGCAGGTGTGCGCGCCCCCGGTACGGCCGCTGGCGGGGCGGGTGTTCGACGGTCCCCTGTCCGAGGACTGGCGCGCGGTCTGGCACGCGGCGGTGCCCGAGATCATGGGCGCCATGGGCCGGCAGGACAGCGACGCGGTGCAGGCGCGGCTGGCGATGATCTGGTCGCGCGCGGCATCGCGCGTGCGGGGTGCGGCCACCACGCGCCGGTCGCTGTCGGGGCTCGATGCGTCCCATGTGCGCGTGCTGTCGGTGGACCGGCCCTATGCCAAGTTCTTCACGGTGGAGGATATTGTCCTCAGCCATGATCGCTTCGACGGGTCCGACAGCGGCCCGCTGGCGCGCGCGGTGTTCGTGGGCGGCGATGCCGTGACCGTGCTGCCGTGGGATCCGGTGCGCGACACGGTGCTGGTGGTGGAACAGATGCGCGCCGCGCCGCTCGCGCGGTCCGATCCGCAGCCCTGGCTGATCGAGGCCGTCGCGGGGCGGATCGACCCCGGCGAGACACCCGAGGCCGCCGCACGGCGCGAAACCCTTGAGGAGGCCGGGCTGGACATGGGCGCGCTGCACAAGGTCGCCGAGTACTATCCCACGACGGGGGCGTTTTCCGAGTATCTCTACAGCTACGTGGGCATCGCCGATCTGCCGCAGGACGCGGGCGCGCTGGGGGGGCTTGCCACGGAATCCGAGGATATCCGCGGCCATGTGATGCCCCGCGCGCGGCTCATGGCGTTGATCGCCGATGGTCAGGCCCCGGTCGGGCCGCTGCTGATCACGGCGTGGTGGCTGGCGCTGAACGCGGACAGGCTGCGCGCATCCGGTTGAATCCCGCGCCGCCCCTGCCTAGACAGGCGGGACATGCACCGGAGGATCCGCCATGACCATTCACGCCGATCTGGCTAGCGCCGTCGGGAACACGCCGCTCATCCGGCTCAAGCGCCCGAGCGACGCGACGGGCTGCGAGATCCTCGGCAAGGCCGAGTTCATGAACCCCGGCCAGTCGGTCAAGGATCGCGCCGCACTCTACATCATCCGCGACGCGGTGGCGCGCGGGGCGCTGGAACCGGGCGGCACGATCGTGGAGGGCACGGCGGGCAACACCGGCATCGGGCTGGCGCTGGTGGGGGCGTCCATGGGGTTCAAGACGGTGATCGTGATCCCGGAAACCCAGAGCCAGGAAAAGAAGGACATGATCCGCCTTGCGGGGGCGGAGCTGGTGCAGGTGCCCGCGGCACCCTACAGGAACCCCAACAACTACGTGCGCTATTCCGGGCGGCTGGCGGCGGCGCTGGCGAAGACCGCGCCGCACGGGGCGATCTGGGCCAACCAGTTCGACAACGTCGCCAACCGGCAGGCCCATGTCGAAACCACCGGGCCGGAGATATGGGCCCAGACCGGCGGCCGGGTGGACGGCTTCATCTGCGCGGTGGGGTCGGGTGGCACCATCGCGGGGGTCGCGGCCGCACTTCAGCCGAAGGGCGTCAAGATCGGGCTGGCCGATCCGGAGGGTGCCGCGCTTTACAGCTACTATACCGAGGGCGTGCTGATGGCCGAAGGATCGTCCATCAGCGAGGGGATCGGGCAGGGGCGGATCACCGCCAATCTCGAAGGCTTCACGCCGGACATGGCGTATCGCATCCCCGACGCCGAGGCGCTGCCGATCGTGTTCGACCTTCTGGCCGAGGAAGGGCTGTGCCTTGGCGGATCGTCCGGCATCAATATCGCCGGTGCGGTGCGAATGGCGCGCGAGATGGGTCCGGGGCACACCATCGTGACGATCCTGTGCGATTACGGCACACGCTACCAGTCCAAGCTCTACAATCCCGCGTTCCTGCGCGAAAGGGGATTGCCGGTTCCCGCGTGGCTGGAGCGCGATGCTGCGGACCTGCCCGCCGTGTTCGAAGACTGACCGGCATGGCGTTCGGTCTTCTCATCCGGCTGCGTCTGCTGGCGCTTCTCCTGGTCACGGGTCTTGCCGCCGTGCTGGCCCTCCCTGCGCCGCAGGCGATGGGGCAGACGCAGGACCAGACGCTGACCTCCGCAAGCTACGGCGAGTGGGAGTCGATGGTGACACGCGTGGACCGGGTGCTCGCGCTCGATCTGGCCAATGATGCCACGCTGGAGCGGTTGCGCGAACAGGTGGCGGGCTATCGCGACCGGTTCCTTGCCGCCGAAAGTGCCAATCGCACGCAGGTGGACCGGGTGCAGCGGCAGATCGGCTCGCTCGGCCCGGTCCCGGCGGAGGGCGACACTGAACCGGCAGAAGTGGCCGAACGCCGCGCCGCGCTGAACGCGGAACTGGCCGAACTGCGCGCCCCGGCGCTGCGTGCGTCGGAGGCCTTCGTGCAGGCCGATGCGCTGGTGCGCGAGATCGACAGCCAGTTGCGCGCCCGCCAGACCAGCCAGATCCTGCGCCGGTCGCCGCTGCCGGTGAACCCGCTGAACTGGGAAGCGCCGCTGGCCGAGATCAACCGGACCATCCTGCGCGTCCCGGAGGAGGTTCTGTCCAGACTGGCCGACGAGCAGACCCGCGACGAGATCATCGGCAACCTGCCGTCCGCGGCGCTGTCGCTCATCGGCGGGGCGCTCATGGTGTTCCGCAGCCGCGCATGGGCGGCGGGCGTCGCCCGGCGGGTGAACGCGGTGGACGGGGCGATCCTGCGCAAGCTTCTGCGCCTGGTGATCGTGATCGCGGAACTGGCCCTGCCTTGGATCGGGCTCAGCCTGCTGGTTGGCGCACTGCAACTGACGGGGATCTTCGGGCCGACGGGCAGCAGTGTTCTTCTGGCGGTGGTCGCCTTCGGGTTCGGGATGATCGCCGGGACATGGCTGGTCAACCAGATTTTCCCCCGCGATCCGCAGCAGGACAGCCCGCTTCGCATCGCCCCCGGATACATGGCCCGTGCACGGCGCATGTCGTACCTGTTGGTCGTCACGCTGTCGCTGCACCAGGGGCTTGCCGTTCTGGCGCTGCGGTTGCGGCTGGATTCGCTGACGGAGACCTATGCCAGTTACATCCTCAGTATCATCACGGCCTACGCGCTGTTCCGGCTGGCGCGGTTCTTCCGGCGGTCGGTCACGATCACGGACGGCGTGCAGAACGAAGGCGCCTTTGCCGATGGGGTCGTCGCGGTGCTGGCCGTCATCGCGATGGTGGTGTCGGTGCTGTCGGTTGTCGCGGGGCTCGCGGGGTACGTCGGGCTGGCCGGGGAGGTGATCTATCCGGCGGCGGGCACGTTCCTGACCTTCGGATTTCTGGCGCTGGTGCAACGCGCCTTCGGTGATTTCTACGCCGCGCTGGTGGCGCAGGCCACCACCGCGGGCCGGGACGAGGACGCTGCCGAAGGACTGGTGCCGACCTTGTTCGGGGTGATCCTGCTTCTGGCGTCGCTGCCGGTGCTTGCGCTCATGTGGGGCGCGCGCGTCACCGACCTGACCGAGTTGTGGGCAACCCTGCGCGGCGGGTTTTCGGTCGGGGACGTGCGGATTTCGCCGACGGAATTCGTGACCTTCCTTCTGATCTTCCTTGTCGGCTACATGGCGACGCGGCTGGTGCAGGGGGGGCTGCGCACCACGATCCTGCCCAAGACGCGGCTCGATATCGGCGCGCGCACGGCGATCATTTCCGGCGTGGGGTATCTGGGTATCTTCATGGCCGCGCTCGTGGCGATCAGCACCGCAGGCATCAACCTTGCGTCCTTCGCCATCTTCGCCAGCGCGCTTGCGGTCGGGATCGGCTTCGGGCTTCAGACGATCGTGCAGAACTTCGTGTCGGGGATCATCCTGCTGATCGAACGGCCCGTGGCCGAAGGCGACTGGATCGAGGTCGGCGGGACCATGGGGATCGTCAAGGCGATCTCGGTGCGGGCGACCAAGATCGAGACCTTCGACCGGACCAGCGTGATCGTACCCAACGCCGATCTCGTGTCGGGGGTCGTGACCAACTGGACGCGCGGCAGCGCCATGGGGCGCGTGATCGTCAAGGTCGGCGTCGCCTATGGCACCGATACCCGCAAGGTGGAAAAGGTGTTGCGCGACATCGCCAATGCCCATCCGCTGGTGATGCTGACACCGCCGCCGTCGGTGCTGTTCGCCGGGTTCGGCGCGGATTCGATGGATTTCGAGATCCGCGTGATCATCCGCGACGTGAACTTCCTGCTCGGCGTGAATTCCGATCTGAACCATGAAATCGCGCGGCGGTTCGCCGAGGAGGGGATTCAGATTCCCTTCGCGCAGCGCGATGTGTGGTTGCGCAATCCCGAAACGCTTGTCGCACCGGCGGCCGCGAACGACCCCCGTGCCGCAGACATCACCCCGGCTGCGGTCGGTGGGGATGCCGCCGATGCGAGGACGGGTGTCAACCCGGTCTGATCCGGGTTGCGACCGGGGCGTTTCCCGTGGCGACCCGTGGACCGGTGCCGACCGCGATGGCCGCGCCAGCCGGGGGACGGGACGGCGTGACACGCCCGCGATGCCGCCGCGGGTCGCGGACGGTCGGGTTTTCGGACCGGACGCAAACGCACGGCGGTGTTGCGGCGCTCGCGATCCATGTCGCGCGACACGACGCGCTGCCCTGATCGACCCGGATCAGGCGCGTGTCGCAGATCCTCCCGCGGACCCTGTCCAGCGTCGCCACCACGTCCGCGCCGCGGGACCTGTCGCGCGCGTCCAGAACCGGCCCATCGCATGAAAAGGTGTCAACGACGGTCAGAACCCGCAGCGTGCGACCCGTGGCGCGTTGGTCGTGGACGAAGGTCATCGCCCGGACCGCGTTCGGGCCAACCGCCGCGCCGCGGCGTGGTCGGACCCGAGACAGCCGGATCGACGCCGTCGACAGGTAGAAGATCGTGCTCGGGAACAAGGCGGAGAAGATCCTGCCGCCAACGGGACGGCTGAAGCACTGTATCCCCTCCCGCCCCGGTTTCTCGCAAACCGTTGGTCTATCGACGACAACGGGACCTGCGCTCCGCGGCCGACGGTGCCACGCCTCGTCTGCGCGCCGCCTGGAGACCTGGGGATTCCGCCGAACACCGGAGCGCGCGCGTCATTTCAGCGTGGTGTCTGGTTCGCCCGGCCCATGATATGAAATGGTGCTGTGAGAGAGGATTGAACTCTCGACCTCTCCCTTACCAAGGGAGTGCTCTACCACTGAGCTACCACAGCCTCCTGTCACAGATGCCGACACGGCGCAAGACGTGCCGGCGGGCGCTGGACGAGCCTTTTTCGTTGCGTGTCATCGTCGGTCCGGTCGCGGCACGTGGAAGGCGTTGGCGACCTTCGGATTTCCGCGACGCGAACGCGTCGTGACGTGGCAGGGCTGATAGACGCAAAGGTCACAGCGCGCAAGGCCCCGGAACCCGTGCCCCGCGGTTTTTTCGGCCACCGCATGGACGCGGCGCGCGTGGCGCGTGGGTCTGTGCCGCCATCTGGACCCCGCACCGCCGGTGCGTTAGGGAGACCTGCATGAAACGTGAAACGCCACAGGATCGGTCGGCACCGGGTCCCGAACCCCGCAAGGGTGCGGACCGCGCGGCGCGGCTTGGGGCGGCGCTGCGGGCGAACCTGGCCCGGCGCAAGGCGCAGATGCGCGCGCGCAAGGCGCAGCCGCAGACCGACGACACGCCAAAGGACTGAGCATGGACAAGATCGTGGTGCGCGGTGGCGCGGAACTGTCGGGAACGATCCAGATCGCGGGCGCAAAGAACGCCTGTCTTGCGCTGATGCCGGCGACGCTCCTGTCCGAGGATCCGCTGACGCTGAGCAACGCGCCACGCCTGTCGGATATCGTGACCATGGGGGCGCTGCTGGAATCGCTCGGGGTCGAAGTGCAGCGGATGCAGGACGGCAAGGTCGTGGCGCTGTCGAGCCACGGTCTGACCGGCCATGTGGCCGATTATGAAATCGTGCGCAAGATGCGGGCGTCGAACCTTGTGCTCGGGCCGCTGCTGGCGCGCACCGGGCAGGCGGTGGTGTCGCTGCCGGGGGGCTGTGCCATCGGCGCGCGCCCCATGGATATCCACGTGACGGCGCTGGAGGCGTTGGGGGCCGTGATCGACTTGCGGGACGGGTATCTGCACGCGAAGGCCCCGGGCGGTTTGCGCGGGGCGCGGGTGCCGCTGCGTTTCGCGTCGGTGGGGGCGACGGAAAACACGCTGATGGCCGCGACGCTGGCGCGCGGGACCACGGTGATCGAGAACGCCGCGCGCGAGCCGGAAATCGTCGACCTTGCGAAATGCCTGTCGGCCATGGGCGCGCAGATCGACGGGGCGGGCACGTCGATGATCACGGTGCAGGGGGTTGACCGGCTGCACGGGGCGACACATGCGGTGGTGCCCGACCGGATCGAGATGGGCACCTACATGCTGGCCCCCGCCATCGCGGGGGGATCGGTCGAGCTTGTGGGCGGGCGCGTGGACCTGCTCGGCGCCTTCTGCGAAAAGCTGCACGCGGCGGGCATCGACGTGACCGAAACCGCGACCGGGCTGCGCGTGGCGCGGCGCAACGGGCGGGTGAACGCGGTCGATGTGGTGACCGAGGTCTTTCCCGGCTTTCCCACCGACCTGCAGGCGCAGATGATGGCGCTTCTGACGACGGCGGACGGGGTCAGCGTGCTGGAGGAGCGGATCTTCGAGAACCGCTTCATGCACGCGCCCGAACTGATGCGCATGGGGGCGCGGATCGAGGTGCATGGTGGCACGGCGCATGTGACCGGGGTGGACCGCCTGAAAGGTGCGCCGGTGATGGCGACCGACCTGCGCGCCAGCGTGTCGCTGATCCTTGCCGGGCTTGGGGCCGAAGGCGAAACGGTGGTGAACCGGGTCTACCATCTGGATCGCGGCTATGAACGGGTGGAGGAAAAGCTGGGGGCCTGCGGCGCACAGATCGAACGGGTGCGCGAATGACCGACGCGCGGTTCGAAGACGGCGACGACGCACCCCTGCGGTTGATCGCGCGGGATCCCGAAGACCTGCCGGTGCTGTCCGCGCTGGTGCAGGACGCGGTCTTTCCGGTGACCGAGATGCGGTTCGACGGTCCGTCCCGGCGGTTCGCGCTGCTCCTGAACCGGTTTCGCTGGGAGGACCGTGCCCGCGCCGAACGGCAGGGGCGGTCGTTCGAACGGGTGCGGTCGCTGCTTGTGATCGGCGATGTGCTGTCGGTCGCGTCCAGCGGGATCGACCGGAGCGATCCGGACCTCGTGCTGTCGCTGCTGGCGCTGGAGTTCGCTCCGGGCGACGACGGCACCGGCACGCTGACCTTGTGGCTTGCGGGCGACGGTGCGGTGCGGATCGTGGTCGAATGTCTTGATCTGGCTTTGCGGGACGTCACGCGGCCCTATCTGTCCCCCGCCGGACGCGCACCCGACCACCGCGACTGACATCCCGCCGCCGCTGGCCGGACCGTGGCGCACGTGCCGCATCCGATCTGCACGGCATCGCTTGAGGTGCGCCCCTCAGACCGCTAACAGGGCGGAAAGGATACGGATCATGGTGCAGTTTCTCGATTCCTCGCGGCCCGAGTTCGACACGGCCTTCGCGGCGCTGTTGATCGCCAAGCGCGAAGATGCGCCGGACGTGGACGACGCGGTCGCGGCGATCATCGCGGATGTGCGTGCGCGCGGCGATGTGGCGGTGTGCGAGCTGACCGAACGGTTCGACCGGTTGCGGCTGACGCCCGACCGGCTCGCCTTCACCGCGGCCGAGATCGACGCGGCCTGTGCCGCCGTGTCGCCCGAGGATCGCGCGGCGCTGGAACTGGCGGCAGACCGCATCCGCGCCTATCACGCGCGCCAGCGGCCTGCCGACGACCAGTGGACCGACGCCAGCGGTGCGACGCTGGGCTGGCGGTGGACGGCCGTGGGGGCGGCGGGGCTGTACGTGCCGGGGGGGCTTGCGTCCTATCCGTCGTCCGTGCTGATGAACGCCATTCCGGCGCAGGTGGCAGGGGTCGAACGGCTGGTGATCTGCGCGCCGACGCCCGATGGGGTTGCGAACCCGTTGGTTTTGCTCGCGGCGCGGATCGCAGGCGTGGACACCGTGTACCGGATCGGCGGCGCGCAGGCGATCGCCGCGATGGCTTACGGGACCGACACGATCGCGCCGGTGGACAAGATCACGGGGCCCGGCAACGCCTATGTGGCGGCGGCGAAACGGCGGGTGTTCGGGCGGGTGGGCATCGACATGATCGCGGGTCCGTCCGAGATCCTCGTGATCGCGGACGCGGACAACAACCCGGACTGGATCGCGCTGGATCTGCTCAGCCAGGCGGAACACGACGAAAGTGCGCAGGCGATCCTGATCACCGACGATGCGCGCTTCGGGCAGGCGGTGGCCGACGCCGTGGCGCGGCACCTTGCGACGCTGGAGCGGCGCGCCATCGCCGGCAAGAGCTGGGCCGATTTCGGTGCCATCATCACCGTGCGCGACATGGACGATGCCGCGCGGCTTGCCAATCGCATCGCACCCGAACACCTGGAGATCTGCACCGCCGATCCCGAGGGGCTGGCAGCAGCCATATCCCACGCAGGCGCGATCTTCCTTGGTGGCTGGACGCCCGAGGCCATCGGCGATTACGTGGGCGGGCCGAACCACGTGCTGCCCACCGCGCGGTCGGCGCGGTTTTCCAGCGGGCTGTCGGTACTCGATTTCATGAAACGCACGACCATGGCGCGGATGACGCCCGCGGCGCTCCGGGCCATCGGCCCTGCGGCGGAGCGGCTTGCCAGATCGGAAAGCCTGCAGGCCCACGGCCTGTCCGTGCGCGCGCGGCTCGATGCGCTCAACGAGGCCGCCGAATGACCGCGCGGCTCAGTCAGATCCTGCTGGATGCGCCCTCCGGGCGTGCCCCCAGCCCGGAGATCGCGCAGGAGCAGGCCGTCGCCATCTTCGACCTGCTGGAGGACAACAGCTTCGCCCCGTGCGACGCGGCACCCGGGCCCTATCGGCTGACGCTTGGTCTGACCGGCAGTCGGCTGAACTTCGATCTGGCGGGGGACGCGGGCGGCCCCGTCACGCAGTTCACGCTGTCTCTGGGAGAGTTGCGCCAGATCGTCAAGGATTACGGCGCGATCTGTGAAAGCTACCGCGAAGCGGTGCGGTCCCAGCCGCCCGCCGAGATCGAACGCCTGGACGAAGCGCGCCGCGCGATCCATGCCGAGGGGGCCACCACCCTGCGCGATCTTCTGCAGGGTCGCGCCGAAACCGACGAGGCGACCGCGCGTCGGCTGTTCACACTGGTCTGCGCGCTTGCCGCCGAGGCGTGACGGCGGGGCGCGGACGCTTTTGGCCTTGAAAATCTGGACGCCATGGCGCATCTAGTCGCGTGCCCGCAAACTGGCGGGCGGTTAGCAACGGAGTGACCATGGCCAAGGAAGAAATGCTCGAATTTCCCGGCGTCGTGAAGGAACTCCTGCCGAATGCGACATTCCGGGTCGAGCTTGAGAACGGCCATGAGATCATCGCACATACGGCAGGAAAGATGCGCAAGAACCGGATCA
>DAIPIS010000035.1:0-16964 GCA_036770665.1 Meridianimarinicoccus sp.
CGCGGACGCGCCGATCGGGCGCTGAAAGGGCAGGGCGGCTGGGCCGTGACCCTGCCGGACGGGCCGGGCTTCGTGCGCGGTGGCGATGGGCTCAGCCCGGGTGGTCCGGCGCTGCTGCAGGTCACGGGCTATGCCGAACCGGGCAAACCCGTGCCGCTGACCAACCGGGTCCTGTTCAAGAGCCGGTATTGCATCGTCACGCCGGGTGCGCCGGGGGCGAACATTTCCCGCGCCATCAAGGACGACGACACCCGCGTTGCCCTGCGGACGCTGCTGGCGGAGGTGGACCTTCCGCAGGAACTCGGGGTGATCCTCCGGTCTGCCGCGGCGACGGCGCCGGAAGACGATATCGCCGACGACCTCGCGCAGACCTGCGCCCTTGCCGCGGCCATCATGGCGGAAACGGCCGGGCCGCCGGAACTTCTGCTCGACGGTCCCGCCCCGGACCTGCTGGCATGGCGCGACTGGTCCGATGTGGCGGCGCATGACGTGGTGCAGGATCCGGGCTGCTTCGACACCCATGGCGCCGCGGAACAGATCGCGGCCCTTGACGGCCCGTGCGTGGCGCTTGCCGGCGGCGGGCACATGTTCGTGGAGCCGACCCGCGCGCTGGTCGCCGTGGACGTGAACACCGGTGGCGAGACCGGTCTGGCCGCGGGGCTGAAGGTGAATATCGCCGCCGCGCGTGCGCTGCCCCGCGCGCTGCGCCTGCGGGGGCTTGGTGGGCAGATCGTGGTGGATTTCGCGCCGATGCCCAAGAAGGACCGGCATGTGTTCGAACAGGCGCTGCGCGCCGCGATGCGGGGCTGTTCCGTCGAGACCGCGCTGGTCGGCTGGACGCCGCTGGGGCATTTCGAACTGAGCCGCAAGCGCGAACGCCTGCCGCTGGTGCAGGCCCTGTCCGGGGCGGATGCGTGATGGCGTGCCCGATCTGCCGCAGGCCCGTGAGCGCGGCGTACCGACCGTTCTGCAGCCGCCGCTGCGCCGATGTGGACCTGGGGCGCTGGGTGACGGGCAGTTACGCGATCCCGGTGACCGACGATGCCGAGGACGATCCGGAGAGCGGCGACCCGTCCGATCCCGCCGCCGGAACCGCCCCGCCGCGGCACTGATCTTTGCGGATTTTGTCTCTGGACAGCCGCGGGACGAGGCCCTAGAACGCCCCAACCTGAACGTAGCACGTTCACCCGCCCGGGTAGCTCAGGGGTAGAGCAGTGGATTGAAAATCCTCGTGTCGGTGGTTCGATTCCGCCCCCGGGCACCATATTCATCCGATCCGAATGACCGATCTGCACTGTCTGCCGGTAAGATCATGACTGCGACGGATCGGTGCCGATCGTTTCCGCGCCCAATGTTTCCGTCGATGCGAAGAACATCGCCTGGCTTATGGCCGTGCGCACCTGTGCGTCGGAATAGGGCTTCGTGATCAGGAACGCCGGTTCCAGTCGATCCCCGTGCAGCAGGCGTTCCGGATAGGCGGTGATGAAGATCACCGGGATATCCGCCAGCCGGCCGAGAATTTCGCTTACCGCGTCGATGCCGGACGAGTCGTCCGCAAGCTGTATGTCGGCGAGGATCAGTTGCGGCGGGCAGCGTCTGGCCAGAGCCACGGCCTGTTCGTGGGTGCGGGCAATCCCCAGAACTGCGTGTCCCATGTCGGTCGCGATGTTTCCGATGTCCATCGCGATCACGCCTTCGTCCTCGATGATGATCAGGCTGCCCCGGACGGTCAGACGCATTTCCGCCAGCGCGGCTTCCACCAGGCGTTCGGCGTCAGGCTGGCCCATGTCCATGATGACGGCGATTTCCCCGAAGCTGCATTGCTCGATCACGCTCAGCAAAAGCGCTTCGCGGCTGTGCGGCGTCAGAGCCGTCATGTGGCGCTCGGCCCGGGCCTGAAGCGTATCCGGTGCTGGCCGACTGACCGGTTGGCCGTCCCCTGCCCAGATGCGGTGGAACGCCCGCAAAAGCGCGATCCGTGGTGGCAGGCTGCGGTCAAAGGTCGTCCGGTCCTCGAGGATCGCCGCAAGCGTCCGCGCGGCGAAGGCATCCCCGACACTCTGACTGCCCGACAAAGCCCGCGCATGGCGGCGCAGATAGGGCAGGCTTTCGGCGATCCGGTCCGCGTCCGAGCGGTCCGCAGTGTCGGCAGGCATCGTGTCATCCTTCAATTTCGGCCCGAAACGGATTATCAGGCAACGTGACGGAACAAAACGCCGTGTCGCCGAGTTTGTTCCCGAAGCCCGCGCGAATTTTCCCGACAGCCGAAAGCAGACCCATGCCTGAACAGGATCCGAACAACACCGAGGGTATCGGAATCCGGAAGAACCGGGGCAGCCGGACATCGGAGATCGACCAGCAGATTTCGGACAATCTGCGCAAGCTGTACCAGTCGACCGTGGACGAGGAACTGCCGCAATCGTTGCGCGATCTGCTGGAACGCCTTTCGGCGCAGGATGGTGGCCATGACTGACGCCGGGCCGTCGACGGCAGCAACGCGCGCCGAGCTTGTGCGCCTTGTGCCGGAACTGCGGGCCTTCGCGCTCAGCCTGTCGCGCAATCCGTCGACAGCCGATGACCTCGTGCAGGAAACGGTGCTGAAGGCGTGGGCGAAGCTCGACAGCTTCACCGTGGGCACGAACATGCGCGCGTGGCTGTTCACGATCCTGCGCAATACCTTCTATTCCGATGCCCGCCGCGGCCAGCGCGAGATCGCGGACGTGGACGGGGCCTATGCCGCGCGGCTTTCCCAGAAGCCGGACCATGACGGCAAGCTGGCGCTGCGCGATTTCGCCGTTGCTTTCGCGAAACTGTCCGACGAACAGCGCGAGGTGCTGATCCTGATCGGCGCGTCGGGCCTGTCCTATGAGGAAGCCGCGGAAACCTGCGGATGCGCCGTCGGCACGATCAAGAGCCGGCTCAACCGGGCGCGCGCGCGACTTGCCGACCTGCTGGAGAAGGCGCCGCCGCAGCCCGACGCGCAGGGGACTGCCGCACCACGACTGGCCGCCGCCGGCGGCTGCAGATCCGGACGCTGATCCGTGCAGCGGTCCCGCATGAGGCGCATCATGAGAAGTCTGACAGTCCGCTTGCTGGTGATGCTGTCCTTGGCACTGGTGCCGCTGGGGACTTATGCGGTCGTTCAGAACGACCGCGTGCAGTCCGAAGCGCAGCGCAGCCGTGATACCACGCTCCTGAGCATCACCTTTACGTCCATCGCGGGCGAACTGGCGCTGATCCGCGGTGCGCTCGGGTCTGCGGATGCGCTCGGCAGCACCACGCTGAAGAACGCCGACAACGTGGAGGACTGTGCTGCCGACCTGAAGGATTTCGTCGACCAGTCGGGCCTGTTCCGCTTCGCGGGTCTGGCCGACACCGCTGGAGCGATGATGTGCAGCTCATCCGAACCGCAATGGACGCTCGCCGACATCGGCTTGCTCGACGCGCTGCGGGCGCGGGAGGGTCCGGTCATCATGCCCCAACCCGATGCCGACAACGACCGTCGCGCACCGCTTGTCATCGCGTCGCCCGTGACGCAGGACGGTGACACGGCGGGCTACATGGTCCTGGTGCTGGCCAGCTTCGCGCTCGATTTCGTGCGTGACTACGGGCGGGAGGGGGATCCGACCACCACGATCATCTTCACCGAGGAAGGCCGTCTTGTCAGCGCGCAACCACGCGAAACGGATCTTGACACCGTCCTGCCTGCCGGGCGCGACCTGCAGTCCTTTGCCGATGCTTCTCGCCGCGTGGTCCGCGCCAGCAATGCCGCAGGCGAGGAAACCACATACGCCGCCATCCCGCTGGTGGATGGTCGTCTGTTCGTTCTTGGTGTCTGGGCCCCGGCCGACCTGCCATCGCGCGACATGCCGACGGCGTCGAGCACGCTCGGTTTCGCGCTCATGGTCTGGCTGGTCAGTCTTGGCGTGGCCTACATGGGCGCACACCGGCTGGTGATCCGGCACCTGCGGCGGCTTGGGCGGCAGATGCGGCAATTCAGCGACGGCAACCGCACCGCGTTGCCCAAGGTGCTGCACAGCGCACCGGACGAGATCAGCGAACTCAGCCGCGATCTGCGCCATCTCACCGAAACGCTGACACGCGACGAAGTGCAACTGGAAACCGCGCTTGGCGAGAAGACCCTGCTGCTGCGCGAAATCCACCACAGGGTGCGCAACAACCTGCAACTGATCGCGTCGATCATCAGCATCCAGAAACGCGCGGCGAAGAACCCCGAAGCGCAGGATGCGCTGCGCGGCCTGCATGACCGGGTGTTGACGCTCGCCACCGTGCACCAGAGCCTGTACAAGCTTGACCGGATGACCGAACTTCAGGCGAACGAACTGCTCGGCGACATCCTGAACAAGATGATCGCGATCAGCATCCTGCCGGGCAGCAACATCGAGGTCGGCATCGAGATGCAGCCGGTCATGCTCGATCCCGACCAGATCGTGCCGCTTGCCTTGCTCGCGACGGAGGCCATGACCAACGCGCTCAAATACGTGAAGGCCCCCGAGAACGGCCCGGCACGGATCGACATCCGGCTTTACGAAACGCCGACGGGCGAGGTCGGTCTGGAGGTCGTGAACACCTGCGCCCCGGTTGCGGCCGCGCCGGTCGACACGCCGCAGGACAGGGGGATAGGGCTGCACCTGATCGAGGCGTTCAGCGCCCAGCTCGAAGCGACGGCCGAGAAGGGCATGATCGATGGGCCAACGGGACCGGCGTTCCGGATGGCGCTCAGCTTTCCGATCGACCGTACCGGCGGCACCGCGGCACCCACCGCCGGGTGATCCGCCCGACCGGGCACCACCGGGCGGGGCAATACCCGGCGGGGTGCCGGAACTTCCGGCAACGGCCCGCGTTGATCCGATGCACCGGTCATACGGTGCGATCACCACACGTTCGAGGAGCCCCGACATGCTGTCATGGACCATCGCCTTTCTCATTGTTGCCCTGATCGCCGCGTTCCTCGGCTTCAGCGGCATCGCGTCAGCTTCGGCCGGGATCGCGAAGATCCTGTTCGTGATCTTTCTGATCCTGTTTGCCGTCTCGCTCCTGTCCCAGGTATTGTAGGCCGCGGCACCGGGCAGGCGGCTGGATCGGGGGCGACCCGTTCATGGGCCGATGCCGGGCCGATCCACGGTCGATCCGCGCAAAGGGGCGCGTTCAGGGCACGACGCCCCTTTTGCATCCGGCGCAGGGTGGTCGGGTGGGATCAGACGGTCTCGTCGGGCAGGCCGGGCATGGGCCTGCCGAACAGGCGCGCGGGCCGCGGGTCGTGGGGCAGGCAACCGGTTGATCCGCGCGATCGGCTCTTCAAGACGCCGCCGCAGAAGGGCATGGCCCAGAAGGCGTGGCCAGAAACCGACCTTGTCCGGGTGCAGGGCCGCTGTCACGGTCAAGCCGGTCTGCCGACGCACATTCCGCAAGGCTGACGAACTGGCGCATGCTGCGCCATGTCCCGGCCTGCAGATGGGTCGCGGCGACGGGGTCGAAATCCGCCAGAACGATGTGGATCGCCACACCCCGGCGCAGGGTATGGGCGACAAGATCGAACCAGGTCTTCCCGATGCGCTGCGCCTCGGGCGACCGCAGCCGCGTGCGCAGGTCGAAGATCCGGAAACTCATCCAGGTCCCGGTGGTTGCGTTCAGGCAGCACCGCTCGAACACCGGATAGGCTTCGGCAGCCGTGACCAGCACAAGAAGGCGGGTGATGGCCGGGGCATCCGGCGCGTCGGAACCAGTCACGATGGCACTTCCTTGCAGAGGGCATCTTGCCGGACGCGCGCGGCCGTGCCGGGTCCGCGCGTGGCGGATATCCCGACAGGGCCCGGCAACGGCACCGCGCCCCGCCTGCCGCCCGGTCGGGCCGACGGGCGTGGCGCGGGCCGGTCGGGATTACCCCTCTTCGTACTGCGGAAGCGCTTCGATCTCTTCCCGCGACATCGCGATGCGAATGCTCATGTCGCCGTTTTCATCGTTGGTCTGCAGCGTGAGCCGGTCGAACGGCACCGCGACGGGCTTCGACCCCATGCCAAGGAAGCCGCCGACATTGACCACGATCGCGTCAATGGCGCCGTCCGCCGTCATGAGGACTTGGGACACGTCCCCGATCTCGTCGCCGTCACGCGACATCACGGGCGCTTGTTCGATCTCTCCGGCTTCGACCACGCTCGGATCCATCGGGCTGTAGCCTTCGGCGACGCCGTCGGCTCCGACGTCCATGTTCGACGCGGCACCGCCGCCGACAGCACCGGAACCGCCCGTGGTGGCGCCCCCTTCGGCGTCGTCCTGCGACGTGTCGGACACGCCGTCGGACCCTTCGCCAGACCCGGTATCCGTGTCGGACCCGGTTTGTGCGCCGTCCTGCGTGTCGTCGCCCGGCGTGGTTCCCATGCCCGTGTCGCCGGGGGTTTCGGTCTGTTGGGGAGCCATGGGATCCGTGCCCGGATCGCTCTGGGCGATCGCGAAGGTCGGGAAGGCCACTAATCCGGCGAGTGCGGTTGAAAGAAGTAGGCGTTTCATGTCGTCCTCTCTACGGTTGCGCGTCCTGTGACGCGCCTTACCAACACGCGGCCGCGACCGAGGTTCCGATCTGTTTGTGCTTATATTTCCGTGGGTTCGGGGAACAATTCGGGGTCGTTTCCGTTAGCGCGCGCCAACTGGCGCATCCGCCACGCGCGTCGGCGCGCCCGCCGCAGGGCCGGCGCCGGTCGCGGATCCCGCAGGTCCGGGCCATGCGACATCCAGCCCGGCCCCGGGCGCAGGGGTACGCATGGCGGGGCCGGCCCCATGGGACCGGCCTTCCGGTATCGCCAGCCCGTGATGGAGAGCCCATCGCGTGCGCTGGCCGGTCCGATGTCAGTCGCGCGGCGTCCGGCTTCGGCCTGCCCTGGACCCGGCCTTCCGTCCGACGAAAAACGCGTGCGCGAACGCAAGCGCCGGTCCCGCAATCGGTGCGCGCCCCAGCGTCGCCGCCCGGACCTCGTCGACAAGTTGCGCGCGGGCGGCAGCGGCGCGCCGGGCGCGTTGGCGCATCCGCAGTGCGCCAACCGCCCAGACCAGCCCCGCAAGTGCGAAGGCCGCCGTCCCGAGACCGACACGCGCCACCTGCGCCCCGGCCGCTTCGGCCAGCGCATCGAAGGCAGCGGCACCCAGCAGGCCCAGTCCGGCAACGCACAGGACCGTGCAGGCCACATCCACCAGGATGCGTTCGCGCGGTGCTGCACCCAGCGCCGCGACCAGCAGGCGTGTCATGCGATCCATGTCAGCGCCGCGTCAGGGCACCCAGCACAAAGCCAAGCACCGCCGCGATGCCCAGCGACGCAACCGGATGGTCCCGGACCGCGGTGTCGACCGCATCGCGTGCCTGATAGCCGCGCCGTGCGGCCTCGTGCGACAGGGTGTCGGCTGCCTCGCGCGCGCCCGCGACGGTCGCCTTGCCACGTTCCGTCGCCATGTCCCGCAGGAGCGCGGTCATCGCGCCGAAATCGTCCCGCAGTGCGGCGATCTGCCGTTCAAGCTCCGCGCTCGACGTCTGCTCGTTTCTGTCTGCCATTCCCGTGATCCTTGTCTGGTGGGTGGAGTCCGTCCCGGCCGCTTACTGGCTGAGATCGCGTTCGGCGCTGCGTGCGGTGTTGCTGAGTGCCTCGCCGCCGCTTTGGACGTCGCGGCCAGCACCTTCGACCGTGTTGCAGGCGGCCAGACCGGCAAAGAGACAGACGGACAGGACGGCGGTGATCTTCTTCATCTCGGAAACTCCTTCGGGTGGGCGGGACCGTGCTCGGCCCGGCATCAATCAACGCGGACGCGGGCGGAACGTTCCCTGCGCCGGGCAAAACAGTGCCGCCCGCCGGTGCCGATGATCCGCCGATGTCCGCGATTGACGGGGGGGGGTGCCGCAGCACGGCGACCCGTGGCGCGCCGATCCGGCCACGATGGCCGCCGCGCGCCCGACCTGCGCGGACTTCAGGCCAATCTCGGGTGGAAGGCGCGCACGCGCCCGCAAAGGCTGTGATCGGCTCGGGACTGCACCGCAGACCGGATCAAGATCGGCGACCCTGACCAGCCCGCACCGCCGCGCAAGGACCGGGGACATCCCGATGCCGGGGCGCGCGGCATGGGCGCGGCGACGGGCACCTGTCCGTCCGCGCGGCCGATGCGCCGCGCCGCCCGATCACCCGTCGGCAAATCGTTCCCGCTGTCCGCCCGCGCCGCGTGGCGGGTCAGACGAAGGCGGCGTCGCCCAGGGCCTTGACCTTGCCCGTGCCCGCGATCACCGCGTCGCGCCGGGCTTGCGCCATGGGGAAGACCTGCCCGCGATAGACCTCGGCCAGTTGCAGGCGTGCCGCGGCTTCCTCGGTGCCCGCCAACCGGCCGGTTCCGGCCCGGTGCGCCGCCGATGCGATCTGCCACGCGCCAAGCGCCACGCCGAAGCCGTGCAGCATGTTCACCGCCGCCGCGTTCTGAAGCACCGGATCGGCCTTGGCCACGCTCAGCAGCCAACCTTTCATCTCGGTCACGATGTCGGCGGCCTTGCGCACCATGGCGGACAACCCGGCCCAGTCGATCTGGTTCGACACCGTCGCGCCGATCCGGTCCGCCTCGCGCCGCATTTCGAGCACCAGCGCATCGACGGCAGCGCCGTCGTCCCGCAATATCTTGCGTCCCACGAGGTCGAGCGCCTGAATGCCGGTGGTGCCTTCGTAGATCGTGGTGATCCGGGCGTCGCGCAGGTGCTGTGCGGCACCCGTTTCCTCCACATAGCCCATGCCGCCGTGGACCTGGATGCCAAGCGACGCGACCTCCACCGCCATTTCGGTGGACCAGCCCTTCGCCACGGGGATCAGCAGATCGACCCGCGCCTGATGGGCGGCGCGCGCGGCATCGTCGGGGTTGCGCGCCGCATGGTCCAGCGATGCCGCCGCCTGCGCACAAAGCGCCCGGGCTGCGAAAATCTGTGCCCGCATGGTGCCCAGCATGCGCCGGATGTCGCCGTGCCCGAGGATCGTGTCGAGCGTGCCAAGGCCCGCCGGTTTGCCCTGCTTGCGGTCGCGGGCATAGGCCAATGCCGTCTGATACGCGTGTTCCGCGACGCCGACGCCTTGCAGCCCCACGTTGAGCCGCGCGTTGTTCATCATGGTGAACATGTACTGCAGGCCCTTGTGCGGCTCCCCCACGAGATAGCCGACCGCCCCGCCATGGTCGCCGTAGCTGAGCGTGCAGGTGGGCGAGGCGTGGATGCCCAGCTTGTGTTCGATGGACACGCAGGTCACGTCGTTCTCGGTCCCGATGGTGCCGTCCGCCCGCAGCAGTTTCTGCGGCACGAGGAACAGGGAAATGCCCTTCACCCCCGGCGGACCGTCGGGCAGGCGGGCCAGCACCAGGTGGATGATGTTGTCCGTCAGGTCATGGGCGCCATAGGTGATGTAGATTTTCTGACCGCTGATCAGGTAGTGATCGCCGCTGGGTTTCGCGCGGGACTGGATCGCGGCAAGATCCGATCCGGCCTGCGGTTCGGTCAGGTTCATGGTGCCTGTCCATTCCCCCGACACCAGCTTGTGCAGGTAGATGTCCTTGAGCGTGTCCGTCGCGTAGCAGTCCAGCGCCTCGATTGCGCCCTGGGTCAGCATCGGGCACAGCTGGAACGACATGTTGGCACCCTGGAACATTTCCTGAATGCAGGCGTTGACCGCGTGCGGAAGGCCAAGCCCGCCATAGTCGGGGCTTGCCGCGGGCGCGTTCCAGCCGCCCTCGATCAGTTGTGCATACGCAGCCTTCCAGCCCTTGGGCGTCGTGACCCGCCCCCCGTCGAAGCCAAGCCCCTGCACGTCGCCGGCATGGTTCAGCGGCAGCAGCACCTCGCCCGCGTATTTCGCGGCTTCGTCGAGGATCGCATCCACGGTGTCGGGCGTCGCGTCCTCCAGCCCCGGCAGGGTGGCCAGCCCTTCCAGATCGCACAGGTGTTCAAGGATGAAGCGCATGTCCTTGACCGGGGCGGCGTAGCTCATGGGAAGTCCTTTCCTGTCACGGTTGCACGATCGCGTCTCTCTTGCCCCGTCAGAAGGAGCGCCGGACGAAGGCCCGGAATTCACCCACGATGCCGCGTCGGAAGGCCAGCACGCAGACGACGAAGATCACGCCCAGAACCACCGGGACCCAGGCCGACAGCACGCCGGACGCCAGGTAGTTCTGCAGGGTGATGATGACGCCCGCGCCCACCACCGGCCCCGCCAGCGTGCCGACGCCACCCAGCAGGGTCATCAGCACGACCTCGCCGGACATGTGCCAATGCGCATCGGTGAGCGAGGCGAGCTGGAACACCACCGCCTTGGTGCCGCCCGCGAGCCCCGCCAGCGTGGCCGACAGCACGAAGGCCTGCAGCTTGTAGCGGTCCACGTCATAGCCGAGCGACACCGCACGCGCTTCGTTGTCGCGGATCGCGCGCAGGACCTGCCCGAAGGGCGAATGCACCGTGCGGGCGATCAGCAGATACGCCAGCACGAAGACACCCAGCACGAAGTAGTACATGGCAAGGTTGTTCTGCAGGTCCACGATGCCGAGGAAGGTGCCGCGCGGCACGCCCTGCAGGCCGTTCTCGCCGCCGGTGAAATCGGCGCTGATGAACACGAAATAGCACATCTGCGCCAGCGCGAGCGTGATCATCGCGAAATAGATGCCCTGCCTGCGGATCGCGAGCGACCCGGTCAGCACGCCAAGCGCCCCGGCACACAGCGCGCCGAACAGGATGCCCAGTTCCGTGGGCAGGCCCCACACCTTGATCGCGTGGCCGGTCAGGTACGCGGCCCCCCCGAAGAACGCGGCATGCCCGAAGCTGAGCAGCCCGCCGAACCCGAGGATCAGGTTGAACGCGCAGGCGAAGATCGCGAAGCACAGGAACTTCATCAGGAAGACGGGGTAGACCGCGAAGGGTGCCGCAAGCAGCAGCACGAGCGCGAGGGCGTAACCGACTTTGGCGTTCATGGTGTCAGGTCCCTTACGCTGTCCGGCCGAAAAGCCCTGCGGGTCGCAGGACCAGCACGATGGCCATTACAAGAAAGATCACGGTGGCCGAGGCTTCGGGATAGAACACCCGCGTCAGCCCTTCGATCACGCCCATGGCAAGACCCGTCACCACCGCGCCCATGATCGACCCCATCCCGCCGATGACGACCACGGCGAAGACGGTGATGATCAGGTTCGACCCCATCAGCGGGCTGACCTGTGTGATCGGGGCGGCCAGCACCCCGGCGAAACCCGCAAGCCCCACGCCATAGCCATAGGCCAGCGTGGTCAGCAGCGGCACGTTCACACCGAAGGCCTGCAGAAGCTTGGGGTTCTCGGTGCCAGCGCGCAGGTAGGCACCGATCTTCGTGCGCTCGAACAGCCACCAGGTGAAGATGCACACCGTCAGCGCCGCGACGACGACCCAGGCGCGGTACCATGGCAGGAACATGAACCCCAGATTGATGCCGCCCTGCAGGGCCGCGGGCGTGGGATAGGGCTGTCCCGACGCGCCGAACATCTTGACGAACGACCCCTCGATGATCAGGGCAAGGCCGAAGGTCAGCAACAGCCCATAGAGGTGGTCGACCCCGGCAAGGCGCCGCAGCAGGACGCGTTCGATGACGATGCCGACCGCACCGACCATGATCGGGGCAAGGATCAGCGCGGCCCAGTAGTTGACCCCCAGAAACGTCGCAAGCCCCCAGGCCGCGAACGCCCCGAGCATGTAGAGCGCGCCATGGGCGAAGTTGACGATGTTGAGCAGCCCGAAGATCACCGCCAGCCCAAGACTGAGCACCGCATAGAACGCGCCGTTGATCAGACCCAGCAGAAGCTGGCCGAACAGCACCTGTGGCGGAATTCCGAGAAGGTCGGTGAGCATGGCGAAGCTGTCCTGAGAAACGGAGAGGGGCCCCGGCCACCGCAGCAGCCGGGACAATGGGGCGATCGCAACCGATCACTTGGTCGGGCAGGTGCTTTCTTCCAGCGTGCCGTAAGCTTCCTCACCCGGGATCGTACGGATGATCTCGTAGTAATCCCAAGGCCCCGTGCTTTCGGCAGGCGATTTCACGCGGGCAAGATACATGTCGTGCACCATGCGGCCATCCGAGCGCAGCACACCGTTCTTGGCGAAGAAGTCGTTGATCGGTGTGGCGCGCATCTGTGCGATGACGGCGTCGGTTTCGTCCGTGCCGGTCGCCTCGATCGCCTTGAGGTAATGCATGACCGAGCTGTAGACCCCCGCCTGCACCATCGTCGGCATCGCGCCGTTCATCCGCTCGCCGAAGCGTTCCGACCAGGCGCGGGTTTCGTCATTGGCATCCCAGTAGAACCCGGTGGTCAGCTGGATCCCCTGCGCCGTCTCAAGACCCAGCGCGTGCACGTCGCTGATGAACATCAGAAGGGCCGCGATGGACTGGCCGCCCGCCACAAGCCCGAACTCGTTCGCGGCCTTGATGGCGTTGGTGGTGTCGGCGCCCGCGTTGGCAAGGCCGATGACCTTGGCCCCCGATGCCTGCGCCTGCAGCACGAAGGACGAGAAGTCGGACGCCGGGAAGGGGTGACGGATCGATCCCAGAACCTGCCCGCCAGCGGCTTCGACGACCTTGGTCACGTCCGCTTCCAGCGCCTGACCGAAGGCATAGTCGGCCGTCAGGAAATACCAGGTGTCGCCACCTTCGGCCACCACAGCGGCCCCGGTCCCATTGGCCAGCGCGCGGGTGTTGTAGGTCCAGTGCACGCCCGACGGGATGCAGGCCTCGCCCGTCAGCGGCGAGGACGCGGCCCCCGAGACCAGCGTGACCTTGTTCTGCTGCTTGGCGATTTCAAAGACCGCCATCGCCACCGACGTGGTCACCAACTCGGCGAAGGCATCGACGCCGTCGTTTTCGCCCCATTCGCGCGCCCGATTGGCGGCGATGTCGGCCTTGTTCTGGTGGTCGGCGGTCAGCAATTCGATCGGCGCCCCGGCGACGGTGCCGCCGAAATCCTCGATCGCCATCTGCGCGGCGACCACCGTGCCGGGGCCCGCAACACCGGAATAGGTGCCCGACATGTCCGTCAGAAGACCGATGCGGACTGCGCCATCGGATATTTCCGCGGTGGCAGCGGATGCCATCGCCAGCGCCGATACGCCAAGTCCCAGTGCCTTGATCGTTGTCATGTGCTCTTCTCCCTGTTGAGCCGTGATCCCGTCGCTATACGCTCAGGTATTCGTCGAACACCGCCTGCTTGGTGTCCAGTTCGTCACGGGCCACCGTTTCGACGATATGCCCGTGGTCCATGATGAAATGCCGGTCCGCCAGATCGGCGGCGAAGCGGAAGTTCTGCTCCACGAGAATGACCGTGTAGCCGCGCGTCCGCAGCAGGCTCAGCACATCGGCCAGCTTGTCCACGATCACCGGGGCCAGACCTTCGGTGATCTCGTCCAGAAGCAGGATGTTCGCGCCCGTGCGCAGGATGCGCGCCATGGCCAGCATCTGCTGCTCGCCCCCCGACAGCCGGGTGCCCATGCTGCGCCGCCGTTCCGCAAGGTTCGGGAACAGGTCGTAGATTTCCTCGACGCTCATGCCGCCGCCCGCCACCTGCGGCGGCAGCATCAGGTTTTCCTCCACGTTGAGGCTGGCGAAGATGCCCCGCTCCTCGGGGCAATAGCCGACGCCCATGTGGGCGATGACGTGGGACGGGGCGCGGATGATCTCCTGCCCCTTGAGAACGATGGACCCGGTGCGCTGACCCAGAAGACCCACGATGGACCGCAGCGTCGTGGTGCGCCCCGCGCCGTTGCGGCCCAGAAGCGTCACCAGTTCACCCTGATAGACCACCATGTCGATGCCGTGCAGCGCGTGGCTTTCGCCGTAGAAGGCGTGCAGGTCCGTGATCCGGATCTCCTCGATC
Organism: Meridianimarinicoccus sp.; assembly: GCA_036770665.1. Lineage (GTDB taxonomy): Bacteria > Pseudomonadota > Alphaproteobacteria > Rhodobacterales > Rhodobacteraceae > Meridianimarinicoccus. The sequence goes on from DAIPIS010000035.1 coordinate 13,906, forward strand.
CGCTCGGTGATATGCGCCCCGCCGATGTCGGTGTTGTGCAGTGTTCCGGTCATGCCGCGCGTCCCATGTAGGCTTCCTTGACCCGCGGATCCGCCGACACCTCGGCATAGGGTCCTTCGGTCAGGATGGCCCCCCGCTGCAGCACCGTGATCCGGTCGCACAGTTCCGCCACAACCCCGAGATTGTGTTCCACCATCAGCACCGTCCGGTCGGCCGCGACCTTGCGGATCAGGGCGGTGATGCGGCTCACGTCCTCGCGGCCCATGCCCTGCGTGGGTTCGTCGAGCAGCATCAGTTCCGGATCCTGCGCCAGCGTCGTGGCGATCTCCAGGGCGCGCTTGCGGCCGTAAGCCAGTTCATGCACCTCGGTCGCGGCGTATTGTTCCAGCCCGACCATGGCGAGCAGGTCGTGCGCCCGGTCGTTGAGCACGTCGAGCGACCGTTCCGAGCGCCAGAAATGGAACGACGTGCCCAGCTTGCGCTGCAGCGACACGCGCACGTTTTCCAGCGCGGTCATGTGCGGAAACACCGCCGAGATCTGGAACGACCGCACCATCCCCATGCGCGCGATCGCCGCCGACTTGGCCGCGGTGATGTCCGTGCCGTTGTAGACGATCGTGCCGCGCGTCGGTTGCAGCACCTTGGTGAGCAGGTTGAACACCGTGGTCTTGCCCGCGCCGTTCGGCCCGATCATGGCATGGATATCGCCGCGCCGCACCTTCAGGGTCACGCTGTCGACCGCAGTGAACCCCTTGAATTCCTTGGTCAGACCTTCGGTGACAAGAATATGGTCCGCGTCCGTCATCGTGTCCGTACTCCCCGACCCCGAAAGGTCCTTTTCCTGCGTGAAATCGTTGCGCTGCAATCGCATTTTGCCAATCGCACCGTGGCCGCTGCATCATAACCGTCTTGCTGCACCATGTCCAAGTCAGCGCGCGTTCGACAGATCCTTCGCGCGATCGCGCAGCACGAATTTCTGGATCTTGCCGGTTGATGTCTTTGGCAGATCGGTGAACACCACGGTCTTGGGCGCCTTGAAATGGGCGATGTTCTCGCGGCAGAACGCGATGATTTCATCGGCTGTCGCCTCCGCACCGGGTTTCAGGGTGACGAAGGCGCAGGGCGTCTCGCCCCATTTCGGGTCGGGCTTCGCCACCACGGCGGCTTCGAGGATCTTCGGGTGGCGGTAGAGCACGTCTTCCACCTCCACTGTCGATATGTTTTCGCCGCCCGAGATGATGATGTCCTTGGACCGATCCTTGAGTTCGACATAGCCGTCCGGGTGCGTCACGCCCAGATCGCCGGATGCGAACCAGCCGCCGCGAAAGCTTTTCTGCGTGGCGCTCGGGTTCTTGAGATAGCCCTTCATCACGTTGTTGCCGCGCATGAAGATCTCGCCCATCGTCTGTCCGTCTTGCGGCACAAGCTCCTGCGTGTCGGGGTGTGCCACCACCAACCCGTCGAGCGCCGAGTTCCGGACCCCCTGGCGCGCCTTCAGCCGCGCGCGCGCGTCCATCGGCAAACCGTCCCACGCGTCCTTCCACGCGCAGACCACCGAAGGCCCGTAGGTTTCGGTCAGACCATAGACATGGGTGACAGAGATCCCCATGGTTTCCATCGCGGCGATCACCGCGGCGGGGGGCGACGCACCTGCGGTCATCACCTTGACCTCGTGCGTGAAATCCTTCCACGCGTCCGGCGCGTTGGCCAGCATGTTCAACACGATCGGCGCACCGCAGAAATGGCTGACCCGTTCGGTGCGGATCAGTTCGAAAATCCGGTCTGCCCGCACCGCCCGCAGGCAGACGCAGACCCCGGCATTGGCGGCGATGGTCCACGGGAAACACCAGCCGTTGCAGTGGAACATCGGCAGGGTCCACAGGTAGCGCGACCCTTGCGGCATGCTCCAGTCGATGATGTGCGCCATGGCGTTCAGCGCGGCACCCCGATGGTGATAGACCACGCCCTTGGGATCACCCGTGGTCCCGGACGTGTAGTTCAGGCTGATCGCGTCCCATTCGTCGGAGGGCAACTCCCACGCGAAATCGGGATCGCCTTCGGCCAACAGTTCGTCATAGGTCACACGCCCGATCCGGTGGCCGCCCTCATAGCTGGGGTCGAGGATGTCGACCACAAGCCGGTCATGGCCGGACATCTTCTGCGCTCGGTCCACCACCTCGGCGAATTCCGGATCGACCAGCAGCACCGTCGCTTCGCCGTGGTTCAGGATGAAACTGATCGCCTCGGCATCGAGCCGGGTGTTGATCGTGTTCAGCACGGCACCGATCATCGGGATCGCGTAATGGGCTTCGAACATTTCGGGCAGGTTGGATGCGACGATCGCGACGGTATCGCCGCGGCGGACCCCGCGCGCCGCAAGCGCCGATGCGATGCGCCGACAGCGGGCATAGGTTTCCGCCCAGGTGCGGCGCACGTCGCCATAGCTGACGGCGGGGCTGTCGGGATAGACTGCGGCAGTCCGCGCGATGAAGCTCAGCGGGCTGAGCGGCGTGTAATTCGCGGCGGTCTTGCCCAGACCGGATTCGAATATGCCCGTAACGCCCGAGTCTTCCATCATTTCCCCCCTGATGCGCCCGACTTGCCCAGACAATCGCGTACGTTGTCGTGAAACTCAAGCCGTTCCCTTGCGGGATCGTGACTCAGTTTCGCGGGGTGGAAAAGCTGTATCTGCGCTCCGTGTCGCGCGTCGCGCCGCCGCGCCGCCAGCCGGTCCTGCAGCCGGTCCGGACCACCGCGTGGTGCGAACGAAGGCCACTGTCGCCGTGCGTCCGGGGCGTCTTGCTGCCATCCGGCGCCGATTGGCACGGCGCATCCGTCGCGGTCTGCAGGGACGCCGCAGAGACGGTCCACGGGCAGGTCCGGCACCGGATCGGTGCCTGACCTTCGTGTCGGCGGCGCGGGGGCGGGCCGACGCCGCAGGCGGACCACCGGCGGCCAACCGCGCGGCTTGGGACAGGCGGCGCGGCATATCGCCGTCGCCATGGCACGACCTCCGCCAAGCCGGTCGAGGTCGCCTGCCCGGCACGGTCGGTAGGGTC
>DAIPIS010000036.1:0-16878 GCA_036770665.1 Meridianimarinicoccus sp.
TCGACCGTGACCAGCGTGATTTTCGCCTCATCGCGGGAATAGGCGACGCCCGATACGACCTTGCTTTCCATGATTTCCTCCTCGTCGCACACGAGCGTGCCGGAATTTTCGGTGCTGTCCTCGAAGGACGACAGGACGCGCAGGCGCACCTTGTAGCGCATGGCCAGTTCCACGGACCGGGTCTGCAGCACCTTCGCGCCGAGGCTGGCAAGCTCCAGCATCTCCTCGAACGCGATCCGGTCCAGCTTGCGGGCCTTGGAGGTTATGCGCGGATCGGTGGTATAGACCCCGTCGACGTCCGTGTAGATGTCGCAACGTTCGGCGCCGAAGGCGGCGGCGAACGCCACGGCGGTCGTATCCGACCCGCCTCGGCCCAAGGTGGTGACGCGGCCTTCCGGGCTGATCCCCTGAAACCCGGCCACGACTGCAACCTTCATGCCTTCGGCGAACTTCTGGTCGATGTTGTGACGCGGTATGTCCTCGATCCGCGCGGCGGAATGGGCGGAGGTGGTCACCAGCGGCACCTGCCAGCCTTGCCAACTGCGCGCGGGCACGTCCATTTCCTGCAAGGTCAGCGCCATCAGGCCCGCGGTCACGTTTTCGCCCGACGACACCACGGCATCATATTCGCGCGCGTCGTAGAAGGGGGCGATGTCGCTGACCCAGCGCACCAGTTCGTTGGTCTTGCCCGACATGGCCGAAACGATGACGATCACGTCATAGCCGCGCGCCACTTCTGCGCGCACCTTGGCCGCCGCGTTGCGGATACGGTCAAGGTCGGCCACGGACGTGCCGCCGAATTTCATCACAAGGATCGGCATGGTCGCTGTCTTGCCCCCGTCGTCGCCTCGTCCCGGACCCGTTTCGGGCCCATGCGGGTCACGTTTGTCCGGCCCGCGTCGGTCGGCATTGTTTAGGCAAGCCGTTCTGCCTGCGCAAGGGCCACCGGCAAGGCCGGCAGGGTCGGATCAGAAGGGCAGGGCCGCGCCGTCCCAGCCCTCGGCGCAGCCCGTCGTGGCAAGGCTCAGCGCGTCGATGCGCGCCGCAAGCCCGGCCACGGCGGTCGCAAGGTCCATGTCGGCGTCTGGCCCGCCCATGTCGGTGCGCACCCAGCCGGGATGATAGACCCCCACGCTGATGCCGGACGGTGCCAGATCCGTGGCAAGATTCCGCGCAAGGTTCGTCACGGCGGCCTTGCTGGCGCGGTAGACATGGGCGCCGCCGGGGGCGCGCAGGCTCGATCCCATGAGCGACGACACGATGGCGATGCGCGCACCGGGGCTGCGGCGCAGGGCGGGCAGGCAGGCGCGCACGGTCAGGAAGGTGCCGGTGACATTCACGGCGAACCCTTCGGCCCAGAGCGCGGCCCAGGCCGCCGTGGCGAGGTCGCTGTCCAGCGTCAGGCCGCGCGCCGGGTACACCCCCGCGTTGCAGACCAGCAGGTCGAGCGGGCTGTCCGAGAGCTGCCGCGCCAGCCTGTCGAAGCCCGCGACGTCGCGCAGGTCCAGCGAAATGCGCGCGGGATCGTCGCCGGGGTCGCCCCGGACGGTGCCCACGACCTGCGTTTGCGACAGCGCCGCGTAGTGGTCGAACAGGCCCCGTCCGATGCCGCGCGACACGCCGGTGACCAGCACCCGCACCGGTCAGTTCGTCTTCTTGCTGTCGAAGAACGGCAGGGGCACCACGGTGATCCCGTCCTCGATCAGGCGGCGGGCTTCCTGCGGGTCGGCCTCGCCACGGATCGCGCGGTCCGGGGCGTCGCCGGTGTGGATCGCGCGCGCCTCGACGGCAAAGCGGGTGCCGACGTACTCGGTTTCGCGCTCGATCTTCTGACGAAGCGTGCGCAGCATCCGCGCGCGTTCGCTGTCGGACCGTGCGGACAGGCCGTGCCGGTTGGCGTGATCCGCAGCCTCCGGCGGCAAGGCCGCCCCGGCCGGGGTGCCGACCGATCCTGCCGCCTTTTTCGTGGTCCGCACCGGTGGCGCCATCACCGCCCGATCCACGGACGCGCTGCCGCACACGGCACATTCCAGTCGCCCACCGTCGCGCAGTGTTTCGAACGCCGCGCCCGACGCGAACCAGCTTTCGAATTCATGCGCGGCATCGCATTTCAGCGTGTAGCGGATCATCGCGGTCCCTATCCTGCGAGACGCCAGTAGATAGCGATCGCACGACCTTTGCCAAGCACGTAAATCCACGTGCCGACCCGCCGGTCAGGGGGTCGGTGCATCCGGGTCGAAACCGCGCAGAAGGTCCTTGAGTTCGGGTTCGTCCACCAGCTCGACGGCGCGCTTGCGGGAAAACCAGCGGCGCTTGCGTTGCTGCGCTTCCGGGTACCTGCGGCGCAACTTCCGCACCCGCAGCGGGTAGAGCGCAACCCGCACCGGGCGTTCGGTCGCGTTCTCCAAGACCTTTCCATAGCTGTAGACGCCGACGCAGATCGGGCTCGCGCGGCCTTCGACCCCGGCTTCCTCGAACGCTTCGACGGTGGCGCTCCCGGCCGGGGTCTGGCCCTTCACCGGCCATCCCTTGGGCACGATCCAGCGTCCCGTGCCGCGGCTGGTCACAAGAAGGATCTCCACCTTCCCGCCCTTGTCCCGATAACAAAGGGCTCCGTACTGCTCCACGTCCGGCCGCGCTGCCGCGCGGGTGTCGCCAAGGTCGGGGTCGGAGATGCGCAGCGGTATGGACAATAGTGGAACAATCGGCTCGAGGATTCGGTGTGCACCGCACACCGCTTGGATGCGGGTGGCAGGACTGATCGGGTATCCCAGTGCGCCAATCGGTGTCCACCCGGATTACCCGATGATTTGTCCAGTTGCCGCCCCGTACGCCAAGATTATCTTTCGCCCATGAAGTCTTTTTGACAGGGCGAGCCCATGACCATGATCCGCACCATACTGCGCAGTTTTCTGCTGGGCTCCTTCACCGCTGCGGCATTGCCCGCCGCGGGGTTCGAGTTCGACTCCATCGACGGCGGAACCCTGAGCACCGAAGCTTGGCGCGGAAAGCCCGTGCTGGTGGTCAACACCGCATCGCGCTGCGGGTTCACGGGCCAGTACGAGGGGCTTCAGGCACTGCACGACCGGTACGGACCGGCGGGGCTTGTGGTTCTTGCGGTTCCCTCGGACGATTTCCGGCAGGAACTGGATGATGCCGCCGCGGTCAAGGACTTCTGCGAAACGACCTTTGGGCTGACGCTCCCGATGACCGACATCACGTCGGTGCGCGGGCGGGATGCACATCCGTTCTACCGTTGGCTGGCCGAGACCCACGGCTTCACGCCGCGCTGGAACTTCAACAAGGTACTGCTGGACGGTGAAGGGCAGGTCGTGGCGACCTGGGGGTCGATGGTACGCCCGGACTCGCCGGACATGACATCTCGCATCGAGGCACTTTTGATCCGGTGACCATGGCGGCAGCGAAGGCGCAGGTCGCCCCGAACGGGTCGTTCAAGCTGGAACCGGACCCCGATCCGGTTTCGACGGGGCCAGCGCCGGCCCTGCCGGTCTTCATCGGATCCGAGATCTATCGCGGTTCGTCCTACGGGCGCTGGCATCCGCTGGCGGTGCCGCGGGTGCCTCAGGTGATGGATTTGTGCCGCGCGCTGGGGTGGTTGCCGGCGGCGCGATACCGCACCAGTCCGCGCGCACGGCCCGCCGCCCTGACGCTCTGGCACACGCCGGAGTACGTCGCGGCGCTGGCGCAGGCCGAAGCGGCGCAGGCGGCATCGCCCGCCGTTCAGGCGCGCCACAACATCGGCACCACCGCGAATCCGATCTTTCCCGAGATGTTCCGCCGTCCCGCCACCGGGGTCGGCGGGGTCATGCTGGCCGCGTCCCTGCTGCGCGATGGTGGGGTTGTGCATTGCCCGGGCGGCGGAACGCACCACGGGATGCCCGACCGGGCCAACGGGTTCTGCTATTTCAACGATCCGGTGATCGGGGTTCTGGCGCTCAGGGCCGAAGGCTGCGACCGGATCGCCTATGTGGATATCGACGCGCATCATTGCGACGGGGTGGATCACGCCTTTGCCACGGACCCAGGCGTTCTGTGCATGTCGGTGCACGAGGAAAACCGGTGGCCGCGAACCGGGGCGATCAGCGACCGGGGCTGCGGGAACCTCGTGAACCTGCCGGTGCCGAAAGGGCTGAACGACGACGAGATGGCGCTCATCCGCGACGACCTGATCCTGCGCGGCGTCGCGGATTTCCGGCCCGATGCCATCGTGCTGCAATGCGGTGCCGATGCGCTGGCCGAGGATCCGATGTCGCGGCTTGCGCTGTCGAACAACGCCCATGTCGCGGTCGTGCGCGGGCTGCGCGCGCTTGCACCGCGGCTGATGGTGCTGGGCGGGGGCGGCTACAACCCGTGGTCGGTGGGTCGGCTCTGGACCCGCGTCTGGGCCGAGATCGCGGGGCATGCGGTGCCGGATGTGCTGCCGCACGCGGCGCGCGATGTTCTGGACGGATTGCGGTGGACCGGGCTTCGCGCGAGCCGCCCCGTGGACCCGCACTGGCGCAGCACGCTGGTGGACGCGCCAGCGCATGGACCGATCCGGGACGTGATCCGAAGCCGCATCGCGCAGCACGGTCACTCCGAGATGTGAGGCGCCCTTGCGGTGCCGTTCCAGCGGCGCTAGGTCCGCTGAAACTCTAGAGGACGGGGAAATCCACATGTTCACGGGTATCATCACCGATATCGGGCGGGTCGTCGATGTCGCGCAGAAGGGCGATCTGACGGCGCGGATCGCGACCGGCTACGACATGGCTGCGGTCGCACTTGGCGCGTCCATCGCCTGCGACGGGGTGTGCCTGACGGTGACCGCGCGGGGGGCGACCCCTGCTGGCGGATGGTTCCAGGTGGATATCTCGGGCGAGACCGTGTCGAAGACCAATATCGGTGCGGGCGGCTGGGCCCCCGGCAAACGCATCAACCTCGAACGCGCCCTGCGCGTGGGCGACGAGTTGGGCGGGCACATCGTGTCCGGGCATGTGGACGGCGTGGCGCGGATCACCGCGCTGCAGGATGATGGCGACAGCACGCGCGTGACGCTCGAAGCGCCCGCGACGCTGGCCCGGTTCATCGCGCCCAAGGGATCGGTCGCCCTGAACGGCACGTCGGTGACCGTGAACGAGGTGGATGGCGCGACCTTCGGCATCAACTTCATCCCGCACACGAAGGCGGTGACGACATGGGGTGATGTGGCCGTGGGGGACCGCGTCAATCTTGAGATCGACACGCTGGCCCGCTATGTCGCGCGGCTTCAGGACTGGTCACAGGCAACGTAGCGTTCCGCGCCGCGCGATCCGGGCGGCGGCACGCGGCCTCTGGTCAATCCGGCGGGGCTGGACTATGTGTCGCCGCCAGCCAAGACAGGTGCGTTGATGCCAGACCAGACCGATCGGACGGAATACGCCGACGCGATTTCCAGCGTCGAGGAGATCATCGATGATGCCCGCAACGGGCGGATGTTCATCCTGGTGGACCACGAGGATCGCGAGAACGAAGGCGATCTGGTCATCCCGGCGCAGATGGCCACACCGGACGCGATCAACTTCATGGCGCAGCACGGGCGCGGGCTTATCTGCCTGACGCTGACCGGCAGCCGGATTGACGCGCTCGGTCTTCCCTTGATGGCGTCCACCAATTCGTCGCGGCATGAAACGGCGTTCACCGTGTCGATCGAGGCGCGCGAAGGCGTGTCCACCGGGATCTCGGCCCATGATCGCGCGCTGACGGTCGCCGTCGCGATCGACGCCGGCAAGACCGCCGCCGACATCGCCACGCCTGGCCACATCTTTCCCCTGCGCGCCCGCGACGGCGGCGTGCTCGTGCGCGCCGGGCATACCGAGGCGGCGGTCGATATCGCGCGGCTGGCAGGTCTGAACCCGTCCGGCGTGATCTGCGAGATCATGAACGACGACGGCACCATGGCGCGGCTGCCCGACCTTGTGGCCTTCGCGCAGCGGCACAACCTCAAGATCGGGACGATTTCAGATCTGATCGCCTATCGCCGCCGCCACGACAATCTCGTGCGCGTCCGCGACGAGCGGGTCGTGGACAGCGAATTCGGCGGCACATGGCAGATGCGGGTCTATACCGACGAAACCCAGGGTGCCGAACATATCGCCCTGATCAAGGGGGACATCACGACGCCCGAACCGGTGCTGGTGCGGATGCACGCGCTGGATCCGATGCTCGACATGATCGGCACCGGGCCGCGCGGACGTGCGTTCGAGTTCTCGCATGCCATGGAAGCCGTGGCGGCCGAAGGGCGTGGCGTGGTCGTATTGCTGCGCGATCTGCACATGAAGCTTGCGGCGTCGACCGAAGTGTCGCCACAGACCTTGCGCCAGTACGGGCTGGGCGCACAGATCCTGTCGTCGCTCGGGCTGTCGCGGCTCGTGTTGCTGACCAATTCGCCGACGCCGAAGGTGGTGGGCCTTGAAGCCTACGGTCTTGAAATCGTCGGCACCCGCAAGATTTCGGAGCTTGGATGATGGCCGGTTCATCGCATTACACGCTGCCGCGTCCGGTATTCGAAACCCCGGCCCCCCGCATCCTGATCGTGCGTGCCCCGTATTACATCGACATCGCCGACGCGCTGCTGCAAGGGGCGCGTGCGGAATGCGACGCGGCGGGTGCGATCCACGACGTGTTCGACGTGCCCGGCGCGCTGGAACTGCCGCCCGCGATCCGTCAGGCCGACCGCAGCGGCGATTTCGACGGCTTCGTCGCGCTTGGCTGCGTGATCCGGGGGGAAACCACCCATTACGACACCGTGTGCAACGACAGCTCTCTGGGGTTGATGCAGCTTGGGCTCGCGGGGCTGTGCATCGGCAACGGCATCCTGACGGTGGAGACCTACGATCAGGCGGCCGTGCGCGCCGATCCCGCGGGTCAGGACAAGGGGGGGGCGGCGGCGGCGGCGGCCCTTCACCTCGTCGCGGCGGCCCGGCGGTTCACGGCCCAACCCAAGGGGATCGGGTTTCTGGGCGCATCGCCGGGGCGGGCGCGATGACCGGCACGGCGAACGACGCGGCGCGACATCGCCGGGACATGCGATCGGCGGCGCGGTTCTTTGCGGTGCAGGCGCTGTTCCAGATGGAAAGCACCGGCCAGACCGTCGACACGGTGACGGCGGAATTCGCCGATCACCGTTTCGGCGAGGCCTTCGAGGACTATGAGATGGTCGAGGCCGACCTGACGCTGTTCCGGCGACTGGTCACGGACGCGGTCAACTGGCAGGCGCGGATCGACCAGATGACGGATCGGGCCCTTGTGGAAAAATGGCCGATCGCCCGGATCGATCCCACGTTGCGGGCGCTCTTTCGGGCGGCGGGGGCGGAACTGACCCGGTCAGATACGCCGCCCAAGCGGGTGATCGCGGATTTCGTGTCGGTTGCCGAAGCCTTCTTCCCGGACGGCAAGGAGCCGAAGTTCGTCAACGCCGTGCTCGATCACATGGCACGTGAAACGAAGCCCGAGGCGTTCTGACCCGTCCGATCCCTGAAACGCGCGTTGGGACTGGCGACGTGGGCGGCGACGCACTATGTTTGAAAACAGAACAAGGGGGGCTTCATGCCGCATCTCATCAAGCTGTACATTCGTCAGGTGATCATCGGCTACGGCATCTCTGCCGCGTTCGTGGCCGCGCTGATGGTCTTCGACATCGCCAACCTTTGGTCCCTGATTTCGGGATCCCCCGTAGGCTGGCTCGCGCTTCTGATGCTGTGGGTGTTCAACGGCATCGTGTTTGCCGGCGTGCAATTCGCACTGGCGCTGCCGAAGTCGCACGGGGAGGATGATGACCGCGGACGGCGCGATGCGCTTCCGGTGCTTCTGGCGGAACCGGTGCCGGTGCGGCACACCGACCGGTAAAGGCTGACCGGCAGCCAGTGGCCGGATCGTCCGGCCACAACCGTCAGTTTCAAGTATTCGGATGAAACGGCATGAATTGTCGTGGGGCAATTCGTTCATGTTCTGGAACATCCGCACGTGAACTGCCGTGAAACACGTGTCTGACGTATGTGGCGGGCCCGCGCGCAACCGTGGAGGCTAGCTATTCCCGAGAGCCTGTATGTACAGGTGGGAACCGGGTAACATGACCAGGGCCATGACAGAGCCAGCTCCCTCGGTTTTGCTTAAGGCCACTGGAATTGAGCCACAGGCACGGGAAGGGCAGCACCCGCCAAGCCGATAGCTAGTCGTTCCCGCGCCCCGCGACAAGGGCCATGATCATTGCAAAGTGTTCTGTCAATGTTCATGCTTCGATCATGACCTATAAAGCACAGACCTTGGCCTGCGCGCCACCCGGCACCCTGCTGGCCCGGGGTGTGGCGCGTATGCTGTCGGGGCACGGGTTCATGTCCCAGCCCGAGGTAACGTTGCCGTCGGGGCTGCGCGCGGATGTCATGGCGCTTGGTCCCAAGGGTGAGGTCTGGATCGTGGAGTGCAAGTCGTCGCGCGCGGATTTTCGGTCCGATGGCAAGTGGCCCGGATATCTTGAATGGGCCGACCGGTTCTTCTGGGCAGTCGGTGCCGACTTTCCACACGCCATACTGCCCCCGGACTGTGGCCTGATCCTTGCGGACGCGTACGGGGCGGAAATCGCTGCCATGCCGACCGAGACGCCGCTGGCACCCGCGCGGCGCAAGGCGTTGACCTTGCGCTTCGCGCGGCTGGCGGCATCGCGCCTGCTGGCGCTCAGCGATCCCGGCGCGGTGGCGATCGGCGATTGATGGCGCGCGCCTGTGCAGCGGCTGCCATGATTTCCTGCGCGATCTCGTCGGCTTCTTCCGGATCGAAATCCATCGGGATCTCGATGCCCTCGGCTTCGATGAACAGGCGCACCATGCCCTTGTCGGTCGGCCCGATCTGCAGGTTGGCGGCCACTTCGCTTTCGGTGTTGATGCCCATGCCTGGCTCCCTTTTGCTGACGCTCGCCTAGCCTGTCGCGCGCCGCCGGACAAGCCGGTGCGGTGTGGTCCGATCCGGTCGCATGACCCGCTGGGGCCTGTGGTGGAAGGGCTTGCAATCGTTCCGGGGCGCGGCTAAACCCCGGCAACGTGCCGCCTTAGCTCAGTTGGTTAGAGCGCTGGATTGTGGATCCAGAGGTCCCCTGTTCAAGCCAGGGAGGCGGTACCATTGCTCGCTCCACATCATCTTTTGCTTGCAAGTGGCCGTTGCGACTGAAAAGGACGCAGCCCTGCAGCGTTCCGCCTCCGTACTGTGATGTGCGGGTCCGGCTTTCGGCGCGTGCCAGTGGGGCGCGGTGGGCCAGTGTCAGCCTTCGGGTGGGGGGGCGATGGACAACCCGACCGCCGCGTACCAGTCGGCCACGGCGCGGATCTCTTCGTCCGTCAGATCGGCGGCGATGGACGACATGATCTCGTGTTGCCGCTTGCCGCCCCGGAAAGCCTTGAGCTGCGTGTCGATGTAGATGTTCGTCTCCGCCGCCAGATTTGGGGCATCCGCGTTCAGGGAGATGCCATCGGCACCATGGCAGGCGACGCAAAGGTCGGGTGCCGCATTTTCATCGACCCCGGCTGGCAGCGTCGCTGTGGCGCGATGGGCTGCGTACCACGCCGCCACATCCGAGATTTGCTGATCACTCAGCGACGCCGCGACGACGGTCATCATTTCATGCACGCGTTCGCCGGATCTGAAGGCGCGCAACTGCGCCTCGAGATAGCTGGCCGGTTCGCCGCCGATATGGGGCGCGATGGGGACGCGCGCGTAGCCGTCCGTCCCGTGACAGGTCCGGCACATGCCCGCGACCTTCCGACCCGCTTCGAGATCCGCGGCCGGTGCGGCACCGGCGAGCATGAGCCCGCCGAATGCCAAGGTTGCAAGAACCCGCATCAGCCTTCGTACCAGATGCGATAGACCGCTCCGGCGAGGTCGTCGGACACCAGAATGGACCCGTCGCGCAGTTGCGCCACGTCGACCGGACGGCCCAGGTATTCGCCGTTCTCGTCGATCCAGCCTTCGGCGAAGGGTTCCATCCGCGCGTTGCCTTCGTCGTCGATGAAGGTGACCATCACACGCGCCCCGACCGGTGTGGTGCGGTTCCACGACCCGTGCTGGGCCGAGAAGATGGCATTGCGATACTGTTCCGGGAACATGTTGCCGGTGTAGAACGTCATGCCCAGATCAGCCGCGTGTGCCACGGTTTCGACCACCGGCATCACTACGTCGACGGGGACTTCCTGACCGGCGTACTCGTTGGTGCGGACGCTGCCGCCGCCGTACCACGGGTGGCCGAAATGCTGGCCCGCTTCCGTCTGGCGGTTCAGTTCCCCCGGCGGAATGTCGTCGCCCATGCCGTCGACCTGGTTGTCGGTCCACCACAATTCGCCGGTCACCGGGTGGAAGTCATGGCCGACCGAGTTGCGCACGCCACGCGTGTAGACCTCGCGGCTGCCGCCGTTCTGGTCGATGCGGATGATCCCGCCGATGCCGACTTCGTTGTAAAGGTCGAGCTTTTCCGGCGGCGCCACGTTGAACGGTTGGCCGAGCGAAATGTAGAGCATGCCGTCCGGGCCGACCTTGCAGACCCGTGCCGTGTGGTTGAACGATTCCTCCGATGCGGGGATCAGGTCACCCTTGGCCACGATGGGGGCCAGCGCGATATCGGGGCTTTCATAGAAGAACTCGGCTGCCGGGAACTTGGTCACCGCGTTCTGTTCGGCGATGTAGAGCATCCCGTCCGGGCTGAAGCAGACGCCGTTGGGAATCGCGAAATCCAGCGATGGGGCGAAATCCTTCACCTCGTCCGCCACGCGGTCCTTGTTGCGGTCCGTGACGGCCCAGACCTTGTCCTTGCGCGTGCCCACGAATGTCACGACGCCCTGGGGACCCACGGCGATGTGACGTGCATCGGGCACGATCGCATAAAGCCCGATCTTGAACCCCTCGGGCAACGTGATCCGTTCGAGCGTGCGCTTGATCCCATCCGCATACTCGCCGGTCTGCGCGACGAAAGTGAACTCGGTCGTCCCGGTGGCCTGCATGCTCTGCATTTTTTCCGAGTTCGACCGCGTGTCCGCTTCCTGTGCAGACACGCCTCCGGCGGTCAGGGCCATCACGGCCACCGACATCAAATAGCGATTCATCGTTCTTCCTCCCAGCGTGAAGGGCCTCCTCCGGCCCCATGGTACGTCTCGCCCCTGCACTTTGCGGCAAGTTGCGATGTCGTGCTTTTTGCTACCATGCCTTCGAACGATTGGTAAAGTTTTTTTCCCGCCATGCGCGTACGTTCTGGGACCCATGCGTCGCAGCGCGCGTGCAGCCGGTGCGGCCCTGCCATGGGGCGGCGGGGGGGCAGCGGGCAGTTTTTTTGGCCGAGGCGCCGGAAAATCCGCTTGACCCTGTGAACCGGGCGGCATATCCCCCCCAAACGCAAGGCGATGCGCGGTTGTAGCTCAGTCGGTTAGAGTACCGGCCTGTCACGCCGGGGGTCGCGGGTTCGAGCCCCGTCAACCGCGCCACTTGCTTGTCCAGCACCAGATCGTCGCGATGATCGATTGGGTGCCGCGCGAAAAAAACGCCCCGGTCCGCATGGCCGGGGCTTTTTCGTGCGCGGGGCCCGGGTGCGCGGCGACGCAGGCACGCCGAGGCTTGCCGGTTCAGCCCCGAAGTGCCGCGAGAATCCGCGCCCAGGACCGCGTGCCCTTGTGGAAGCATTCGACGTCGTATTTCTCGTTCGGCGAATGCAGCGCATCGTCCTCACGCGAAAAGCCGACCAGCATCGAATCCATTCCGAGGATCGACTTGAAGTGTCCCGCCACCGGGATCGAACCGCCGGAGCCGACAAAGGCCGCAGATATGGCCCATTCGTCGCTCAGCGCCGCGCGCGCCAGCCCGAAGGCCGGGTGGTCCGTCGCCATGACGCTGGCGGACGATGCTCCGTGCGACTCGAAGGTGGCGCTGCAATCGGCGGGCAGGGCGTCTGTCACATAGGCCCGAAAGGCCGCGCGGATCGCGTGTGGGTCCTGCTGGCCGACCAGGCGGAAGCTGACCTTGGCATGGGCTTCGGCGGGTAGCACCGTCTTGAACCCGGCACCGGTATACCCCGACCACATGCCGTTGATTTCGCAGGTCGGTTCGGACCAGACCATCTCCAGCGGGGTCTTGCCGGCCTCGCCCGCGGGCACCGCCATGCCGACCCCGCCCAGAAACGCGGCGACGTCGAAGCCAAGACCGTCCCATTGCGCCCGCAGGGTATCGGGCAACGGCGGCACGCCGTCATAGAAACCCGGCAGCGTGACCCGGCCCGTGTCGTCGTGCAGGCCGGACAGGATCCGCGCAAGCACCCGCGCGGGGTTCATCGCAAGCCCGCCGAACATGCCCGAATGGAGGTCGCGGTCGGGGCCGTGGATCGTCACCTGTTCCCCCACGAGACCGCGCAACTGCGTGACGATGGCCGGCACCCGGTCGGCAAAGAGCCCGGTGTCGCAGATCAGCGCGATATCGGCGGTCAGAAGATCGCCGTGCGCCTGAAGGAACGGGACCAGCGAGGGCGATCCCGATTCCTCCTCACCTTCGAAAAAGATGGTGATGCGACCGGGCAGGGCACCGTGCACCGCTTTCCAGGCCCGGCACGCTTCGACAAAGGTCATCAACTGGCCCTTGTCGTCGGATGCACCGCGCGCGCGGATCACCCTGCCTTTCGGCGTGTCCTCGATCGCGGGCGCGAACGGCGGGCGGTTCCACAGGGTCAGCGGATCGGTGGGCTGCACGTCGTAATGGCCGTAGAACAGCAGATGCGGCCCGTCGCCCGGCCCGTCCGCCTGTGCCACGACCATCGGATGACCCGGAGTGGGATGCAGCGTTGCCGCAAAGCCGATCCCCTGCAGGTCCGCAACCAGCCATTCAGCCGCGCGCACGCAGTCGGCGGCATGCACGGGGTCGGTGGAAACCGACGGAATCGCAAGCAGATCGCAGAGGCGACAAAGCGCCCCATCGAGATCACGGTCGATCGTGTCGAGAACGCTGGCCAGTGTCATGTTGTCTCCTAGATGGTGCGCCCGTACAGTACTCAGCCACGGATCAGCGTAAACCCCGCCGCAACCGAACACCGAACACCGAACACGGCGCGCAGCATTTTGCGGCATTTTGTACCCGGGGGTGCATCTTGTCTTGGCAAATTATTCTGTGACGCGAATATGACCAAGCGGACCCATGCCGCAACAGATCGACCAGCCCGATGCAGGGCGTGGGACCGCAGGAGGAAAAGACCTTGGACTATACCGCACAGCTCGACGCCGCGATCGCCCGGCTTCACCAGGAAGGCCGCTATCGCACGTTCATCGACATCGAGCGGCGCCAAGGCCATTTTCCCCATGCCGTCTGGACCCGTCCGGACGGGGTCGAGCAACCGATCACGGTCTGGTGTGGCAACGATTACCTTGGGATGGGCCAACACCCGGCCGTGCTCGCCGCCATGCACGAGGCGCTGGATGCGACCGGGGCGGGGTCTGGCGGCACGCGCAACATTTCGGGCACGACGGTCTATCACCGGCGGCTGGAGGCCGAACTGGCCAACCTGCATGCCAAGGAAGCCGCCTTGGTGTTCACATCCGCCTATATCGCGAACGATGCCACGCTCAGCACGCTGCCGTTGCTCTTTCCGGGGCTCATCATCGTTTCTGACCAACTGAACCACGCGTCGATGATCGAAGGCATCAAGCACGGTCGTTGCGAGAAACACATTTTCCGGCACAACGATGTCGCTCACCTGCGCGAGGTGATGGCCCGCCTCGATCCGGCGGCACCGAAGCTGATCGCATTCGAGTCCGTGTATTCCATGGATGGCGATTTCGGTCCGATCAAGGCGATCTGCGACGTGGCCGAAGAATTCGGCGCGCTCACCTATCTGGACGAGGTGCACGCCGTTGGTCTCTACGGGCCACGCGGTGGCGGGGTGGCCGAACGTGACGGGCTCGCGCATCGGATCGACATCATCAACGGCACGCTGGGCAAGGCGTTCGGCGTGATGGGGGGCTATATCGCCGCGTCGGCCCGGATGGTCGATGCGATCCGGTCCTATGCGCCCGGCTTCATCTTCACCACGTCGATCCCGCCCGCGGTCGCGGCAGGGGCGGCGGCGTCGATCGGTCACCTGAAGACCGACACGTTCCTGCGCGAACGCCACCAGGCGCAGGCGCGCATCCTCAAGGCCCGGCTCAAGGCGATGGGGCTCCCCCTGATCGACCACGGCAGCCATATCGTGCCGGTGCCCGTAGGCGATCCTGTCAAGTGCAAGATGATTTCCGATCGGCTTCTGACCGAGAACGGGATTTACGTGCAGCCGATCAACTATCCGACCGTGCCCCGTGGGACGGAGCGGCTGCGGTTCACGCCGTCGCCGGTTCATTCGCCCAAGGACATGGACAGGCTGGTGCAGGCGCTTGACGGTCTGTGGTCCCACTGCGCGCTGGCCCGGCGGTCGCTCTCGGCCTGATTTTTTGGGGGCCGTCGCGACCGTTACGGTCAAACTGTCCCAGCGGTCCGTTGATGCCTGCAGCGTATGACGGATGCGCGGCATTTGCGGCTGTGCTACGCTTGAAATAAGCAAACCGCGCGCGCCGAATCGCGTGGATGCCGGGGCAAGGGCAGTTGGCATGGGACATGTCGCATGAACGGGCACAGCGCAGGGCCCACGCAACAGCGTGAACCTGGACCGAAGAGCTTCGACGATTACGAACTGACGCTGGGCGATCTCATGCGCGGTGAACGTGCCACGCTGGGCAAGTCCCTGCTGGACGTACAGCGCGACATCAAGATCAAGGCGGAGTATCTGGCCGCGATCGAGGATGCAGACCTGTCGGCCTTCGAAACACCGGGCTTCATCGGCGGCTATGTCAAATCCTATGCCCGCTACCTGGGAATGAGCCCGGATTGGGTCTATCAGCGGTTCTGCTCGGAAAGCGGGTTTTCCCACGTGGGCGGGCTTGAAGCTCAAGTCTTTGCGCGCAAGCCCAAGACCCGTGGCGGGCGCACGCAACCGGTGCGACGATCCGATCCCAGTGCTGCCATGCTGGCACGCAGCCCGATCAGTGCCGCGCCGACACCGGGCTTGTTCCATGGCCTGCAGGCCGGGGCGGTCGGATCGGTTCTGGTGCTGGCCGCACTGGCCGGGGCGCTTGGGTATGGTGGCTGGTCCGTGCTGCAGGAGATCCAGCGCGTGACCGTTTCCCCCATCGACGCGCCGCTTGCCGTGGCGGGGCCCGAGGCCGTCGCGCGCGACATGGCGGGGCTTGGCATCGACAACACCGCGCCCAGTCTCGCGGCACTGGAACGCCTGTATCGTCCACAGGCGCTTGACGTACCGGTGCTGGTTCCCCGCGACGGTCCGATTGCGACGCTCGATCCCGATGCGCAGGGGGTGTATGCGGGCCGGATGGCACCGCCGCGCGACGCGTTGTCGCCGCTGCCCGCATCGCCACCCGCCGCAGAGGAACAGGGTGTCACGGTCGAAACGGATGTTCAGGTCGTGCAGGCACCGCCGCCCGAAGTCGTGCTGTTCGCGCGCCGTCCGGCATGGGTGCGCGTGCGGGCCGCTGACGGCACGGTGCTGCTGGAAAAGATCATGGAAGAAGGCGAGCGTTTCGTGCTGCCCGAAAGCGCGGTTCCGCCGACCCTGCGCGCGGGTAACTCAGGGTCCGTGTTCTTTGCGGTGAACGGCGAAGCCTACGGGCCGGCGGGGCCCGGCACCTCGGTGGCGAAGAACGTGGTTCTATCCGCCGAAGCCTTGACCGAAATCTATGCCGTGGCCGATCTGGCCGCCGATCCGGAACTGGCGCGACTGGCGCAACTTGTCATCGCCCCATCGCCATCCGGGGACAACGCCGCCACCGACTGACGACACGGTGCCGTGACGCGGCGGGCCGTTGCGGTGACGCCGCGGCGGCCCTATTGTCCGGTGAAGACAGACCCAAGCAGGGGCAGACCCATGTCGCACAATCCCATTCGTCCGTGGCGCAACATCGATCGGCGCAAGTCGCGGCAGATCATGGTCGGGTCGGTCGCCGTCGGCGGCGATGCGCCGATCAGCGTGCAGACCATGACCAACACAGACACCAGCGATGTGGCCGCCACCGTCGCACAGATACAGGCCTGCGCCGAGGCCGGGGCCGATATCGTCCGCGTGTCCACCCCGGACGAGTCGTCGACCCGCGCGCTGCGCGACATCGTGCGCGAAAGCCCTGTGCCCATCGTGGCCGACATCCACTTTCACTACCGTCGCGCCATCGAGGCGGCCGAGGCGGGTGCTGCCTGCCTGCGGATCAACCCCGGCAATATCGGCGATGCCGCCCGCGTGCGTGAGGTGATCGCGGCGGCCAAGGATCACGGCTGTTCCATCCGCATCGGTGTGAACGCCGGGTCGCTGGAACGGGACCTGCTGGAAAAATACGGCGAACCCTGTCCCGAGGCGATGGTCGAGAGCGGCATGGACCACATCCGCATTCTCGAAGACAACGACTTCCGGGACTACAAGATCAGCGTCAAGGCGTCGGACGTGTTTCTTGCTGCCGCCGCCTATCAGGGCATCGCGGAGGCGACCGATGCGCCGATCCATCTGGGCATCACCGAAGCCGGCACGCTGAACGCGGGCACGGTCAAGTCCGCGATCGGGCTGGGCAACCTGTTGTGGATGGGCATCGGCGACACGATCCGCGTCAGCCTGTCCGCCGACCCGGTGGAGGAAGTCCGCGTCGGGTTCGAGATTCTGAAATCGCTGGGGCTTCGCCATCGCGGCGTGAACATCATTTCCTGCCCGTCCTGTGCCCGGCAGGGCTTTGATGTCATCCGCACGGTGGAAAAGCTGGAACAGCGGCTCGAACACATCAAGACACCCATGAGCCTGTC
>DAIPIS010000197.1:0-3872 GCA_036770665.1 Meridianimarinicoccus sp.
ACTTCACGCGCGTCTTGATCTGCTTCTCGACCTGCAGCACCGACATCTCGCCCTGGATCAGGCCATAGACCTTCTCCAGCCGCTCCGCGATCACGAGCGTCTCCAGAAGCTCCTGCTTCTGCGCCACGTCCACGCCCAGATGCCCCGAGATCAGGTCCACCAGTTTGCCGGGCTCGCGGGTTTCGGACACCGCCGTCATCGCCTCGTCGGGGATGCTCTTGCGGACCTTGGCGTAGCGTTCGAATTCCGTGCCGACCGACCGCATCAGGGCTTCGACCGTGGGCGCGTGGCCGGCGGTTTCCACCAGCGGTTCGGCGGTCGCCTCGAAGAAATCGGGATTGTCCACGAAATCGACGATGCGGACCCGCGACAGACCTTCCACCAGCACCTTCACGGTGCCATCGGGCAGCTTCAGCAGTTGCAGCACGTTTGCCAGCACGCCAACGCGATAGATCCCGTCGGGCGTCGGGTCATCCACGGACGCGTCGATCTGGGAGGACAGCAGGATCTGCTTGTCCTCGGACATCACCTCTTCAAGCGCCCGCACCGATTTTTCCCGCCCGACGAACAGCGGCACGATCATGTGGGGGAACACCACGATGTCGCGCAGCGGCAGAACGGGATGAGACGGTTTCTTGCGATTTTCCATCATGTTTCCTTGTGGCAGCAGGCACCGACCCCATCATGGCAGCCGCGCGCCTTCTCCGGACAGGATGCATAGGTGGGGCCGCCTGCCGGTCGTGTCAACGCGGGGTCGTGGCGATCAGCGTGCCAGCCACCGCGGGCGGGCACAAGGGCCCGGCTCTCCCCGGGCGCGGGAACCGGGACCACGGGCGCGGGTCACTCCACGCCGCCCCTGCGCGCCAACGCGACCGCCTCTTCCAGATCGGCCATGGGGATCGTCACGACATAGGGTTCAGCGCGGTTGACCGCCTGAAACGTCGCCAGAATGCTCGGGTTCACGCCCATGATCGCGATGTCGTCGTCGCTCAGACTAACCACGACCGCGCAGCCATCGGCCATGCAGGTGGTAAAGCGCAGTGCCTGTTCCTCTGCGCCGATCTGCAGCCTCAGCCCCGGCTCCAGCGCGGTCCCCAGCGGCGTCAGAATCGCCATCCGCACCGCGCCGCCATCGCGCGGCACGGCCAGGGTCAGCATGACCCGCCGTCCCTGCGCGTCGAACGGCACCGGCTTGATGACGAGACATCCGTCCGCCTCGCACGTGACCTGCCAGTCGTCCGGGCCGATTTCCACCTGTTCCTGGCCGACGGCCGGCAGCGCGATCGTGGCCATCGTGGCCAAGCTTGCGACAGTTCTTGTGACCCGGTTCAGCATGGTGACCCCCGTTACCCATGGTGCACCGTTTTCCAATTCACCGCCGGTTGCAAGCCCGGAACGTCCGGGGAATCCGCCAACGTCATGGCCAACCCGCAGCACGCATCCGCGGGCAAAGGCCGCGCACCGCCCGCCCGCCGCGCGGGCCGCCGCAGGCACGCGCATCTCAGCGGGTCAGCTTGAATAATTCGGGCTTTCGCGGGTGATCTGCACGTTGTGCACATGGCTTTCGGTCAGCCCGGCCCCGGTGATGCGCACGAACTGGCAGTCCCGGCGCATCGCGTCGATATCGGCACAACCCGTGTATCCCATGGCCGCGCGCAATCCGCCCACAAGCTGGTGGATGACGGCGGCGACCGACCCCTTGTAGGGCACCTGCCCCTCGATCCCTTCGGGCACCAGCTTGTCGCTGGCCGCGTCCTTCTGGAAATACCGGTCCGCCGATCCGCGCGCCATGGCCCCCAGACTGCCCATCCCGCGATAGGACTTGAACTGGCGACCCTGGTACAGGATCACCTCGCCGGGCGACTCATCCGTGCCCGCGATCATCGACCCGATCATCGCGCAACTGGCCCCCGCCGCGATGGCCTTGGCGAAATCGCCCGAAAACTTGATCCCGCCGTCCGCGATCACCGGCACGCCGGACCCTTCGGCGGCGCGCGCGCAGTCCATGATCGCGGTCAGTTGCGGCACACCCACCCCCGCCACCATCCGCGTGGTGCAGATCGACCCCGGCCCGATCCCGACCTTGACCGCATCGGCGCCTGCGTCGATCAGCGCGCGGGTCGCGTCGGCGGTCGCCACGTTCCCGGCAACCACCTGAACTTCGTTCGACATCATCTTGATCCGGCGCACGACATCGGCCACGGAAATCGAATGGCCATGGGCGGTATCCACCACCACCATGTCCACCCCGGCATCGATCAGCGCCTCGGCCCGCTCGAACCCCGCATCGCCCACCGTGGTCGCGCCCGCCACCCGCAACCGGCCCAGATGGTCCTTGCAGGCCTGCGGATTGATCACCGCCTGTTCGGTGTCCTTCAGCGTCAGAAGCCCGGTCAGCTTGCCATGCGCGTCCACCACCAGCAACTTCTCGATCCGCCGGGCCTTCATCAGGTCCTTGGCCTCGTCCAGATCCGCCGGTTCGCGCAGCATCGCCAGATTGTCGGAGGTCATCATCACCCGCACCGGCGTCGCGTCGTCGGTGGCAAAGCGCATGTCGCGGTTGGTCACGATCCCCACGACCCGGCCCGCGCCATCGACAACAGGGAAACCGGTGATCTTGTACCGCGCGGCCAGCCGCTTGGCATCGGCCAGCGTCTGGTCGGGGGTCAGGGTGATCGGCTTGTAGACGATGCCGGATTCGAACCGCTTCACGCGCCGGACCTCGTCGGACTGCTCCTGCACGCCCAGATTGCGATGGATCACGCCGATCCCGCCCACCTGCGCGACCGCGATCGCCATCCGGCTTTCCGTCACCGTGTCCATCGCCGACGACAGGATCGGCACGTTCAGCCGGATCGACCGCGTCACCTGCGTCGTGGTATCGGCCTGCGACGGCAGCACCGACGACGCGGCGGGCAACAGCAGAACGTCGTCGAAGGTGAGCGCCTCGCGAATCTCCATAGGGGTCTCCTGCGGGATGTGTCGGTTGGCGCGTCGCTATCGCATGGAAGCGGCAGGGGCGAAAGGGCCAATCGCCCCTACAGATAGTGCAGCGATGTCCCCTTGTGGAACAGATGCAGCTTTTCGGGCGCCGCCGTCAGCGACAGCTTCGACCCCCGATCCACATGCACGATGCCCGGAAGCTTCGCGACCATCTGCTTGTCGTCGCCGCCGACCTTGCGCGCATACATCACCGTCACGTCGCCCAGCCGTTCCGAAATCTCGACCTCGAAAGGCACGAACCCCGGCGTGCCGTCCGCGGCCACCACCAGATCTTCCGGCCGCACGCCCAGTTCGACCTTCGCCCCCATCAGGTTGTCGCCGGACGGCGCATGCGCCGTCACCTCGCCCCCCGCCGTGCGGACGGTCGTGTGCTGGCCCGTGCCCGTCACCTCGGCATCCATCAGGTTCATGGCGGGCGATCCGATGAACTGCGCGACAAAGGTGTTCCTGGGGCGTTCGTACAACTCCAGCGGCGTGCCGACCTGGCTGATCCCGCCGCCCGCCAGCACCACGATCCGCGTGGCCAGCGTCATCGCCTCCACCTGGTCATGGGTGACGTAGATCATCGTCCTCTCGGGCATGGACTCTTTCAATTGCGCGATCTCGATCCGGGTAGCGACCCGCAGCGCGGCATCGAGGTTCGACAGCGGTTCGTCGAACAGGTACACCTTCGGGTCGCGCACGATGGACCGCCCGATCGCGACCCGCTGGCGCTGACCGCCCGACAGCGCCTTGGGCAACCGGTCGAGATAGGGGTCCAGTTGCAGGATCCGCGCCGCCTTGCCGACCCGTTCGTCGATCTCGGCCTTGCTTTTCTTGGCGATCTTCAACGCAAAGCTCATGTTGTCGCGCACCGTCATGTGCGGGTA
>DAIPIS010000198.1:0-3868 GCA_036770665.1 Meridianimarinicoccus sp.
GAGGTCGAGGCGCGAGAGGTCACCAGCGGCATCGACGCCTTCAGCTACACGTCCCGCGACCTGCGCGTGGGCGTGCGGCGGGTGTTCTGACCCGTCGCGTCCGATCGGGACCGGCCCGCCACGCGGTCAGGCGGCGGGGTCACGGGCCATCATCGGCAGGGCGCGGTCCGCCGCGTCGATCTCGGCCAGAAGGCGGGCTTCGTCCGGCCCGCCCGGCACCGCATAGTTCAGGTTCCGCATCAGCCCTGTCAGCCGGGTGAAATGGCGCCGGGCGTCATCGGTGGAGTCGAACGCATAGGGCCGCGACGCGAGCCGGTACACCAGATCGAACCGCGCCTTCTGCCGGTCGAGCGGCACCGCCGCATCCACGCTGTCGAAGGCATCCTGCTGCAGATACACCATGTCGAGAAAGAGCGCCGCCTGCAGCGTGGTGAAGTCGGCAATGGTCACGCCGTCCTCGCCCGTCACCTGCATCATCTGGGCGATCTCGTCGCCCTGGCGCAACAGGCGCTCCATCTCGGCCACGCGGTCCGTCCAGTCGGCGCCCATCCGGTCGGCGAACCAGTCCGCCAATTGCCCGCGATAGCGCGACCACGACAAGAGCGGGTCGATGGCCGGATAGAACCGCTTGTAGGCCCGGTCGGCGGACAGCCCGAGAAAACACTTGACCGCCGACAGGGTGGATTGCGTCACCGGTTCCTCGAAATTGCCGCCCGCGGGCGACACGGTGCCGATCATGGTCAGCGCCCCTTCGGTCCCGTCATTGGTGCGCAACAGGCCCGCGCGTTCGTAGACACCCTTGATCGCGCTGTCGAGATAGGCGGGAAAGCCTTCCTCGCCGGGGATTTCCTCCAGCCGCCCGGCGGTTTCCCGCATCGCCTGCGCCCAGCGGGAGGTGCTGTCGGCGATCAGAAGCACGCGCAGCCCCATCTGGCGGTAATATTCGCCGATGGTCAGCCCCGTGTAGATCGACGCCTCGCGCGATGCGACCGGCATGGACGACGTGTTGCACACGATCACCGTGCGATCCATCAGCGACCCGCCGGTGCGCGGATCGGTCAGTTGCGGGAAATCGCGGATCGTCTCCACCACCTCCCCCGCCCGTTCGCCGCAGGCCACGACGATCACGATGTCCACGTCGGCGTTGCGCGCCACCAGCGTCTGCAGCACGGTCTTGCCCGCGCCGAAGGGGCCGGGGATGCAGGCGGTCCCGCCCATGGCGATGGGAAAGAACGTGTCGATGATCCGCTGCGACGTGACCATGGGGACGGAGGGAAACAGCCGCAGACTGGCCCCCCGCGCCAGCATCCGGCGCGGCACGGGCACGCGCACCGGCCAGTCCTGCCGCAGCGTGACGGTCCGCTCGACGCCCGACCCGTCGCGCAGGCGCACGACCGGATCGCCGATCGTCACCGGTCCGTCCCGGATCCAGCTGACCTCGACCGGCTGGTCGATATCGAAGGGCACCATGATCTTGTGGGTGATCGGCCCCTCGGGCACCGTGCCCAGCGTGTCGCCCCCCGACACCCGGTCGCCGCTGCGCCGCGTCGCCGTGAAGGACCAGGTGGCACCAGGTGCCAGACCCGGCGCCTCCACCCCGCGGGGCAGGAACGTGCCATGGCCCGCGGCCAACGTCTCCAGCGGGTTCTGCAAACCGTCATAGACCGACCCGAGCAGACCCGGCCCCAGTTGCACCGACAAGAGCCGCCCGGTCAGCGCGACCTCGTCGCCCAGTGCCACGCCTTCGGTGCTTTCATAGACCTGTGCATCCGCCGCATCGCCGTCGATGCGCAGGATTTCCGCCTTCAGCCGCTGGCCCGGCGCGCGGGCGGGCAGCACATGCACGACCTCGTTCTTGATGAGACTGCCCGCATCCGGATCGGTCAGGCGAAAGCGCACGAGCCCCTCTTGCACCGCGGTGACGCGGGCGGCGGGCGCTGGGGAAGCGGTATCGGTCATGCGGGAACCCTTTCTGCGGCGGCGTCCAGAAGTGCCGTGAACCGCGCTTCGGCCACCTGCGCATCGTGGCGTATCCAGCGATCCAGAAGCGTCCAGCGGGCGACGTAGAAGACGATGGATTCGAAATCGAACAGGTGGGCGGCGGCGTGTCGCTCGGCCTGCCGCCATGCAGCGTCGAGCACGATGCGCTCCATCCCGGCGCTGTCGCCAGCGGCCATCGCCCGTGCCGCGGCCGGCGCCCAGGGAAAGGCCCGCGCGACGCCGAACGCCGGGTCGGACCAGTTGGCGCGCATCCGGCGCAGGTAGCGCCCATGGCCCCAGACGGCATCCGGTGCGGGCGGCCCTTCGCCTGCCGCCCGGCGGCGCAAAGCGGCGACCAGCGTGCGCAATTCCATCCGGTCGCGCAGATAGGTCCGGACATCCGGCGTGGTCACGCGCGCCATCGCCCGCCGCGCGGCGTCCAGCGCCGCCGCATCGTCGGCATGTTGCGCCAGACGTTTCCAGGACAGAACCCCGCGCACCGCATCGAGCTGGCGCAGGTCCTCGGGCACCAGCGCGCCGCGCAGTCGCGCATCCAGCCGCGCCCGGTTGATCGGCAGCACCTTCGCCGACAGCCGTGGCCCCAGCGCGGGCAGGCTCGCCCCCAGCGTGATGTAGCGCGCAGCCCCCATGGTCAGCCCACCACCCCGTCCAGCAGCGCCCGGAACCGCGGGTTCAGGTGGCGCAACAGCAGATCGGCCACCGCCCGGTCGGTCAGGTCCACCGTCACGCCGCTGTCCACCAGCCGAACGCGGATACCGCCGTGGTCGTCATCGGCGGGATGGAACGTCACGCCCTCGCGCAGGATGTCGCCCGCGACGGCCGCGACGAAATGGGTCAGGGTGCCGGTCACCATGTCTTCCGGGTGGCGGCGCAGGTCGTCCAGACCCACGACCGCGCGCGGCAGGATCACCTCCAGCGCGCCCGCATCGTCCAGCCCCGCCGCGTCGCGGGTCCGCGCCGCCAGCGCCAGGATCATCCGGCGCAGCATGTCGTCGTCGCGCATCAACCCGCCGATGGTGCCGCGCACGTCTTCGGCAAAACGCGTGGCAAGCCGACCCTTCAGGTCCAGCACCGTGTCGCGCATGGCGGTCTGCAACGCCTCCTCGCCGGTGCGGCGCAGCCGGTCCGCGTCCTTTCGGGCCGCGTCGCGCAACCCGTCCGCCTCGGCCTGCGCCGTGTCGAGCATGTCGCGCGCCTGCGCCTGTGCGCGGGCGACCAGCCGCTCGGCCTCGGCCCGGCCTTCGTCCACGCCGTCCTGCCGCAACCGCGCGATCAGCGCCTCGATCCCGGCTGCGGTCGCGTGTCCCGTGGTGTCCGCCATGGCGTCAGACCCCCGCCGCCGGAATGCCGCCCGCCAGCACCAGCGCGAAGACGAAGACGAACACCGCGAAGCCTTCGACGATGGCGGCAGGGGCGAGCGACAGGCCGAAGACCTCGGGCTTGTCCTTGGCCACGCTGATCGCCGCGGCGCAGGCGTGGCCCTGCCAGATCGCGGACATCATCAGCGCCAGTCCCGCCAGCCCGCCGATGGCAAAGAGCGCGCCGCCATTGGTCCCGGTCACGTCCTGCTGAAGCGAGAACATGGTCACGATCCCGAAGATCGCCTGCGACGACGGCATCGCCGACACGCCCACGTAGCGGCCATAGCCGCCATCGGTTTCCAGCATGGCCCCGATGGCCGCCTGCCCCGCGAGCGAGCAGCCGATGATGCTGCCGATCGCTCCCAGCGCCATGGGCGCGAAGATGCCGACCCAGCCAAGGGCGATGATAAGCTCTGTCATTGTGCGATCTCCCGGCGCGCGAACGCCCTGAATGGATAGCCTTCCTCGGTCAGTCCCCAACCGAAGAACTCGATGAAATTGAGCCG
>DAIPIS010000199.1:0-3860 GCA_036770665.1 Meridianimarinicoccus sp.
GGCGGGTTCAAGGCGACCCCGGCGTCGGGGCATGTCTTCGCGCATCTGCTGGCGACGGACGCGCCGCACCCGACTGCCGCCGCCTACCGGCTGGATCGATTCGCGCGCGGCCATGTGATCGACGAAAAGGGCGTCGGTGCCCAACCCAACCTGCATTGAAGGTCCGACATGCTGATCCCCCACCCCCTGCTTGGCCCGCGCGACGCGCAGGAGTTCGTCTATCTGGGCGATGCCGCCTTGCTGGCGCGGCCCGACGGCATGGCCGCCGATCCGGCCGCCGCGGAGGCGGCGTTCTGCGACTACGTCTATCTCCGGGACAACCCGGCGGGGGTGCACCGGGAATTGTGGTTCCACGAACAGGGGGACCGGTCGTGGCTGGTGGTCACGCGGGATACGGTGACCCACGAGATCCTCGGCGCGGAACTGGCGCGGGATGTGGCAAGGGGTATGCGCACATGACCCGGATCGAGGGGGGGCTGGTGGACCGCAGCCGAACGTGGCGCTTCACCTTCGACGGGCGGGCGATGACGGGGCATCCGGGCGACACGCTGGCGTCGGCCCTGATGGCCAACGGCGTGCAGCTTGTCGGGCGCAGCTTCAAGTATCACCGCCCACGCGGGGTGTTCGCGGCGGGGCCGGAGGAACCCAACGCGCTGGTGACACTCCGCAGCGGGGCACGGGCGGAGCCGAACACCCGCGCGACCGTGGCGGAGCTGTTCGACGGGCTGGAGGCGCGCAGCCAGAACCACGTGGGCGGGCTGCACCGCGACCTGATGGCGGTGAACGACCTTGTCGCCCCCCTGCTGGCGGCGGGGTTCTATTACAAGACCTTCATGTGGCCGCGCGCGTTCTGGGAACGGGTCTATGAACCGGCGATCCGGCGCGCGGCGGGGCTTGGCGCGCTGTCCGGCCTGCCCGACCCCGACGCTTACGGGCGAGGTTATCTGCACCCTGATCTTCTGGTGATCGGCGGCGGCGCGGCGGGGCTGATGGCCGCGCTGACGGCGGGGCGCGCGGGAGCCGAAGTCGTGCTCGCGGACGAGGATTTCCGGCTGGGCGGGCGGTTGCTGGCCGAGGGCGGCACGCTGGACGATACCCCCGCGCCCGACTGGGTGGCGGCGGTTGGGGCCGAACTGGCCAGCCTGCCCAACGTGCGCGTGCTGACCCGGACGACCGTCTTCGGCACATACGATCACGGCATCTTCGGCGCGGTGGAGCGGGTGGCGGACCACCTGCCCGATCCCGGCGCGGGCGTGCGCCAGACCCTGTGGCGGATCACGGCGCGGCGCGCGGTGCTGTGCGCGGGGGCGACGGAGCGGCATATCCCGTTTGCCGACAACGACCGGCCCGGGATCCTGCTGTCCGGGGCGCTGCGGGCTTACGTGAACCGCTGGGGGGTGACGCCGCAGGCGCGCGCCACGGACCCGGTGGCGATCTTCACCAATGGCGACGACGGGCACCGCACCGCGATGTCGCTGGTGGCGCGGGGGGTGCCCTGTCTGGGCGTGATCGACACGCGGGCCGGGGCCTTGAGCCTTGGGGACTACCGGACCTTTGCCGGCAGCACCGTCACGGGCTCGCGCGGACGGCACGGGCTGCGGGCCATCGCGGTGACCGGACCGGGCGGCACGGACTGGCTGGCCTGCGGCGTGCTGGGTGTCGCGGGCGGGTGGAACCCGAACGTCCAGCTTGCCGCGCATCAGCGGGGGCGGCCGGTGTGGAATGACGAACGCCTCGCCTTCGTGCCGGGGCCTGACGGCCCGCCGGGGCTGCGCGTTGCGGGGGCCGCGCGGGGGCATGGCACCACGGCGGCGGCGCTGCTGGACGGTGCGGCCCAGGCGGTGGCAGCGCTGGCGGATCTGGGGATCGCGGCGCACGCGGCAGAGGCGCCCCGCGCGGAGGACGAACCGAACGGACAAGCGGCGGTCTGGCATGTACCGGGAAAACGCCGCGCCTGGGTCGATTTCCAGAACGATGTGACGGTGAAGGACATCGCCCTTGCGCGACAGGAGGGCATGGGCGCGGTCGAGCATCTGAAACGCTGGACCACGCTTGGGATGGCGACCGATCAGGGCAAGACGGCGAACGTGACCGCGATCGGCGTGATGGCGGAACTGACCGGCCGGAGCATCCAGCAGACCGGCACGACCGTGTTCCGCCCGCCGGTCACACCGGTGTCGCTGGGCGTGCTGGGCGGCGGCGACACGGGGGTCGATTTCCGCCCGACGCGGCTGACCCCGACGCATGCGTGGGCGACCGCGCGCGGCGCGGTGTTCGTGGAGGCGGGACCGTGGCTGCGCGCGCAGTATTTCCCAGCGGCGGGCGAAACCCACTGGCGGCAGACCGTGGACCGGGAGGTGCGCGCGGTGCGTGCCGCCGTGGGCCTGTGCGACGTGACCACGCTGGGCAAGATCGACGTGCAGGGGCGGGACGCAGCGGCGTTTCTCGACCGGGTCTATGCCAACACCATGAGCAGCCTGAAACCGGGGCGGGTGCGATACGGTCTGATGCTGCGCGAGGACGGCTTCGCCTGGGATGACGGGACCTGCGCCTGTCTGGCCGAGGGGCATTACATCGTCACCACGACCACGGCGAATGCGGGCGCGATCTATCGGCACATGGAATTCGCGCGGCAGTGCCTGTGGCCGGACATGGACGTGACGCTGATCTCCGTGACCGACGCCTGGGCGCAGATCGCGGTGGCGGGCCCCGCGTCGCGCGACCTGCTGGCGCGGGTGGTGGACGGGTTCGACCTGTCCAATGACGCCTTTCCGTTCATGGCCTGCGCGGCGCTGACCGTTTGCAGGGGGCTGCGCGCGCGGCTGTTCCGGATCTCGTTTTCCGGGGAGCGGGCGTATGAACTGGCGGTGCCCGCGCGCTTTGGCGGCGCGCTGATGGACCGGCTGATGGCGGTGGGGGCCGATCTGGGCGTCACGCCCTATGGGACCGAGGCACTGGGGGTGCTGCGGATCGAAGCGGGGCACGCGGCGGGCAACGAGTTGAACGGCCAGACCACGGCGACGATGCTGGGGCTGGGGCGGATGGTATCGGGCGGCAAGGACGCCATCGGCGCGGTGATGGCGCGGCGCGCGGGGCTGGCGGATGACCCAAGGCGGCTGGTGGGGCTGGTGCCGGTGGCGGCGGGCGATCCGGTGGTGGCGGGGTCGCATCTGATGGAACCGGGCGCGCCGCTGGACATGGATCACGATCTGGGGTGGGTCACATCCGCCTGTTACTCGCCGCATCTGGCATCCTCCATCGGGCTCGGATACCTGACCGGTGGCGCGGACCGCTTCGGGACCGAGGTGATCGCCGCCAACCCGATCGAGGGGCAGAGCGTGCGCTTGCGCGTGGTGGCCCCGAAATTCATCGACCCCGAAGGGATGCGCCCGCGTGAGTGATGCGACCGACACGACGACCATGACCCCGCTGACCGCGCTTGGCGCGTTGGCCCCGCTGACCGCCCTTGGCGCGGCGACCCCCCGGACCCGCACCGCCGGGGCGCTGACCCTGCGCGAGGACGACGCGCTGGGGCTGGCATCGCTGGCCGCAGCGGGCGGCACCCCGGCACCTTTCGGGATCGCGCTGCCGGGGCCCGGTGGCTGGGTGGACGGACCCGACGGGCTGGGGGCCTTCTGGATGGCGCCGGGGCAGTGGATGGTCGCGGGTGCGGGGCGCGCGGAGCGGGATTTCGGCGCCCAGGTGGCAGAGGCCGCACCGGGCGCGCACGTGACCGACCAGACCGACGCCTGGGCGGCGGTGGAGATCACGGGCGATGCGCGCGCGCTGGGGGCGCTGCTGGAGCGGCTGGTGAACCTGCCGCCGCGCGCCGTGGCACCGGGGCGATCCACCCGGACGCT
>DAIPIS010000037.1:0-4847 GCA_036770665.1 Meridianimarinicoccus sp.
GCCGCGATCCGGTGCGGCACCTTGAGCGCGAAGGCCGCCGCATAGGCCATGGCGAAGATGCCGTAGGATTGCAGGATGATCGGCACGGCGATCAGCGCGATGACGAGGGGCCGCTCGAGGATCACCGATCCCTGCAACCCGAAGAGGATGACCACGGTTGCGACAAGGCCGACCACGGACCACGGCTTCACCCGGTCGCGGAAGGCGGCAATGCGGGCGTCGGACCCCAGCAGGTGCCGCGTCCAGACCCCGGCGGCGAGCGGCAGCACCACGAACAGCCCGACCGACAGCAAAAGCGTTTCCCATGGCACGACGATGTCGGTCACACCCAGCAGAAAGGCCACGATGGGCGCGAAGGCGAAGACCATGACGATGTCGTTCACCGACACCTGCAGCAGGGTATAGCTTTCGTCGCCGCGGGTCAGTTGCGACCAGATGAACACCATCGCGGTGCAGGGGGCCGCCCCCAGCAGGATCAGACCGGCAAGGTATTGCTGCGCGTCCTCTGGCGGGATCAGCCCGGCGAACACGTACTGGAAGAACAGCACCCCAAGCGCGGCCATGGTGAACGGCTTGATCAGCCAGTTGATGACCAGCGTGATGGCAAGCCCCCGCGGCTGGCGCAGCGCCCCGCGCAACGATCCGGGATCGACGCCCACCATCATGGGATAGACCATGGCCCAGATCAGGACCGCGACCACGAGGTTCACGCTGGCGACCTCGGCGGCGGCGATGGCGGCGACCAATCCGGGTGCCGCCGTGCCGATCAGGATGCCCGCCACCATGGCGAGACCGACCCAGACCGACAGGTATCGTTCGAAATTGCTCATGCTGGAACCGCCACCCCGGTTTGTGGGCGCAGGCGACCCGCCGCCAGCGCAGATATTGCGACCATGACCGCCGCCGTGCCGAGCATCAGGGGCAGCCCGCCCGCCTGATAGGTCAGCCCCGACAGGAGCGTCCCCGCCAGCCGCCCGGCGGCGTTCGCCATGTAGTAGAACCCGACATCCATGGTCACCCGTTCCGCCCGCGTGAACGCGAGGATCAGATAGGAATGGAGCGCCGAGTTGACGGCGAAGATCGCACCGAAGGCCAGCAGCCCCGCGACCAGCGTGGCCGTCAGCCAACCGGCAGGCCCGCCCGCGACCAGCGCGGCACCCGTCAGCGCCACAGGCACCACCAGAAGCAGCAATGCCCAACCCCGCGCCGCCCCGATCAGCGCGGCTTCGCCCCGCGCCTTCGCGCGCAGGATCCGGGGTGCCGCCGCCTGTACCGCGCCATAGAGGATGATCCAGCCCGCCATGAACGTCCCGATCATGAAGAACGCGGCCCGGTTGCCCTCTACCGAACCATCCGACAGCACGGCGTAGAAATAGATCGGAATGCCCACCACGAACCACACGTCGCGCGCCCCGAACAGGAACACGCGCGCCGCCGCCAGCCAGTTCACGTTGGGCGACTTGGAAAACACCTCGGAGAACTTCGCGCCCTTGCGACCCTTGGGCAGACCCGGCGGCATGGCGATCAGCACCGCCACGAGGATGGTCGCCAGAACCGCCGCCATCACCAGAACGGACCCCACGAAGCCGAGCGACGCCAGCAGCGCAGCCCCCAGAAGGAAGCCCACGCCCTTGACCGCGTTCTTCGACCCGGTGAGCGCGGCCACCCAGCGAAAGAGCCCGTCACCGGTCGTGGGGGCGAGGAGCTTGACCGCCGATTTCGACGACATCTTGGCCAGATCCTTGGCCACGCCCGACGCGCCCTGCACCGCCATCACGAAGGCGACCGACGCGCCGATGGCCCAGTTCGGATCGAGCTGCGCCAGCGCCAGAAGGGCCGCGACCTGCAACCCCAGCCCGGCATAGAGCGTCATGGTCAGCCCGAAACGCGCCGCGATCCAGCCCGCCGACAGGTTGGTCACGATCCCCGCGATTTCATACAGCACGAACAGGTAGGCCAGTTGAACCGGCGTGAAGCCCAGCGTGTGGAAGTGCAGCAGCACCAGCATGCGCAGCGCGCCATCGGTCAGCATGAACGCCCAGTAGGCCGCCGTGACGGCGATATAGGCGGACAGGCCTTCGGGTCGCGCGCCGGTCACAGGCTGGCCCCCACCATCAGCGCCACGTCCACAAGCCGGTGCGCATAGCCCATTTCGTTGTCGTACCAGACGTAGAGCTTCGCCTGCGTTCCGTTGATGACCATGGTGGACGGCCCGTCCACGATGCCCGACCGCGTGTCGTTGGTGTAATCTGCCGACACGAGCGGACGGTCCTCGTACCCGAGGATCCCCGCCAGCGGCCCGTCGGCGGCGGCCTTCATCGCCGCGTTGATCTCGGCCTCGGTCGTCGCGCGGTCCAGTTCGAACACGCAATCGGTCAACGACGCATTCAGCAACGGCACGCGCACCGCGTGGCCATTGAGACGGCCCTTGAGTTCCGGATAGATCAGCGTGATCGCCGTGGCGCTGCCCGTGGTCGTGGGGATCAGCGAATTGAGCGCGGATCGCGCGCGGCGCAGGTCCTTGGCAGGCCGGTCCACCATGGTCTGGGTGTTGGTCACGTCATGGATCGTGGTGATCGACCCGTGCCTGATGCCGAACGAGTCGAGCATGACCTTGACCACGGGCGCAAGGCAGTTGGTGGTGCAACTGGCCGCCGTGACGATCCGGTGCGTGGCCGGATCATAGGTGTCGTGGTTCACGCCGTAGACGATGTTCGCCGCGCCCCCGTCCTTGACCGGGGCGGACACCACGACCTTTTTCACGCCAGCCGCGAAATAGGGGGCAAGGGCGGCGTCGGACTTGAACACGCCGGTGCAGTCGATGACCACGTCCACACCCTCCAGCGGCAGATCCGCCAGCGCCTTTTTCCCGACGAAAGGCAACCGCGTGCCGTCGATCGTCACGCTGTGGGCATCGGCGGCGAAGGTCGCTGGCCAGCGG
Organism: Meridianimarinicoccus sp.; assembly: GCA_036770665.1. Classification (GTDB taxonomy): domain Bacteria; phylum Pseudomonadota; class Alphaproteobacteria; order Rhodobacterales; family Rhodobacteraceae; genus Meridianimarinicoccus. The sequence continues at coordinate 2,942 of DAIPIS010000037.1, forward strand.
CCATGCACGGTGTCGAATTCCAGAAGATGGGCATGCATCGCCGCATCACCCACCGCGTCGTTGATCCAGGCGATCTGCGCCCCGCGTTCCAGCAGGGGGCGCAGCGCCAGTTTTCCGATCCGGCCGAGGCCGTTCACCGCATAGACGGTCACGCTTCGGCACCCGCCTGCGTACGGCCGATATCGTCCACGGCCTTTTGCAGCGCGATCCGGTCGAGCTGTTCGAAGGGAAGCGCGACAAAGGCGATGATCCGGTTGCGCAGCGCACCGTAGGCCTGCTGGAATGCGAGGCTTTTCTGCGCATCCGTTCCTTCGGCCTTGACCGGATCGGGCATGCCCCAGTGACCGGTCAGCGGCTGGCCTTCCCAGACCGGGCAATCCTCGTTCGCGGCGCGGTCGCAGACGGTGAACACGAAATCCAGATGGGGCGCACCCGGCCCCTGGAACTCGGACACGTTCTTGGCGCGCAGCACGGATGTATCGTGCCCCTTGGCCTTCAGGACCTCCAGCGCGAAGGGATTGAGTTCCGAATAGGGCCGCGTGCCAGCGGAAAAGGCGTTGAAGCGATCGCCCCCTTCCCGGCGCAGGATCGATTCTGCAAAGACCGAGCGGGCCGAATTGCCGGTACAGATGAACAACACGTTGTAGCTGCGATGTGCCATGGGGGTTCCTCCGGTTGGCATGGGCATTGAAAGCGGTGGGCACAGGTCAGGGCGGCCGCGGCAGCAGTCAACCATGAGATCGGCGAACAGGTGTTGCACGCCTGACATGTGGACGGTGTATCGAAGCGATGTGCCCGCGCGGTGCTGGCTGACCAGACCGACCTCCACCAGGGCGGACAGATAGGCGGACAGGGTAGATGCCTTGACCCCCATGGCCTGCGCGATCTCGCCCGCCGGAACCTCGTCCGGGAAGCGCCGCATCAGCAGACGGAACACGGCGAGCCGTTGCGGGTGGCCCAAGGTCGCCATGCGGGATGCGATATCTATTTCCATCATTCATGAATAACCGAAGGAACTGAGTCGCGCAAGCTCCGGCGCGCACCGGCACGGACCATTCCGGGCGACGCCTATCCTTTCGGACATGGCGCCACGCCCTTCGCGCCCGCGACTATCCCGCTGCTGGCAAGCGCGCCGCGACGGCGCGGTGTACTGTCCGGATCTGTCCACCGTGCCCCTGTGCGAAAGGAAACCCGCCATGTTCCGCAGCCTCGTTACCACCGCCCGCGCCACGCTGATCGCCTGCGCCGCCCTGCTTCCCGTCACGGGCGCACATGCCGCCACATTCGGCGGCGCGTTCTGGGATGCAGACCGCAGCTTCGGCAACATCGGCGATGTTCTGGGCTACATCGACGGGCGCGCGCCGGACGCCACGTTCCGGTCGACCGCCATCGACTATCCCAACGCGGGTGAATCCATCACAAGCGGCACCCGCCTGTCGGATTTCCTCGGTGCGACCGATGCGGCCACCCTGTCGGGCGCCGGCGACCGCAACCTGATGACATCGGTGTTCCGCTTCACGGGCACCGTCGACCTCGCGGGCATTCACGACATCACGGTCGGGTCGGATGACGGCTTCACGCTCAGCCTCAACGGCATCAACGTGATGCAACATTCCACGCCGCGCGCATTTGCCTACACAAAAGGCAGCTACGACTTCTCTGGCAAGACCACGTTCGAACTGACCTACTACGAAAACTACGGCTTCACCGGCGTCGAATTCCTGATCGGCGACACCGTCGTGAACGGCTCCATGGCCGCGAGTGCGCCTGCTGCCGTGCCGGTGCCCGCAGCCCTGCCGCTGCTGGGTGCGGGGATCGCCGCACTGGGCGGTCTGCGCCGGATGCGCCGCGGCTGAACCGCCCTGCCCCGAAGGCCCGCGACCAAACGAAGACCTGGCCGCCACCA
>DAIPIS010000037.1:4947-16705 GCA_036770665.1 Meridianimarinicoccus sp.
CCGCCAGCGTCAGCCAAGCGCGTACCCGGCCCCGCGCACGGTGCGAACCGGGTCCGCGCCGCCATACTGGCACAGCGCCTTGCGCAGGCGCCCGATATGAACATCCACGGTCCGCGTGTCGACATAGATGTCGCGGCCCCACACCCGGTCCAGAAGCTGTTCGCGGCTCCAGACCCGGCCGGGTTTTTCCATGAACGTGGACAGCAGGCGGAATTCCGTCGGCCCCAGCTTCAACGCACGGCCGTCGCGGAACACCTTGTGGCTTTCCGCGTCCAGCGTGATGCCTTCGAATTCAAGCACCTCGCCCACGGTGGCGGGCCGGGTCCGGCGCAGTTGAGACCGCACCCGCGCCAGAAGTTCGACCACCGAATAGGGCTTGATGACGTAATCATCCGCGCCGGTTTCCAGCCCGCGCACGCGATCCACCTCTTCCGATCGGGCCGACAGCATGATGATCGGCACGTTACGGGTTTCGGCACGCGTCTTGAGCTGGCGGCAGACCTCGATCCCCGACACGTTCGGCAGCATCCAGTCCAGCACGATCAGGTCTGGTGCCGATTCCTGCACAAGGATCAGCGCCTCCTCCCCGTTCTCCGCCCGTGCTACACCATAGCCTTCGGCCTCGAGGTTATAGGCCAGCATCTCCCGCTGCGCCGGTTCATCCTCGACGATCAGGACAACGGGCTGTGACGCGGCCGCGACCATGTCACTCGGCCTCCGGGTTCGCCATCAGCGACGTTCGGTCATACTTGGGCCGGGCATCCGTGGGCATGTCACCGGTCACGAGATAGATCACCTGATCGGCAATCGAGGTGACATGGTCGCCCATGCGTTCGATGTTCTTCGCGATGAAATGCAGGTGCATGCAGCCGGTGATGTTGCGCGGGTCTTCCATCATGTAGGTGAGGAATTGCCGGAACAGCGCGTTATACATCTGGTCCACGTCGCCGTCGCGCACCCGCACGTCCTGCGCGAGATCCACGTCGCGGGTGATGTAGGCGTCCAGCGCATCCTTGAGCATCAGTTCCACCGCCTGTGCCATGCGCCGCAGGTCAGACGCCGAACCGTCGAGCGGCGACATCTGCACCAGCACCGAATTCCGCTTGGCGATGTTCTTGGCATAGTCGCCGATGCGTTCCAGGTTGCCGCTGATCTTCAGCACGCTCAGGACCGCGCGCATGTCGCTGGCCGTGGGCGCACGCAGCGCGATCAGCCGGGCGCCTTCTTCGTAGATCAGCGCTTCGAGTTCATCGACGGCCCGGTCGCGCGTGCGCACGTCCGATGCCAGATCTTCGTCACGGCTTTCCAGTGACCGGGCGGCATCGAGGATCGCCATTTCGACCATACCGCCCATCTTCATGATATGGGCCTGCACGGCTTCCAGATCGCGGTCGAAGACCGACGCGATGTGCTTGTCGTTGTTCACGGTGAAATCCTCTGGTTCAGCCGATGCGGCCGGTGATGTAGCTTTCGGTGCGCGGATCCTTCGGATTGGTGAAGATCTCGCTGGTTTCACCAAGCTCCACAAGATGCCCGAGATGGAAGAACGCGGTCTTCTGGCTGACGCGCGCCGCCTGCTGCATGGAGTGGGTGACGATAACAACCGAGAACTGGCTGCGCAACTCGTCGATCAGTTCCTCGACCTGCGCGGTGGCGATGGGGTCAAGCGCCGAGCAGGGTTCGTCCATCAGAAGAACTTCGGGCGACGTCGCGATGGCCCGTGCGATGCACAGGCGCTGCTGCTGGCCACCCGACAGGCCGGTCCCCGGCGCTTGCAGGCGATCCTTGGCTTCGTTCCACAACGCGGCCTTGCGCAGCGAGCTTTCGACGATCTCGTCCAGCTCGGCCTTGTTGCGGGTCAGCCCGTGGATCTTGGGCCCGTAGGCGACATTGTCGTAGATCGACTTGGGAAAGGGATTCGGCTTCTGGAACACCATGCCGACCTTGGCGCGCAACTGCACCGGATCGACCGCGCGGTCATAGATGTCTTCGGAGTCGAGCTCGATCGATCCTTCCACCCGGCAGGACGGAATGGTGTCGTTCATCCGGTTCAGGCAGCGCAGAAAGGTGGACTTGCCGCAGCCCGACGGACCGATGAAGGCGGTGACGGTCTTGTCGAGGATATCGACATTCACGTCCTTGAGCGCATGCGTGGTGCCATAATACACCTGCACATTGCGCGCCGCGATCTTGTTCTCGTTCGTGTCCACTTTTCTCTCCAAAATTCGCATGTCGTTCATGGTTCTGGACCCCTTTTACCAGCGGCGTTCAAAGCGGCGGCGCAACAGGATGGCACCGGCGTTCATCACGACGAGGAATGCCAGCAACACGATGATCGCTCCGGAAGAGCGTTCGATGAAAGCGGGGTCGGACCGCGAGGCCCAGGAATAGACCTGCACCGGTAGGGCAGTCGCAGGGTCAAGGACACCGCCGTCCAGCGGGCCACTCGGAAAGTTGGTCACGAAGGCCACCATGCCGATCAGCAGGAGCGGCGCCGTTTCGCCCAGTGCCGTCGCCAGCGCAAGGATCGTGCCGGTCAGGATACCCGGCATGGCCAGCGGCAGCACATGGTGAAACACGGTTTGCATCTTGGATGCCCCGACCCCAAGCGCCGCCTGCCGGATGGAAGGAGGCACCGCGCGCAGGGAGGCGCGGGTCGCGATGATGATCGTCGGCAACACCATCAACGTGATCACGAGCGCGCCGACCAGCGTGGACGATTGTGGCAGGCCCATGAAGTTGATGAAGATCGCAAGGCCGAGGATTCCGAACACGATCGACGGCACCGCAGCCAGGTTGGAGATGTTGATCTCGATGATGTCGGTAAGGGTGTTTTTCGGCGCGAACTCCTCCAGATAGATCGAAGCTGCGATACCGACGGGCAGCGAAAAGACCAGAACCATCGACATCATGTAGAGGGAGCCGATGATCGCAATACCCAGACCCGAAGACTCAGGCCGTTGATCCGACGCATCAGGGTTGGTCAGGAAACCGCGATTGAAACCTGTGGTCAAAATGCCCGCTGTGCGCAACTCGTCCGCAAGATCAAGCTGTTCGACACTCACGTTCGAATCTCGGGCAGCAGTATCCCGGGTGACACGCCCCTTCAGATAGCCGTCTATGCGACCGGTCGCATAGACTTCGATGTCGATGGTCTGGCCCAGCAGCGACGGATCGGCCAGAACCCGATTCCGAACCTGTGCCGCCGCATCGCGCGAGATCATGCCGGCAACCATCCCGGAGTTCAGCCCTTCGACCTGAATTCCGCGCGCGGCGACTTCGTCGTTCAGCGCCTCGCCCAGAAGGGACGCGTAGCCGATCGTCGTTACACGCATCATGTCTTCGCGCACCCGGCTGCCGTTCGGATCCAACCGCTCCGCATCCAGTGTGATCGGGAATGACAGCTTAGCTTGCTGGAACGCCCCCACACCGTCGTTGAAGATCGTATAGAGCATGAAGGCGAGGGTCGAGAGACTTACGAGGATCGCGACAATGCCGTAGTACTTGAAGCGGGTCTCGGACGCGTTGCGCTTCTTGGTCAGAGCATCGACCGTCAGCAGCGACGACTTGGGCTTGGGCGTTGGGGCAGAGGCAGGGATCGCGCCCGTTGTTGCGTCGGTCATTCATACTGCTCCTTGTACTTGCGCACGATGTAGAGCGCGAAGATGTTCAGCCCGAGCGTGATGACGAACAGGGTCATCCCGAGGGCAAAGGCGACCAGCGTCTCGGGCGAGTTGAATTCGCCGTCTCCCGTCAACTGGCTCACGATCTTCACCGTGATCGTGGTCATCGCTTGAAAGGGATTGAGGTCGAGCGCGGCCGAGGCCCCCGCGCCCATCGTCACGATCATCGTCTCGCCGATCGCACGACTGGCCGCCAGCATGACGGCACCGACGATCCCGGGCAGCGCTGCCGGCAGGATGACCTGGCGGATGGTTTCGGACTTGGTGGCACCAAGCCCGTAGGAGCCGTCGCGCATCGCCTGGGGAACGGCGTTGATGATGTCATCGGCCAGCGACGAGATGAACGGGATGTTCAGGATGCCGATCACGAGACCTGCCGTCATCACCGACGAGCCCGAGTTTCCAAGGCCAAGCGGCACGGCAAGGTAGTCGCGCAGCAGTGGGCCAACGGTGACCAAGGCAAACAGACCGAAAACCACGGTCGGGATGCCCGCAATCACCTCGATCAGCGGCTTTACAATGGCACGCACCCGCGGGCTGGCATATTCAGCCAGGTAGATCGCGGTAAAGATGCCGGTCGGCACGGCAACGACCATCGCCACAAAGCTGATGTACAGCGTGCCCCACAACAGCGGAATAAGTGCAAGCTGGCTGTTGCCCCGGAAATTCGGCGACCAGGTCAAGCCAAAGAAGAAGTCCCCGATCGGGTACATCGTGAAGAAACGGATCGACTCGGTCAGCATCGACATCACGATGCCCACGGTCGTCAGAATGGCGATGGTCGACGCAAGGATCAGGAGACCCTGAACGACGATTTCCACGCGGTTGCGCGCGCGAAACGCGGGCGCAGTGGCCCTGATCGCATAGGCGACGCCGGCCAGCGACACGATCAGGGTCAGTACCGTGCGCCACAAGGCACCTTTCGAAACGATCACGCGATAATCCTGTGCGGCGTCAAGCACTTGCGTCGACACCTCGGAGCCGAGCGCAACCCGGGCGCTGGCCAATGCGCCGCGCACCGCTTCGGGCGGCAACTCGATTGCCTGTTCGGCGGTGATGGCGCCGCGCTGGATCGCCGTTTCAAGCCCCGCCGCAACGCGACGGACATCCGCCATGAAGAGGGTGCGGGCGGTCGGATCTTCCTGCATCTCTGTCGGGATGAAGCGAACGAGCTGGCGTTCGACAAGGATGGGCTGAGCAATCAGCCACATGGCAAGCACAAGAATGGCGGGGACGACTGCCATCACCAAGCCATGCCAGCCGTAATAATTGGGAAGGGAATGAAGGGCGCGCACATTGCCACTGACCTGAGCGAGAACACGCTGACGGGAAAGAACAAATCCGGCGGTTCCGATGATCGCAACAATCAGAAGCAGAAGGGAAAGTGCCATGATGATCCTGACCGAACCATGAGGATGGGGACGGGGCGGCCGAAGCCGCCCCGCAGTACCTTGGATTATTCCAGCGCGCCCATTGCGGTGCGTGCCGAAACGGCAGCCTGGGTTGCGGCCAGTTCAGGGTCGGACACGAGGCCATACTGAGCCAGCGGGCCGTTCGGACCGGCCATGTCGTCAGACACGAAGAAGTCGACGTATTCCTGAAGGCCCGGGATCACGTCGAGGTGCGCTACCTTGACGTAGAAGAACAGCGGGCGCGACACCGGGTATTCACCCGAAGCGATGCTTTCGGCCGAGGGGACGATGCCGTTCATCGTGGCAACACGCAGCTTGTTGGTGTTGTTCTGGTAGAACGACAGGCCGAAAACACCGATGGCATTGGTGTCGGCGTCCAGACGCGCCAGCGTCTCGGTGTAGTCACCGTCGATGTCGACGTTCTTGCCGTCGGTGCGGATCGTGGTGCAGGCGTCTTCAGCTGCATCTTCGTCCATGCCACCGGCCATGAATGCCGCCATTGCGCCGCTGTCTTCGCAGCCGGTCAGGATCACGCGCTCGTCGAACACTTCGCGGGTGCCGTGCTTGGTGCCGGGCGACAGAACCAGGATCGGCTGGTTCGGCAGGTCTGCGTTGAATTCGCTCCAGGTATTGTAGGTGTTCGCGGTGATCGCGCCATCCTTCAGCACCTGCGCGCCGATCGCGTTATAGATGTCCGACGGGGTCAGTGCGAATTCCGGACCGTTGACTGCCGAAGCAAACACGATGCCGTCATAGCCGAACCGCACTTCCATGACCTCGGGCACGCCGTTGGCGGCGCAGTTGTTCAGGTCTTTCTGGGTGATGCGGCTGGAGGAGTTCGCGATGTCGACGGTGTTGGCGCCAACGCCCAGACAGAACTTCTGACGGCCTGCACCCGAACCGCCACCTTCGACAACGGGACCCGGGAAGTCGAAGTTCTCGCCGAAGGCTTCGGCGACGATGGTCGAATAGGGAAGCACGGTCGACGATCCGGTGATCTGCACCTGGTCGCGTGCGGCGGCAGCACCAGCCGTCAGCGCGACGATGGCGATGACCGATGTGGTGAATTTGGTTACAGTCATGGTAACTCCTGATTTATGCGTGAACCGGGCTTCCCCGGCTCTAGACGCGGCCTAGGCATTTTCAGTGATGCCTATGCAACATTTTTGTGATGGTTTTATGACAAGCGTCATGCCGCACCGACCAATTCGGCCTGACTTCAACCAAGCTATTGTTATTTATCATTTTAAAAATCTGATCTGACCTGACAACTTTCCCGACGCCGTTCCGCGACAAGCCCCGGTTTCGTGACCGGTCAGGCCTCCGCCCATGTGCGCCCGCCTGCGCGCGGTGTTGGACGCAGGCGCACGACCGCACGGGCGCCGCGTGCCGCGAAAAAGGGCGACACGCAGAATCGGGGCCCGCGCCTTCGGCGTCCGAGACCGAGTCGAACCCGGTCCGAATGCCTGCCGTGCTCGGCGTCGTCCGACCTCGGGCAGCGGACACAGCGGCAGCTTGGCAGACACGCAGGCCGCATGATACGCACCGCTCAGATTGATCACAGGAGCCCGGCATGGCCGCCACGCGACCCGATCCGCACAGGCGCAGACGGCCGCCGCTCCGCGACGCGCGGCCCGAGATCCCGCGGCCCGGTCCGGTCTGCGCTGTCGGGCTCGTACTGGCCGGGTTGTTCTTCCTGGCCGCCCTGACGCCATCGCTGTTGCCGCGCGATCCTGTGATGCAGGGCGTACTCGCCGGGGTTCTTGCCGCGATCGGGCACGAGATCGGCATGGCGGTCACGTGGCTGTGGCGCTTCATGGGCCTGCCGCGCACGCGGCTGGGCGGCTGGGCGATGGCCGCGGCGGGGGTCGTGGCACTGGGGTCGGCCGGATACGGGCTGATGCGCGCCGCCGACTGGCAGAACGCGACCCGCCGGATGATGGAGTTGGACCCTGTCGACGGGATTTACCCGCTGACCATCGCCGCCACCGGACTTGTCGTGGCGCTTGGCCTGTTCGCGCTGGCGCGGCTGTTCGGGCTGGCCGCGCGGCGGGTCGGGCGGGCACTGGGGCGCGTGGTGCCGCCGCGCGTGGGGCTGGTGATCGCGGTGGCGCTCGTGGGCTGGCTGTTCTGGGCGCTGATCGACGGGGTCGTGCTGCGCCGCGCGCTGGCGCTTGCCGACGCGTCCTTTGCCGCCGCCGATGCGCTGATCGACCCGGACATTCCCGCCCCCACGGACCCGGGCATCACCGGCAGCGCCGCCAGCCTGGTGGACTGGGACGAGATGGGCCGCTGGGGCCGATCCTTCGTCGCCCGCACCCCCACCGCCGCCGAGATCGCGGAATTCACCGGCCCGGGCGCCATGGACCCGATCCGCGTCTACGTGGGCCGCCGCGCCGCCGACACCCCCGAGGCGCGCGCCCGCACAGCACTCGACGAGCTGATCCGCGCGGGCGGGTTCGACCGCGCAGCACTTGTGGTGACCGTGCCCGTGGGCACCGGCTGGATGGACCCCGGCGCCCATGACACGCTGGATTTCATGCTGGGCGGCGACGTGGCGACGGTATCGGTGCAGTATTCCTATCTGACCTCCGTCCTGTCCCTGATGGTGGCACCCGAGGCCGGGGTCGAACAGGCCCGCGCGCTGTTCGACGCGGTCTACGATCACTGGACCACCCTGCCCCGCGACGGCCGCCCGAAGCTCTATGTCCACGGCCTGAGCCAGGGCGCGTTCAACACCCAGATCGCGCTGCCGCTGCTGGACATCCTGGCCGATCCGATCGACGGCGCGATGTGGGCCGGGTCTCCGTTCCTGTCGCCGCTCTGGCAGCACGTGCGCGACAACCGCCGCCCGGACAGCCCCGACTGGCGGCCGCGCTTCGGCAACGGGTCGCTCGCGCGCGTGGCCAACCAGCAGGGCGGGCTGGATCAGGCCGATGCGCCCTGGGGGCCGATGCGGCTCGTGTTCCTGCATTACGGCACCGATGCCATCGTCAGCTTCACCTTCGCGTCGGGTCTGCAGCGCCCCGCGTGGATGGACCCGCCCCGCGCCTTCGACGTGGCCCCCGAGTTCCGCTGGTTTCCGGTCGTGACGATGTTCCAGTTGGCGCTCGACATGGCGATATCGCTGCAGGTGCCCGGCTATGGTCATTTCTACATCGCCCCCGACTACATCGACGCCTGGGCCGCGGTCGTGGACCCCGAAGGCTGGTCCCCCGACCGCGCGGCCGAGCTGAAGGCGATCTTCGCCGTCCGGCCAGACCCGTTCTGATGTGCTCCATCACAAACCCGATCCGCGCCGCCGCACGGCAGCACCCGATCCGGTGCGCCAGACCGCACGGGCGGCCCTGATGCGCCGCACGACGCGGGCCATCCGGTTGCGCCGCGCCGCATGGGCGGCACTGGCGCTCGGTCTGGTGCTCCTGCTGGGCGTCGCCGGGAACACCGCGCGGCAGGTCACGGGGATCGTGCTCTTCGCCGAAAGCCCCGTCGAACGGCTGGCGCTGCTGGCCCCGCACTGGCGGCTGGCGCTGCCGGATGGACCAGCCCCGCATCCCGCACTGGTGCTGCTGTCGGGTTGCGACGGGGTGCGCGACAACATGGACCGCTGGGCCGATGCCGCCCGCGCCATGGGCTTTGCCACGCTGATCGTCGACAGCCACACCCCCCGCAACCTCGACGACTACGAAGCGTGGCGGCTGGTCTGCGCGGGCCAGCAACTGACCGGCGCGGAACGGGCGGGTGATCTGGCAGTCGCGCTGGCCCATCTGCGCGCAGAACCCGCCGTGGACCCGTCCCGGCTCGCGGTGCTGGGGGCGTCCCATGGCGGCTGGACGGTGCTCGATTTCCTCACGTTGACCGACGGCACCGACCCGCCACCCGGCCTGACCGCGTGGCCCGAGCAGACAGCGGCAGCGGCGCGGGTCGGCCTGCGCGCGGCGATCACGCTTTACCCCTATTGCGGTGCGGCCAGCCGCGCGGGTGCCCGAGGCTGGGACTGGCCGGGACAGGTCACGATGATCCTTGTCGCGGGCGACGCGATCACCGGCGACGTGCCCTGCCGCGAGCTTGCCCGCCGCATGGACGGCGTCGGCTACCCCATCGACCTGACCGTGATCGACGGCGTGACCCACGGGTTCGACCAGCAGACGCGGTCCGCACTCAGCCCGCTGCGTTTCGATGCCGCGGCCACCGAACGGGCCACCGGGATCATCGCGGGCGCCCTGCGGCCCCTTGCCGATCCGGACTGACCGCGCAGCGTGCCCGGTTCCGCCATGTTCCCTTCCGCAGCCGTTTCGTGCAGGCTGCGGCCTGTGCCCGTCGTCTCTTGCCCGGAGTTGCCATGACCCCGTTCCCCCTGCCCCTGCTGGGCGTCGCCCTGAACCGACCGGCCTTCGATGCCCTGCGCGACTGGATCATCGGGCCCGGCCGCGCCATCGAGATTCAGGATTTCATCGGACCGGACGTGATCGCGGGCGATACCGCCGATCTGGTGGCGGACTGGCGGGCGGCACTTGCGGGGCATGACGGACCGCGGGGCATCCACGGGCCGTTCTTCGGGCTGGACCTGTCGAACCCGGACCGCGACATCCGCGCCGTGATCCAGCGCCGCCTGCTGACAGGGCTGGACATCGCTGAGGCGCTTGGCGGCACCCACATGGTCGTGCACAGCCCGTTCACCTGCTGGCACCTGCTGAACCGCGACAACTTTTCCGGCCTCCACGACGGCATGATCGCCGCCATGGCCGATTGCCTCGCGCCGGTGCTGGCGCGCGCGGCGGACATCGGCTGCACCCTGATGCTGGAAAACATCGAGGACACCGACCCGCAGCACCGCGCCCAGGCGGTGCGCACCATCGGCCACCCGAACCTCGCACTGTCCATCGATACCGGCCACGCGGCGCTGGCCCATGGCCGCTTCGGCGCGCCGCCGGTGGTGGATTTCATCGCGCAGGCAGGCGCGCACCTGGGCCATGTCCACCTGCAGGACGCCGATGGATACGCGGACCGGCACTGGCACCCGGGCGAAGGCATCCTCCCCTGGCCCGCCATCTTCGCGGCGCTGGCGCGCAGCCCGTCCACACCGCGCCTGATCCTCGAAGTGCGCGACAGGCACGACCGGCTGCCGCAGACGGTGGCGCGGCTGGAGACGCTGGGCCTCGCTCGTTGATCTCACGCGCCGTTCGGGCTGCACGAAGGAGCGCAGATTCATGCGGCAACGCGGGTTGCGTTTTCGTGCCGCCTGCCTATGCTGCACCGCAAAACCGGACCTGGGTGCAAATCCCGGGTGGCTCTTCCGGCCGCCGATCCGCCGGACCATGACAGGACAGACCGACCTGATCGACCGGGCGCAGCGCCCCGGCCTTGGGACACCTATTTCATGATTTCACTTTCCGCCTATCGCCGCGACTGGACGGACAACATCCGCGGCGATCTTCTCTCCGGCCTCGTCGTGGCACTTGCCCTGATCCCCGAGGCCATCGCGTTCTCGATCATCGCGGGGGTCGATCCGAAAGTCGGGCTTTACGCGTCGTTCTCGATCGCCGTCATCACCGCGATCGCGGGCGGGCGGCCCGGCATGATCTCCGCCGCCACCGCCGCGACCGCCGTGCTGATGGTGACGCTGGTGCGCGACCATGGGCTGGAATACCTGCTTGCCGCCACCGTGCTGGCGGGGTTGTTGCAGATCGGCGCAGGCATTCTGAAACTGGGCTTCGTGATGCGCTTCGTGTCGCGGTCAGTCATCACCGGCTTCGTGAATGCGCTGGCGATCCTGATCTTCCTCGCCCAGTTGCCAGAGCTTGACCCGCGCGAGGTTGCCCCGCTGACCTTTGTGCTCGTGGCGCTTGGCCTTGCGATCATCTATCTCTTTCCACGACTGACCACGGCGGTGCCGTCACCACTGGTCACCATCGTGGTGCTGACGGTTCTGGCGCTGGCGCTGGGGCTGGATGTGCGCACAGTGGGCGACATGGGCGATCTGCCCGACACGCTGCCGGTGTTCCTGATCCCGGACATCCCGCTGAATTTCGAAACGCTGCAGATCATCTTTCCCTACGCGCTCGCCGTTGCCATCGTCGGGTTGCTGGAAAGCCTGATGACGCAGACCATCGTGGACGACCTGACCGACACGTCGTCGAACCGCAACCAGGAGTGCATCGGCCAGGGCATCGCCAACACCGCGACCGGGTTCATCGGCGGCATGGCGGGCTGCGCCATGATCGGCCAGTCGATCATCAACGTAAAATCCGGCGGGCGGGGGCGGCTGTCGTCCTTCGCCGCCGGGGTCTATCTGCTGCTCATGGTCGTCGTGATTGGTGATATCGTGGCGATCATCCCCATGGCGGCGCTGGTGGCGATCATGATCATGGTGGCCATCGGCACGTTCTCGTGGTCATCGATCAAGAACCTGCGCGAGCATCCGAAATCGTCGTCCATCGTGATGCTGGCCACGGTGTTCTTCGTGGTCTACACCCACAACCTTGCGATCGGGGTGCTGGTCGGCGTGCTGTTGTCAGGTATCTTCTTCGCATGGAAGATCAGCCAGTTGTTCCGGGTCACCACCACGATCAGCCCGGACGGGCGGCACCGCACCTATGCAGTCGAAGGGCAGCTGTTCTTCGCCTCGTCCGAAGATTTCATGAAGGCCTTCGACTTCAAGGA
>DAIPIS010000038.1:0-16588 GCA_036770665.1 Meridianimarinicoccus sp.
CTGCACGCAACACCGTTCTGGACGCCGGGATCACCATCAACGGCCTCGCCATCCTCTGCCGCGACTGCCCCTCCGGCCGCGCCGAAACCCGCGATCTCGAATCCCAGTACCGCACCCGCATCATCGGCGGCCGAAATTCCTTCGTCATCACCGCCGACAGCCGCGCCAGCTTCGCCGAAGCCGTCAAGCGCAAGCTGATCCTCGAGATTTCCGGAACGATGCCAGAAACCGACGTCGCCGCGCGCTAACGCTGCAAGCTTTCAAGATACCGCGCCATCGCCACAAGCCGTTCGGGCGTCGGCGTCTGGACCCCGGGCGATGTTTCCACAAGGACGGTCCGGTCATCCAGCAGGTACGCCCCGAATTCCGGCATCGCCCCGGCGCCGCGGGTGTATCCGTCGATCTGGCTCATCACCGCGACCAGCGGGAAGGTCCCGCCGTTGCGGGCGCTCAGCGTGGTCAAATCCGGCGGCGGCACATTCAAGGACGCGGCCCCGCGCCCGTCTGCGCCGTGGCACGCGGCGCAATAGTCGACGTAGTTCTGTCGCGCCACCTCGACCTCGGTCGTGGGGACGTTCTGACACGCTGCCACCACCAGACCCACGACTACGATGATGAAAACTGCCCGACGCTTCATTGTTCTTCTCCTGCCCGTTTTCGCTACCCTAACACGCGTCGGGCCGCGCACAACGCTCGCGCATTCAGGCGGGCACCACGGCACCGCCGATCAGCCGCAACCGGCGATCCATGCGCGCGGCAAGATCCGGGTTGTGGGTGGCCACCAGTGCTGCAAGCCCCTCGTCGCGCGCAAGTCCGAGCATCACGCCGAACACCTGATCCGCCGTCGCGGGATCAAGGTTCCCGGTCGGTTCATCCGCCAGCAAAAGTCGCGGGCGATTGGCGAGCGCCCGGCAGAACGCCACGCGCTGCTGTTCCCCCCCCGACAAGGCCGCGGGCCGATGCCCCGCGCGGGCGGACAGACCGACGCGGTCGAGCAGGTCGGCCGCCCGCGCGCGCGCGGCACCGCCCCCAACACCCGCAACCATCTGCGGCAGCGCCACGTTCTCCAGCGCGGAGAATTCCGGCAGCAGGTGATGGAACTGGTAGACGAACCCGATCGTGGCGCGTCGCAGCCCCGTGCAGGCGCGATCACCAAGGCCCGCCACATCCTGACCGCCGATCCGCACCGTTCCGGCATCCGCGCGATCAAGCAGGCCGGCGATGTGCAGCAGGGTCGACTTTCCGGCGCCCGACGGAGCTTCCAGCGCGGCGGTCTCGCCGACTGCGAGCGTCAGATCGATCCCCCGCAGCACCGCCACTTCGGCCACGCTCCCACGGTTGTAGACGCGCACGACCCCGCGCAGGTCCAGCGCAGGATCAGCCATGGCGCAGCGCCTCCACCGGGTTCATGCGCGCCGCGCGCCGGGCCGGGAAGATCGTGACGACGAAGGACAGGCCGAGCGACAGCGCCATCGCGGTCAGCACGTCTTCGACCCGCAATTGCGCGGGGAGGTAGTAGATCCCCCGGATTGCCGGATCCCAGACCCCGCCACCTGACACACCGTTCACCAGTGCGAAGATCGGGTCGATGTAGATGGCGAACAGGCAGCCCAGCACCACGCCCGCCAGCGTGCCCACCACGCCCACGGCGGCACCGCAGATGAAGAAGACCCGCAGCACCGCGCCTTCGGTCAGCCCGATGGTGCGCAGGATCCCGATGTCGGTCTGCTTGTTCTTCACCAGCATGATCAGCCCGGACACGATGTTCATGGCGGCGATCAGCACCAGCACCGACAGGATCACGAACATCACGTTGTCCTCGACCTCGAGCGCGCGCAGGAACGCGCCCGAACGGTCCTGCCAGGTCTGGAACGCGCCGCCCGGCCCGGCCGCCTGCCACAGGCGCGGCATGACGTCGGCCAGTGCTTCGGGGTCGGCGAGCAGAAGTTCGATTTCGTCCGCCACGCCGTCGCGATTGAAATAGGACTGTGCCTCGGCAAAGGGCATGTAGATGCGCGTGGCGTCGATGTCGTACCGCCCGGCGGAGAAGATATAGACGACCTCGTAGACGCCCACGCGCGGCGACGTGCCGAACGGCGTGCGCGCGCCGTCCGGCGAAATGAGCTTGATGCTGTCACCCACCGTCAGCCCCAGTTGCCGCGCGATGCCAGTGCCCACGGCGACGCCCGCATCGTAGCGGGTGAAATCGCCCTGCCCCATGTCGTCGGTGACGATCCGCGGCAGGGCGGCGACATCGTCGCCCGCCATGCCCACGACCTGCGCGCCGAGGTTGCGCCCGCCCGCCCCGGCCAGAACCTGCCCCCGCACCACCGGAGCCGCATGGGTCACGCCCGGCACGGTTCGCAGCACCGCCGCGCGCTCGGCAAAGTCATCCAGCGTGTTGGTGCTGGTGCCGTCTTCGGTGGTGCGGGTGAAGCTGTAATAGGTTGCGTGCGCGTTCGCGCCGAGGATCGTGTCGACGAATTCCGTCCGGAACCCGGACCGCACCGCCAGTGTCGCGATCAGCGCGAAGACCGCCAGCATGATCCCGATGAAGGAAATCCAGGTCATCACGCTGACCCCGCCCTCTGCCCGCGTCGCGCGCAGGTACCGCCACGCGATCAGCCATTCGTAGGCGGCAAAAGGTCTGGGATTGGGCACGGGGGGCAGTCTCCTGCTGGCTGCCCCCCCTTCTGTCGCGCCGCGGCGCGCCCGTCAATCCGTCAGGCCGGGTCCATTCCGGGCGGGGTCGCCGGGGCCGATGCGACGGTGTCGCGGTTGAGCGCGCCCCAGATCACCGCGCCAAGCGCACCACCGGCAAGCGGGGCCAGCCAGAACAGCCACAGTTGCGACAACGCCCCTGTCTGCGCGAACAGCGCAACACCCGTGGACCGCGCCGGATTGACGGACGTGTTCGTGACAGGGATGGAAATCAGGTGGATCAGGGTCAGGCCAAGCCCGATGGCGATGGGCGCGAACCCGGCCGGTGCCTTGGCCGAGGTCGAGCCGAGGATGATCACGAGGAACATCGCGGTCAGCACCACCTCGATCAGCAGCGCGGACATCAGCGAATAGCCCTGCGGCGAACCGGAACCGTACCCGTTGGTCGCGAACCCGCCCGTGCCGGCGAATTCGGCCTGCCCCGACGCGATCACGAACAGTACCGTCGCCGCTGCAATCGCGCCCGCTGTTTGCGCGCCCCAGTAGGGCAGCATGTCCCGGTATTCGAACCGGCCCGCCACGGCGAGGCCAAGCGTCACGGCGGGATTGAAATGTCCGCCGGAAATGTGGCCCACCGCATAGGCCATGGTCATCACGGTCAGCCCGAAGGCGAGACTGACGCCCAAATAGCCGATGCCCACGTCCGGCACGCCCGCCGCGAGCACGGCGGCACCGCAGCCGCCAAAGACCAGCCAAAAGGTGCCGACGAATTCGGCCAGAAGTCGGTTTGTCATGTGGTCTGTCCATCACTGAAAGCTCGTGAAGCGTCCTGCTTCACGCAGCGGAACGATGGCCGCAGTTTTCGACATGGAGAAGACAGAAAAGACGTTCAGACGATCTTTTTTGCATGGTTCTCGTTCTTGCCTGGCCCTCGGGCTTGCCCGGTTCAGGCATGGCGCGCGTATATCTCCGCGACCCGCGCGACGGCCGCTTCCGGCGTCAGTTCCACGCTGTCGCCCGTCCGGCGTGATGTCAGTTCCACCACGCCGGTTGCCAGCCCCCGCGGACCCACGGTGATGCGCCACGGCAGGCCGATCAGGTCCATGGTCGCGAACTTGCCTCCCGCCCGTTCGGCACGGTCGTCGTAGAGCGGCTCCAGCCCCCGCGCGGTCAGTGCGCCGTAAAGCTGCTCGCAGGCCGCGTCCGCCGCGGCATCGCCCTGCTTCAGGTTCACGATCCCGCAATGGAACGGCGTGACCCCTTCGGGCCAGATGATGCCCTTGTCGTCGTGGCTGGCTTCGATGATCGCGCCCACAAGACGGCTGACGCCGATGCCATGACTGCCCATGTGGACCGGCACGCGTTCCTGTTTCTCGTTGACGACGATGGCCCCCATCGCGTCGGAATACTTGGTCCCGAAATAGAAGATCTGACCCACCTCGATCCCGCGCGCGCGGCGGCGGCGGTCTTCGGGCACATTGGCGAACACCGCCTCATCGTGGGTTTCGTCGGTGCGGGCATAGCGTGAGGTGAACTCCTCCAGCACTGCCTGGCACTGCGCGACACTGTCATAATCGATCTCGCGGTCGCCGAATTTCAGGTCGGTGATGGCGCTGTCATAGAACACCTCGGATTCGCCGGTGTCGGCGAGCACGAGGAACTCATGGGTATCGTCGCCGCCGATGGGGCCGCTTGCGGCGCGCATCGGGATCGCCTGAAGCCCCATGCGTTCATAGGTCCGCAGATAGGTGACCAGATGGCGGTTGTAGGCATGCAGCGCCGCGTCCTTCGTCAGGTCGAAATTGTAGCCGTCCTTCATCAGGAATTCGCGACCCCGCATCACGCCGAACCTTGGGCGGACCTCGTCGCGGAATTTCCACTGGATGTGATAGAGCGTGAGCGGCAGGTCCTTGTAGCTTCCCACATGGGCGCGGAAGATGTCGGTGATCAGTTCCTCGTTCGTGGGGCCGTACAGCATGTCGCGCCCGTGCCGGTCCTTGATGCGCAGCATTTCTTCGCCGTAATCGTCGTAGCGCCCGCTTTCGCGCCACAGGTCCGCCGATTGCAGCGTCGGCATCAGCACCGGGATATGACCTGCGCGGGCCTGTTCCTCGTGGACGATCTGTTCGATCCGCTTGAGCACCTTGAATCCCAGCGGCAGCCACGAATAGATGCCGGCCTGTGCCTGCTTGATCATCCCCGCCCGCAGCATCAGCCGATGGCTGACGATCTGGGCTTCCGACGGCGTTTCCTTGAGCACGGGCAGGAAATAGCGGGACAGGCGCATGGGGACCCCTTTTGCAGCGTTGATGCACGCCGTCGCGCTTAGGCGAATTGACCCGAGCGCACAAGCGCCCGCCGACGCCCTTGCGACCGGTGACGATACCTGAATATCCCGTGCGCAGAAGACCGGCGGCTTGCACGCCGAGGGTCGATGGGCGATGAAGGGCGCACAGGATCAAGGGGGCGGCATGGCACTTCCGGCGCGCGAACAGGCGAAATACTGGGGCATCGCGGCAGCGGTATTCCTGGCGGTGCTGTGGTTTCTCGGGGATGTGCTTTTGCCCTTCGTGCTGGGCGGCGCGATCGCCTACCTGCTCGATCCGATCGCCGACAGGCTGGAACGGCTGGGACTGTCGCGGGTGCTCGCGACCGTGGTCATCAGCGTGGTCCTGCTGCTGCTGACGGTGGTGATGCTGCTGATCGTGGTCCCGACGCTGATCCGGCAGGCGGTGGAACTGGTCCAGATCGCGCCCCAGCTCGTCGGCGATCTGCGCATGTTTCTGGAACAGCGGTTCCCCTATCTGCTCGACGAAACCACATCCCTTGACCAGACCCTGCCCGGGATCGGCGACACCATCCGCGACCGCGCGGTCCAGGTGCTGGAGGGCGTGCTCGGGTCTGTGCTGAACCTGTTCAACGTGGTCACGCTGATCGTGATCGTCCCGGTGGTGTCGATCTATCTGCTGAACGACTGGGACACGATGGTTGCCCGCATCGACAGTCTCGTCCCCCTCGATCATCTTGCGGTCGTGCGGCAGCTTGCCTCAGAAATCGACGACACGCTGGCGGGTTTCCTGCGGGGCCAGGGGCTGGTCTGCCTGATTCAGGGATTGTTCTACTCGATCACGCTGATGCTGGCGGGGTTGAACTTCGGCCTTGTCGTCGGCGCGTTCGCGGGGCTCGTGTCGTTCATCCCCTTCGTCGGCGCGCTGGCGGGCGGTGCTTTGGCCATCGGTCTGGCGCTGTTCCAGTTCTGGGGCGACCCCGTGATGATCGCGGTGATCGCCGGCATCTTCTTTTTCGGGCAGTTCGTCGAAGGCAATATCCTCACACCCAAGCTGGTGGGCGAATCCATCGGTCTGCACCCGGTCTGGCTTCTGTTCGCGCTGACGATCTTCGGGACACTGTTCGGCTTCGTTGGCCTGTTGGTGGCCGTGCCGGTCGCCGCCATGATCGGTGTGATCGTGCGGTTCCTCATCTCCGAGTATCGCGACGGGCGGCTGTATCTGGGGCTTGCCGCGCTGGAACGCGATGCGGCGCAGGACCCGGCCACCGACACGGCATCCGGGGACGAGGCGACCCGCTGATGGATCCGGCGCAGCTGCTGCTCGATCTCGTTCCCGACCCACGGCTCGGGCGGGCGGATTTCATGGTATCCCCGTCCAACGAAGCTGCGTTTGCCGCAATCGACCTGTGGATGGACTGGCCCGGTCGGCGGATGCTGATCACCGGTCCGGCTGGCGCCGGGCGCACCCACCTTGCCGCGATCTGGGCGGCGGAGCGGGGTGTGCCCCTGGTGCGGGGGGCAAGCTTCACACGTCCCGATCCGGCCCCGGCCTATGCGCTTGACGATGCCGATGCCGTCGCGGGCGACCCTGCAGCCGAAGAAGCCCTGTTCCACCTCATCAACCGCGCCGATGCCGACGGGGCACCCCTGCTGATGACGGCACGGGACATGCCGGGGACATGGGGGGTCGCGCTGCCGGATCTCGACAGTCGCCTGCGGGCCTGCCCCGTGACGCGGATGGACCGGCCCGACGACCATCTTCTGGCCATGGCACTGGTCAAGCTGTGCGACGAACGCCAGCTTGCGCTGGACGATCATGTGTTGCGTTTCATCGTGGCACGGCTGGACAGGTCGCTGTCGGCCGCGGCCCGCGTCGTGGCAGCGCTTGACGCGGCTGCGGTTCATCGGCAGAAACGTGTGTCCCGGCCCATGGCGGCCGACGTTCTCGCGCAGATGAGCCGGACCGAATGCCCCTGACCGACCTGTCCCACGCCGCCAGCACGGGTGGTGCGGCGAACTTCCTGGGCACGCCCTGCCCGCCGCCCGTGACACTTGACGGCTTCGATCCGACCGGGCCGGAGCGGTTCTTCAACCGCGAACTGTCCTGGCTGGCGTTCAATTGGCGCGTTCTGGAAGAAGCCGAAAACCCGAACGTTCCGCTGCTGGAAAGGCTGCGGTTCGTGTCGATCTCGGCCAACAACCTCGACGAGTTCTATACCGTGCGCGTGGCGGGCCTGCGCGAACTGGCGCGCGAGGGCAACATGACGCCCGCCGCCGACGGGCTGACCCCGGCGCAGCAACTGGTGCTGATCGACCGCGATGCGCGCGTGCTGATGCAGTCGCAACAGCGGGTGTTCAGCCAGCTGCGCCGCGAGCTGGACGCCCAAGGTATCCGGATCGTCACCCGCAACCGGCTGACCCGCACCGACCGCACCTATCTGGAGCAGGTGTTCCTGACGCAGGTGTTTCCCGTCCTGTCGCCACTGGCCATAGACCCGGCGCATCCCTTTCCGTTCATTCCCAATACCGGGCTCGTGCAGGCCCTGATGCTGGAACGAAAATCGGACGGCAGGGAATTGCGCGCACTTCTGCCGATCCCGCAGCAGATCAACCGGTTCGTGCGCCTGCCCGGCAAGCCCGGCGAATGTCGTTACCTGCTGCTTGAGGACCTTCTGCTTTTGCATCTCGGCAGCCTGTTTCCCGGCTACCGGCTGGTTGGCGACTGCCAGTTCCGGGTGCTGCGCGACAGCGATCTCGAGGTCGAGGAGGAAGCCGAGGACCTTGTCCGCGAATTCGAAACCGCGCTCAAGCGCCGCCGCCGGGGGGAGGTCGTTCGGCTCAAGATCTCCGCCGGCGCGCCTGCCGATTTGCGCGCCATCATCAGCCGCGAACTGCGGGTGACCGAGGACGAGGTGATCGAGATCGCGGGGATGATCGGCATCGTGGACGTGAAGGAACTGGTGATCGACGACCGGCCCGACCTGCTCTGGCCGTCCTACACGCCGCGGGTACCCGAACGGGTGCAGGACCATGACGGCGACATGTTCGCGGCGATCCGCCAGAAGGACATGCTGCTGCATCACCCCTACGAGACGTTCGACATGGTGGTGCGGTTCCTGACGCAGGCCGCCCACGACCCCGACGTGCTGGCGATCAAGCAGACGCTCTACCGCACGTCCCGCGACAGCCCGATCGTCGCGGCGTTGTGCGAAGCGGCGGAGGACGGCAAGTCGGTCACGGCGCTGGTGGAATTGAAGGCCCGCTTCGACGAGGCCGCGAACATCCGCCAGTCCCGCACGCTGGAACGCGCGGGCGCGCATGTGGTCTACGGCTTCGTGAACTACAAGACGCACGCCAAGATCAGCAGCGTCGTACGTCGCGAAGGCGATCGGCTGGTGACCTATTCCCACTATGGCACGGGCAACTACCACCCGATCACCGCGCGGATCTATACGGACCTGTCGTTCTTCACCTGCGACGACGCGTTGGGGCGCGATGCGACCAAGGTGTTCAACTACCTGTCCGGCTACGCGCCGCCACAGGGCCTGGAAAACCTGTCCATCAGCCCGATCGACATGAAGTCCAACATCATTGCCATGCTTGAGGCCGAGGCCGACCATGCCCGCGCCGGACGCCCGGCGCATGTCTGGATCAAGATGAACGCGCTGATCGAACCCGAGGTGATCGACGCGATTTACGCCGCAGGTTGCGCGGGCGTGCAGGTCCTGTGCGTGATCCGCGGCATCTGCGGGCTGCGCCCCGGCATCAAGGGGCTGAGCGAGAATATCCGCGTCAAATCCATCGTGGGCCGGTTTCTGGAACATTCGCGGATCGTGTGTTTCGGCAACGGGCACGGCCTGCCCTCCCCCGGAGCGCGGGTGTTCTTTTCATCGGCGGACTGGATGGGCCGGAACCTCAGCCGCCGGGTGGAAACGCTGGTCGAATGTCACAACGCCACCGTGAAGGAACAGATCGTCAGCCAGATCATGGCGGCGAACCTGCAGGACGACGCGCAAAGCTGGGTGTTGCAGCACGACGGGCAATTCCTGCGGGACAGGGCAGCGGCCGCGTCCGGCTTCAATTGTCACCGGTTCTTCATGCAGAACCCGTCGCTGTCGGGCCGCGGATCCGCCGGGGCGGCGGATGTGCCGCGGCTGGCCCGCGGCGGCACCGTGCCGGACATGTCGAATGACGGTTGACCCTGCCCGCGCACGCGCGGCAGGTTACCGGGGAACAGCGGAGGCAGCATGGACGCCGCGGTGAAACATTATCCAGATGAATGGGGCCCTTTCGGGCGTCCCCTGTTTGGTGATCCCGATGTGCGCAACCTCACGCGGGTGGGCGTGGTGGATGTCGGGTCGAATTCCGTCCGGCTCGTGATCTTCGACGGGGCGGCGCGCAGCCCCGCCTATTTTTACAACGAAAAGGTGATGTGCGGACTGGGTGACGGGATGTCGCTCACCGGGCGGCTCAACCCCGAAGGCAAGAACCGCGCGCTGGACGCGATCCGCCGGTTCCAGACGCTGGCCGAAGGGTTGGACCTGGCACCGTTGTCCGCCGTGGCCACCGCCGCCGTGCGCGAGGCCAGCGACGGCGACGCGTTCCGGGCCGAGGTGGAGCGGGTCACGGGGCTTTCGCTGTTCGTGATCGACGGCCCGGAAGAAGCCCGCCTTTCCGCGCAGGGGGTGCTGCTGGGCTGGCCGCGCGCCGAAGGGCTGGTCTGCGATATCGGCGGATCGTCGATGGAACTGGCGCATGTGGCGGACGGGGCCGTGGGGGCGCGGGCCACGAGCGCGCTTGGGCCGCTCAAGCTGCGCAACATCCCCGGCGGGCGCAAGGCGATGCGCGCCCATATCGATGCCGAACTGGACACCCTGCGGACCCGGATGGGGACGCTCCATGACCGGCTGTTCCTGGTGGGGGGATCGTGGCGTGCGATCGCACGGCTGGACATGTCCCGCCGCAACTATCCGCTGAAGGTCCTGCACGAATACCAGATGCGCCCCACGGACTTGCGCATCACGCTGAAATGGATCGCCGATACCGACCCGGTCGCGCTGAAGGCGGTCAGCGGCGTGGCGGGCAGTCGGCTGTCGCTGGTGCCCTATGCGGCCGAAGTGCTGGCGGGCGTGCTGCGCGTGCTCAAGCCGCGCGAGATCGCGGTATCAAGCTATGGTCTGCGCGAAGGATTGCTGTACGAACAGATGCCGCAGGTCCTGCGCGACCGCGACCCGCTGATCGAAGCCGCGCAATTCGCGGAGACCAAGGACGCGCGGGTGCCGGGCTTCGGCAAGGTGCTCTATCGCTTCATCCGCCCGATCTATGCCCGCGCGCCGGAATCGCGCCTGCGGCTGATCCGTGCGGCCTGCCTGCTGCATGATGTCAGCTGGCGCAGCCATCCCGATTACCGCGGCGACGTGTGCTTTGATTACGCGACCCGCGCGAATTTCGGCGGATTGAGCCATCCGGAACGGGTGTTTCTCGGCTTGTCGCTAATGCACCGGTACAAGAGCACGCGCAGCGCCGACAGCCGCTTCGAGGACCTCATCGCGCTGCTGGAACCGGAGGACGTCAAGCAGGCGGAAATCCTTGGCCGTGCCATGCGGTTCGGCGCGATGTTCACGGCGCAGAAGGCCGATCACATGGGCACGCTCCGCTGGCATCCCAACCGCAAGCGGCTGGTGCTGTCGATCGGACCGCAGGCCATGGCGCTTTACGGCGAGGTTGCGCAGGCGCGCTTTGCGTCGCTCGCCAAGGCGCTGGGGGCCGAAACCGACGTGGTCGCGCTGCGCCGCGCCATGCCGGACGACTGACCGCGCGCCCCCGGATGCGGCGCGCCCAAAAAGTCAGGACGCCCGCTGCGCCCGGACCTCTTCCCACGCGGCATTGATCGCCACCAGCCGCTGTTCGGCCATCTTCACCGCCTCGACCGGTACGCCGCGCGCCGCCAGCCGGTCGGGATGGCAGTCGCGCACCTGATCGCGCCACGCCGCGCGCAGTTCGGCCGCGCTGGCATCGGGCGACACACCCAGAACCGCGTAGGGATCGCGCGCCGCACCGTCCACGAAGCGGGCACGCAGACGGCGGAACCGCAGATCGTCCAGCCCGAAGATCCCCGCGACGTCACGCAGGAACGCGTCCTCGTCTTCGTGGTAATCCCCGTCGGCCAGCGCGATGTGGAACAGCCCCTCCATCAGGTCGCAAAGCGCCGGATGGCCGGCGCCGAACATCGCCGCGATACGCCGGGCATAGGCATCGAACCCGGCCACGTCCTGCCGGGCAAGGTTGAACACGCGCGCCGCGTTCGCCTCCTCGCCGGGGGGGATCTGGAACACCTCGCGGAAGGCCGTCACCTCGGACCGGGTGACCTCGCCATCCGCCTTTGCCATCTTGGCCCCCAGCGCGATCACGGCGATGGTGAACGCTACCGACCGTTCCGGCGGGCTGCGCAGCCGGTCGAACACCGCCGACAACGGTTGGCCATCGCGCAAGGCGGCAAGGGCGGCGGTGATGCGGGACCAGATCGACATGGCCGGGAGCATACCCCTGCACGCGGCGATTGACAGGTCCGTCGCGCGACCGTGACAGCGGGGCGCAGGCCCTTTCGGACGCTTGCCGCAGCGCCGCGGCGGGCCGGTCAACCGGGCTTGCGGATCGCCAGCAGGTCGCGCGCGAAGGGCTGCAGGTGATAGGCCGGAGCCAGCGCCGCATCCAAGGCGGCACGGTCCGGCGGGGTCAGATTGCAGGTCTCCACCCAGATCACCGCCGGACGTGAGACGGCGATATCGCAGGCATCGAGAACGGCCGCCTCGCAGCCTTCGGCGTCGATCTGCAACACGTCGATCGCGGCGGGCCAGCCCGCCTGCAACAGGATTTCGCCCAGCGGCAGGCAGGGCACCTCCATCCGGCGCACCGCGGCCGCTGCGTCGGTACCCGGTGGCGCATGGGCGGCGATCCAGTCGACGACCGTGTCGCGCCGCCCCGACACGATGCCCGTTGGTGCGCGCCAATCCGGCCAGTCCGTGGCATAAGGCACGATCAGGCGTGGCCAGAGCGCGGGATCCACCCCGTGCAGGGTCAGCGTTCCGACGGTCCCGACGGCCGCCTGAACGAACCGCGCCGCCGGGTGAAAGCCATAGTTCGCCCGCAGCGACGGATGCAGGTCGCCCTGCGGCTCGATCAACAGCACCTCGGTCGCATGGGCCAGCCCGCCGCACAGCACCGGATGGACCGGGTCGTTCAGCCGCCCGTCATTCGCCCCCACCACGACAATCCGCAGCGGGGTGCGCAGGGCCGCCAGCGCGCGGACCGCCGCCCCATAGGCCGGCTGTCCGTCCGCGATGGCATCCACGCCCGCTATTCCGCGGCCTCGGGCCGCCGGGCCGCGCGGATCAGCGACAGGATATCGCGTGCCGCGTCGGGGATGTTGGTGCCCGGTCCGAAGATCGCCTTGACCCCCGCATCGCGCAGGAAGTCATAATCCTGCTGCGGAATCACGCCGCCGCAGATCACGAGGATATCGCCGGCCCCCTGGGCGCGCAGTTCCGCGATCAGCTTGGGTGCCAGCGTCTTGTGCCCCGCCGCCTGGCTGGAGATGCCCACCACATGCACGTCGTTGTCGATGGCATCCTGCGCGGCTTCGGCGGGCGTCTGGAACAGCGGCCCCACATCCACGTCGAACCCGATATCGGCAAAGGCCGTGGCGATGACCTTGGCGCCCCGGTCGTGCCCGTCCTGTCCCATCTTGACCACCAGCATCCGGGGGCGGCGGCCCTCTTCCTCGGCAAAGGCCTCGATGTCCTTCTGGATCGCTGCGAAGCCGTCATCCCCTGCGTAGGCCGCACCATAGACGCCGGCGAGCGTCTTCACCTCGGCCCGGTGGCGGCCGAATACCTTTTCCATCGCCATGCTGATTTCCCCGACAGACGCCCGGGCGCGCGCGGCATCGACCGCGGCGTCCAGAAGATTGCCCCCTTCGCGCGCGCGACGTTCCACTTCGGCCAGCGCGGCAGTGCAGGCGGCTTCGTCACGGGTCGCGCGGATTCTCTCCAGCCGGGCGATCTGCGACGCGCGCACCTTCTCGTTGTCGATATCCATGATATCGATCGGGTCTTCCTTGTCCTTGCGGTACTTGTTGACGCCGACGATGACCTCGATCCCGCGGTCGATGTTGGCCTGACGCCGCGCGGCCGTTTCCTCGATCCGCAGTTTGGGCATGCCGGTGGCGACGGCCTTGGTCATGCCGCCCATGGCCTCGACCTCCTCGATCAGGGCCCATGCCTTTTCGGCCAGTTCGTGGGTCAGCGCCTCGACGTAGTAGGAACCGGCCAGCGGATCGACCACATGGGTCACGCCGGTTTCTTCCTGCAGGATCAATTGCGTGTTGCGCGCGATCCGGGCCGCGAATTCGGTGGGCAGGGCGATCGCCTCGTCCAGCGCGTTGGTGTGCAGGCTTTGCGTGCCGCCCAGAACCGCCGACATGGCTTCATAGGCCGTGCGCACGACGTTGTTGTAGGGGTCCTGCTCGGCCAGGCTGACGCCGCTGGTCTGACAGTGGGTGCGCAGCATCATGGACTGTGGGTTCTTCGGTGCGAATTCCTGCATGATGCGGTACCACAGCAGGCGCGCGGCGCGCAGCTTGGCCGCTTCCATGAAGAAATTCATGCCGATGGCGAAGAAGAACGACAAACGCCCCGCGAACTTGTCCACGTCCATGCCCGCGGCGATGGCGGTGCGCACGTATTCGCGCCCGTCGGCCAGGGTGAAGGCCAACTCCTGCACAAGGTTCGCGCCCGCCTCCTGCATGTGATAGCCGGAGATCGAGATCGAATTGAACTTCGGCATGTGGTCCGAGGTGTATTCGATGATGTCCGCGATGATCCGCATCGACGGTTCCGGCGGATAGATATAGGTGTTGCGGACCATGAACTCCTTCAGGATGTCGTTCTGGATGGTCCCCGACAGCACGCGCCGGTCATGGCCCTGTTCCTCGCCCGCGACGATGAAGCTGGCCAGCACCGGGATCACCGCGCCGTTCATGGTCATGGACACCGACACCTGGTCGAGCGGGATGCCGTCGAACAGCAGTTTCATGTCCTCGACACTGTCGATCGCCACGCCCGCCTTGCCCACGTCGCCTTGCACCCGGTCGTGATCGCTGTCGTAGCCGCGATGGGTCGCCAGATCGAACGCGACCGACACGCCCTGCTGCCCCGCCGCCAGCGCCTTGCGGTAAAAGGCATTGCTTTCCTCGGCGGTGGAAAAGCCCGCGTATTGCCGGATCGTCCAGGGACGGCCCGCGTACATCGTGGCCTTCACACCGCGGGTGAAGGGGGCGGCGCCGGGGATCGACCCCATGTGCGGAAGGTCCGCCACGTCGGCTTCGGAATAAAGTGGCTTGACCCGGATCCCTTCGAGCGTGTCCCACACCAGGCTGTCGGGGTCGCGACCCTTCAACTCGGCCCGGGCGATTTCAGTCCAAGTGTCGATCTTGCTGGTCATGGGGTTCGCCTTTCGTACGTGGCGCGGTTGCGCCTTTGTGACTGGCTGGGGCAGATAGGGGACGCAAAAGCGTCGCCCTGCGCAGCCGAACGCCTATATGAACCTCGACTGGAGGAACGATGAAGTACTTGATCAGATTTGCTGTTGCGCTTGCACTGGCAAGCGTGCCGGTTACCGGCGTGGCACAGGCGGACGTGGCAGACACGACCGAACGGGCGCTGGTGACCGATGTGGACAGCATCGAGCAGTTCCGTTTCACGGCCATTCCGCTGGTTGTGTTCGCCGACACGCCCAATGACCCGCGGTTCATCCAGCAGATGGAGCTGCTCGAAGCCCGAAAGCAGCAGCTGTTCGATCGGGATGTGGTCGTCATCACCGATACGGACCCGGACACGCTCAGCCCCCTGCGCCGCAACCTGCGCCCGCGGGGTTTCAGCGTCGTGCTGGTGGACAAGAACGGCCGCGTCAACCTGCGCAAACCCGAACCCTGGGACGTGCGCGAACTGACCCGGATGATCGACCGGATGTAACTTCACAAATCGTGCGCCGAGCCACCCGGCCGCTGGCTCGGGCGGCACGTGACGCGGTTGACGCCTTTCGATTTGGCGATCCGGGATCATCGCGACTATTCGAACTCCATGATCACGTCGTCGACACCCATGCTGTCGCCGGCCGCAGCGTTGACCTTGGCGACCTTGCCCTTGCGTTCGGCGCGCAGGATGTTTTCCATCTTCATCGCCTCCACCGTACACAGGGCCTGACCGTCCTGCACCTCGTCGCCGACGGCCACGTTGACCTTCACGATCAGGCCCGGCATCGGACAGAGCAACAGCTTCGACGTGTCCGCCGCCTGCTTTTCCGGCATCAGCGCGGCCAGTTGCGCCGCACGCGGCGTGCGCACATGGACCCGCAGGTCAGCGCCGCGCGTGCGAAGCCGGAAACCGCCCGTTGTCTTGTCCACCTTCAGGACCAGCGTTTCGCCACCAATCTCGAGGGTCGCAAGCCTGTTGCCCGGTGTCCAGTCGGACGCGACCCGAAGCGATGCACCGTCTTCGAACGTCACCGTGGTGCCCGACCGGTCCGCCGACAGCCGCACCGGAAACTGCTCACGCTGGGCGACCACGACCCAGGTGTCGCCGACTTTCCGTTCGTGGTTGTCCATCCGCCCCGACACGCGGGTGCGCCGGATTTCGGCCACCCGGTACATCGCCGCCGCTGCGGCCGCCACGCGCCGCAGGTCCGCGTCGCCCAGCGTCACGCCATCGAAGCCTTCGGGGTATTCCTCGGCGATGAAGGCGGTGGTGATGTTGCCCGACACGAAGCGCGGATGGTCATAGACCGCCGACAGGAACGGCAGGTTGTGGCCGATCCCTTCCACCTCGAAACTGTCGAGCGCGATGCGCATTTCCTCGATCGCGGTGGCGCGGTCGGGGGCCCATGTGCACAGCTTGGCGATCATCGGGTCGTAATACATGCTGATCTCGCCGCCCTCGTAGACGCCGGTATCGTTCCGGACGGCACGGCCGCTTTCCGCGATTTCGGCGGGCGGGCGATAGCGGGTCAGACGACCGATCGACGGCAGGAAGTTGCGGTATGGGTCTTCGGCATAGAGGCGGCTTTCCAGTGCCCAGCCGTTCAGCTTCACATCGTCCTGCGTGAACGCCAGCCGTTCGCCTGCGGCGACGCGGATCATCTGTTCCACCAGGTCGATGCCGGTGATCAGTTCCGTCACCGGGTGTTCCACCTGCAGGCGCGTGTTCATTTCGAGGAAGTAGAAGTTGCGATCCCCGTCCACGATGAATTCGACCGTGCCCGCGCTGGTGTAACCCACAGCCGCGGCCAGCGCGCAGGCCTGTTCGCCCATCGCCTTGCGGGTCGCTTCGTCCAGAAACGGTGACGGGGCCTCTTCGATCACCTTCTGGTTGCGGCGCTGGATCGAACATTCCCGTTCGCCCAGATAAAGCGTGTTGCCATGGCTGTCGGCCAGCACCTGAATCTCGATGTGCCGGGGCTGGGTCACGAATTTCTCGATGAAGATGCGGTCGTCGCCGAAGCTGTTGGCGGCCTCGTTCTTCGACGATTCGAACCCGTCGCGGACCTCGTCTTCCTTCCAGGCGATGCGCATGCCCTTGCCGC
>DAIPIS010000039.1:0-16448 GCA_036770665.1 Meridianimarinicoccus sp.
TCGTGCCCGCTGTGGTCGTCGTCGTCGTGCCGGTGGTCGTGTTCGTGCCGGTACAGCGCAAGCGCCCCTTGCGTGCCCAGACCGAACAGCGCGCGGTATTCCGGCGCGCTGGCCACGATATCCGGTGTGCCGTGGCAGCACACATGCCCGTTGAGACACACGACCCGGTCAGACGCGCGCATCACGACATGCAGGTCGTGGCTGACCATCACCACCCCGCACCCAAGGTCGCGGCGCAGATCCTCCACGATGCGATAGAACGCAGCGGTGCCGGGCTGATCGAGCCCGCGTGTCGCTTCGTCCAGAACCAGAAGATCCGGCGCCATGAGAAGCGCGCGCGCCAGCAGCACGCGCTGGAACTGCCCGCCCGACAGCGCCGACATCGGCTGCGCCTCGATTCCGTTTTCCAGCCCCACGCGCGCCAGCGCGGCCGCACGGGCGGACGCGGCATGGCGATGCGGCAGCGACAGGAACCGGCCCACCGGCATCGGCATGGTGGCGTCGATATGCAGGCTTTGCGGCACATAGCCCAGCCGCAACCCCGGCGCGCGGATCACCTGCCCGCCATCGGGCGTCAGTGCACCGATCAGGACCTGCATCAGCGACGACTTTCCAGACCCGTTCGGCCCGACCACGGTCACGATCTCCCCCCGGTCGACGCGGAAATCCACGCCGCGCAACACCTGTCGCCGATCGCGGATCAGCGTGACGGCGCGGGCGTCGATCAACGGGCGGCGCGTCGGCGCGCCGGAGGACAGGGCTGGAGATGCTTCGGGCATGGGCGATGGCCTCGGGCGCGGGTGCAGCCGGTGTTGTCCCGCAGCGCGCCGTCCCTGTCCAGCCCCGCCACGGGATCAATCCGCATCCAGCGCGAAGATCTTGCCAGGGTTCATGATGTTGTCCGGATCGACTGCGCGCTTGATCGCGCGCATCATGGCCAGTGCGCCGGCGCCCAGTTCCCGGTCGAGGTATTTCGCCTTGCCCTGCCCGATCCCGTGTTCGCCGGTGCAGGTGCCGCCATGGGCGATGGCCGTGTCGGCCAGCCAGCCGGTGAACGCCTCGGCCCGCGCGACTTCGGCGGCATCATCGGTATCGACCTGCAGGAGCACGTGGAAGTTCCCATCGCCCACATGCCCCAGAATCGGGGCGTCGAATCCCAGCGTGGCGGCACGGTCCTGCGCCTGTGTCACGCAGGCCGCCAGTTCGGAAATCGGCACGCACACATCGGTGGACATGGATTTCAGCCCCGGCCGCAGCGCGTGACAGGCCCAATAGGCGTCGTGGCGGGCCTGCCACAGCCGGGTGCGCGCCTCAGGCTCGGTGGTCCAGTCGAAGCCGGTCGCGCCGAGTTCGGCCGCGATCTCGCCAAAGGCTGCGGCCTGTTCGGCCACGCCCGCGTGCGATCCGTGGAATTCCAGCAGCAGCAGGGGCACTTCGGGCAGGGACAGGTTCGAATAGGCGTTCACCGCGCGCACCGTCAGCGCGTCCAGCAGTTCCATCCGCGCCACCGGCAGCCCGTATTGCAGCGTCGCGATGGCCGCGTTGCACGCCGCCGCCACATCTGGAAAGGAACAGGTCGCCGCCGACATCGCCTCGGGGATGCCATGCAGGCGCAGGGTCAGCCCGGTGATGAGCCCGAGCGTGCCTTCCGCCCCGATCATCAGGCGGGTCAGGTCATACCCCGCGGCGGTCTTGCGCGCGCGCTGCGCCGTGCGCACGATCTCGCCCGAGGGCAGCACCGCCTCCAGCGCCAGAACGGCGTCGCGCATGGTGCCGTAGCGCACCGCGTTGGTGCCCGACGCGCGGGTGGACGCCATGCCACCCAACGTGGCGTCGGCCCCCGGATCGACCGGAAAGAACAGCCCGGTGTCGCGCAGATGCGCGTTCAACGCCTTGCGGGTCACGCCGGGCTGCACGGTGCAGTCCATGTCCGCCGCGTGCACGGCCAGCACCTTGTCCATGCGGGTGAAATCCACGCAGATCCCGCCCGCGGGCGCGTTCACGTGGCCTTCCAGCGATGTGCCCGCGCCGAACCCGATCACCGGCACGCGGTGGGCCGCGCAGACCTGCACGATGCGCTGCACCTCGGCGGTGGTTTCGGGCCAGACGACCGCATCGGGCGGCTGGGTCGCCATCCATGTGGCGGTGTGACCATGCTGGTCGCGGATCGCGGCCCCGGTCTGGCAGCGCGCCCCGAACGCCGGGGCGAGCACCGCCAGCGCGGCGGCCGTCCGGGCCGCGTCGCGTGGCGGCAGGGTCATGTCCAGTCCCATCGCGGTCGTTCCTCCCTGCGCGGGGCGCTGCCCACAGGTGACCCGGAAATACCTGTCCGCGCGCCACGGCGCAACGCAGGCGCGCGGTGCAGGAATGACACATGGCGGCCTTGCGCCGGGCGTCCATGGCCGCGCGGGACGGTTCGTGGTAAGCGCGCTTCAACACCGGGATTCCCCCGGCTTCGCAATCCGAAAGACGCCCGTCCGATGCAACAGCTCACCCCCCATGGCCAATCCGTGGTCGCAGACATTTCCAGCCGCTACGGCGTCAGCCAGGATGCGGTCATCACCCTTCTGATCGCCGTGAACAACGGCGGCGGCCGCCAGGCGCAGTTTTCCCACCCCGAACTGGGCGGCATGGGCCAGTGGTCATCCGGCGGCATGACCATGGTCGGCGACATGTTCAACAACGGGCTGAAATTCACCGTGTCGAACATCTGCGGCGAGCTGTCGTCGCAACTGGCGCAAAGCCAGATGTTCCCGCCGGCACCGCAGCCGCAGTACCGGCCTGCCTCCAGCCAGTCGCAAAGCCAGTCCTCCGGCGGGTATGGCGGCACGAGTTTCTCGATGCAGGGCGGGTATGGCGGCGGGTCGTCCTGGCCTGCTGAACTGGGCGCCCCGTCCTCCACCGGGTCGCAGAACAACCTGCGCTACGCGGTCTTTCCCCATGTGCGGCGGCTCGCGATCGACGTGAACGGGCAGATCACGGTCTATGACATCGGCGATCACCAGATCGGCGGGTTTTCGCAGCAGCAGGGCGGCGACCAGTCGATCACCTTCACCAGCCAGTATGGCACCGTGCGCGTGGCGGACCTGCCGGTCGTGTCACCGGGCGGTCAGTCTGCCGCAGCCGCGCCGTCCTTCAACGCGCCGCAATCTGCACCCGCACCGGCACCGCAACCAGCGCCGCAGCCTGTGCAGGCCAATGCACCGACCATGAGCAGCGACGAGGTCTTTTCGCTGATCGAAAAGCTCGCGGACCTGCACGCCAAGGGGATCCTGAGCGACACGGATTACGAGACGAAGAAGGCCGAACTGCTCGCACGGCTCTGATCCGGGCCGCTGTCACATCCCCGGCGTGAGCGCCGCGCGCAACAGGGCTACGGGATGGGCGCGCAGGCTGAGGCGCAGGCGCAGGTAGTCCTCCACCACCTCCTCCCCCAGCCGGGCTTCGGGCAGGTTTGGGGGCGGCTCATGCCCGCCTTCGCCGTCCATGTCGCCCGCGAACAGCGGCAAGGGGCGCGCCCCCCCGATGGCGCGGGCCTGCCAGAGCGCATCGCGGCGTGACAGCCCGAGCGACGCGAAGGCATCGGCCTCGGCCAGCGCGGTGATGTCGCGCGGCGGCACATCTGCCTTGCGCCACACATCGTCCACGCTGCGATACCCGTTGCCGCGCGCCGCGACGATCCACTCGGCGCTGTCCGCGCCCACACCCTTCACCTGCCGGAACCCCAGCCGCAGGGCCATCCCACCCCGCTCGTCCGGTTCCATGGCGTTGTCCCAGCCGCTCGCGTTGATGCAGACGGGGCGCACCGTGACCCCGTGTTCGCGCGCATCCCGCACGATCTGCGCGGGCGCGTAGAACCCCATCGGCTGGCTGTTCAGGAGCGCGCAGGCGAAGATGCCGGGGTGGTGGCATTTCATCCACGCGGACGCGTAGACCAAGAGCGCGAAGCTCGCGGCGTGGCTTTCCGGAAAGCCGTAGCTGCCGAAGCCTTCGATCTGGCCGAAACAGCGCGCGGCGAAATCCGGGTCGTACCCGTTGCGCGCCATGCCGCGCAGGAACCGGTCGCGGAACACCCCCACGTCGCCGTGTTTCTTGAAGGTGGCCAGCGACCGGCGCAACCGGTCGGCCTCGTCGGGCGAAAAGCCCGCGCCGGTGATGGCGATCTGCATCGCCTGTTCCTGGAACAGCGGCACGCCCAGCGTCTTGCCCAGCACCGCCCCCAGCGCGTCCGATGGCAGGGTCACAGCTTCCTGCCCGTTGCGGCGGCGCAGGTAGGGGTGGACCATGTCGCCCTGGATCGGACCGGGGCGGACGATGGCGACCTCGATCACCAGATCATAGAAACAGCGCGGCTGCATGCGCGGCAGGAAATTCATCTGCGCGCGGGATTCGACCTGGAACACCCCAAGGCTGTCGGCCCGGCCGAGCATGTCGTAGACGACCGGGTCTTCCTGCGGCAGCGACGCCAGATCGAACCGCCCAAGCCCGTGCCGCGCCATGAGGTCGAACCCCCGGCGCAGGCAGGACAGCATGCCGAGTGCGAGGATGTCGATCTTGAGGATCCCCAGCGCGTCGATATCGTCCTTGTCCCAGCAGATCACCGTGCGCCCATCCATCGCCGCGTTCTCGATCGGGACCAGTTCATCCAGCCGCCCTTCGGTGATGACGAAGCCACCCACATGCTGCGACAGGTGGCGCGGGAAGCCTTCGATCTCGTTCACCAGATCGAGCGTCAGCCGCAGGCGCGCGTCGGTCGGGTCGAGCCCCAGTTCGCGCAGCCGGTCGTCACCGGGCGCGCCGCTGCCCCAGCCCCAGACCTGCCCGGCAAGCGCCGCGACCGTGTCGGGGCTGAGCCCCATGGCGCGCCCGACCTCGCGCAATGCACGCTTGGCCCGGTAATGGATCACCGTGGCACACAGCCCCGCGCGGTCGCGCCCGTAGCGGTCATAGATGTGCTGGATCACCTCCTCCCGCCGTTCGTGTTCGAAATCCACGTCGATGTCGGGCGGTTCGTTGCGGGCTTCGGACACGAAGCGTTCGAACACCATCGTGCCGATTTCCGGACTGACCGAGGTGACGCCGAGCGCGTAGCAGACGACCGAGTTCGCAGCCGATCCGCGCCCCTGGCACAGGATGCCGCGGCTGCGGGCGAAATCGACGATGTCGTGGACGGTCAGGAAATAGGGGGCAAAGGACAGCTTCGCGATCAGCGCCAGTTCGTGGCGCATCTGGGCCGTGACCTTGGCCGGGGCACCCGCCGGATAGCGCCGCGCGAGCCCCGCCTGCGCCAGCCGCGCCAGCCTTGCATCGGCGCTGTCGCCGGGGGCGGCTTCGGTCGGGTAATCATAGCGCAACTGGTCCAGCGCGAAGCCGCAGCGCGCGGCAAGATCGGCGGTGCGGTCCACGGCGGCGGCGTGCGGTCCGAACAGGCGGCGCAGGTCGGCGGCGCTGCGCAAGCGGGCTTCGCCGTTGGACAGGGCCGCGCGGCCCAGCCGGTCCACGGGCGTGCCGGTGCGGATGGCGGTCAGCACGTCGGCCAGCCGGCGGCGGCGCGCGACATGCATCCGCGGCCCGGCGCTGGCCAGCGTGGGAATGCCGAGGGTCGCGGCGAGGTGGGCCTGCGCATCGAGGCGCGCGCCGTCGCGTCCGTCGTGGAGCGGCACCATCAGGAGCCAGACCGCGCCGGGGAAGCGGCGCGTCAGCCGCCGCGCCCGTGACAGCCATCCGCGCGCGCCGCGCGGCACGGGCCGTGCGCGTGGCGGGTGGAGCACCAGTTCACACCCGGCGCCCAGATCGCACAAATCCGCCAAGGTCAGGTGACACTCGCCCTTGGGCGCGCGCCGCTTGCCCAGCGACAGAAGCCGCGACAGCCGACCCCACCCTGCCCGGTCCCGCGGCAGCGCGGTGACGCACAACCCGTCGTCAAGGCACAGCCGCGCCGCAGGCAGAAGCCGCGGTGCCGTGGTCAGGAGCGGCGCGGGCCGGTGCGGGTGGCCTGTCGGCACGGGCGGCCCCACCGGCCCGTCCCGCGCCACCGCGGCGGCCCGCGCGGCCACGTCCGCTGCGATGTCCCGCGCCGCCACATGCGCCCGCGCCAACCCCGCCACCGTGTTCACGTCCGCGATGGCGATGGCGGCGATGCCCAGTTCCGACGCGCGCGCCACGTATTCCTCGGGGTGGGAGGCCCCGGTGAGGAAGGTGAAGTTGGACAGGGCGTCGATTTCGGCAAAGGGGGGCGGCACACGAGTCTCCCAGGTTCGGACGCACTATATTCCTGCTTTGTTCCAATCCCAAGCCTGACGCGCTTCACGCGGCTGGCGCCGTCACGGCATCGTGACCCAACGCCGCCCCAAGGGCCGCGAAGCTGTCGGCGATGCCTTCGCGCCGCGTGCGCCCGAGGAACGCATCGAGCGCGGGCCAGCAGCGGATCGCCCGGTCGGTGGCTGCATCCGCCCCGGCGACATACAGCCCCGACTGGACCATCAGTTCCGCCTGCTCATAGGCCCCAAGCACCGCGCGCGCGTCGCCGATCAGGGCATTCTCGGCTTCGGTCGCGGCTTCGGGCAGGCTGCGGGACACGGACTTCAGCAGGTCGATGGCCGGGTAACGCCCACGTTCGGCGATCCGCCGCGACAGCACCACATGGCCATCGAGCGTCCCGCGCAGGGTATCGGCGACCGGCCCTTCCATGTCCGACCCCGCCACCAGCACGCTGAACACCGCCGTGATGTCCCCCATCGCGCCCGTGCCCGGCCCGGCGCGTTCCGCGAGCGCCATGATCTGCTGCGGCATCGACGCCGGAAACCCGCCCAGCCCAACAGCCTCCCCACTGGCAAGGGCGATGTCACGGTGCGCCTCCGCGAAGCGGGTGATGGAATCGACGATCAGCAGCACGTGCAGGCCCCGGTCGCGGAAATGCTCGGCCACGGTCATGGCACTGAGCGCGCAGCGCCGCCGCTGCATGGCCGACTGGTCCGATGTCGCCGTGACCACGACGGCGCGGCGCATGCCGTCAGCCCCCAGCACGGATTTCACGAAATGGCCCAGTTCGCGCCCCCGTTCCCCCACCAGCGCGACCACGACCACATCCGCCGCAAGGTTGCGCGCCAAGAGCCCCAGCAGGGTGGATTTCCCCACGCCGGACCCCGCGAACAGCCCCACACGCTGCCCGCGCACGATGGGCAGCACCGTGTTGAACGCCGCAAGCCCGGTATCGATGCGCCCGCCCAGTCCGCGCCGGGTGGCGGCGGGGGGCGGCACGGCGGTCACGGCACGCGGATCCCGCCCGGGAAACAGCGGCGTCCCATCGAGCGGCTGGCCGTCCGGATCGACGATGCGCCCCAGCCAGGTCCGGTCCGGTGCCAGCCGCGCCGGCCCCAGCACAAGCACCCGGTCACCCATGAACAGCCCCGCGGGCGGTTCGGCCGGCAGCACTTCCACCAGGCCGCCGGGCCCCCCGCGGATGCACAGGACCTCGCCCTCCAGCCGCCGCGCGGTGCGGCTGACGATCCGCACCCGGTCGCCCAGTCCGACCTGGTCCGCCAGCCCCGAAACGGTCACGGTCAGGTCCGCCAACCCGACCACGCGCCCCACAGGATAGACCGTGTCGATGGTGCCGATCCGGGCGGCAAGCTGTGAAAGGTCCGGTGCGGCCATGGCTGATCTCCTGTGCTGGCAAACCCTTTCTAAACGAATCGCAGTTAAGCCGAGGTTGAGGCAAATCGTGGGAGAAGCCCCGATGTACAATGGTTTACAGTTCTTTAGCACAGCGTCCGCGTTGGCGCGGCACGCGTCCGACCGCCAGCATGTGATTGCGCGCAACATCGCCCATGCCGACACGCCGGGCTACGCGGCGCAGGACATTCCGGATTTCGCGGACGCCTGGAAACCGGCGGGCAGCAGCACCGTCGCGCTGAAGGCGACACGCGCCGGCCACGATGCCGCCGTCGACAGGGTGGCGCGGCTCGATCTCGCGCCGCGGGCGATTGGCGGGGATGCGTCGCCCAACGGGAACACCGTGTCGATCGAGACCGAGATGGTCAAATCCAGCCTCGTGCGCCAGCAACACGATCTTGCGCTTGCCGCCTATCGCGGTGGGCTGGACCTGCTGCGCAGCGCGCTCGGGCGTCGGTAAGGAGATACCAGCATGAGCGACTTGAGGGACAGTCTTGCGATATCGGCCAGCGGGATGCGCGCACAGGCCACCCGCCTGCGACATGTGGCCGAGAACATGGCCAATGCCGATACGCCCGGATACCAGCGCAAGCTGGTCACGTTTGAAACCGTGTCGGGCCTGCGCGATGACGCCGGACAGGTCCGCACCGGCCGGGTCCAGCTGGACCAGAGCGAACCGGCCCAGATTTACGACCCGTCGCACCCGATGGCCGATGGCGACGGGTATTACCGCGGGTCCAACGTGAACGCGATCCTCGAAATGGCCGACAGCCGCGAGGCGCAACGCAGCTACGAAGCCAACCTGCGCATGTTCGACCATGCCCGCAAGATGTCCGCGTCGCTGCTCGAACTTCTCAGAAGATAACGGGAGATTTATCATGTCGTTCAATGCCACAGGGGCGCTGCAATCCTACCTGCAGGCCCGTCCCGCGACCCGGCCCCAGCCCATGGACATGCCGCT
This sequence comes from Meridianimarinicoccus sp., assembly GCA_036770665.1. Classification (GTDB taxonomy): domain Bacteria; phylum Pseudomonadota; class Alphaproteobacteria; order Rhodobacterales; family Rhodobacteraceae; genus Meridianimarinicoccus. The sequence goes on from DAIPIS010000039.1 coordinate 8,636, forward strand.
GCAGCAAAACCCGGCTGGCGCGGCCTTCGCGGATTTCGCCGCGACACTGGCCGCGACCGACACGGTCGCCCGACAGACCATGGTGGCGGGTGGCGATCCCCAGGCGCTGGTGGAGGCGCTGACCCAGACACAGTTGGCCATGGATACCGCCGTCGCGGTGCGTGACCGGGTGGTGGAGGCGTACCAGGAAATCCTGCGGATGCCGGTCTGACCATGTCCGAGGCGGAATTCTACGACACGTTGCGCGCGGGGCTCTGGATTTCGGTGGTGATCTCGCTGCCGATCCTGACCGCGGCGCTGGTCGCCGGGCTGGTGGTGGGGCTGTTCCAGGCGCTCACCTCCATCCAGGAAATGACCCTGACCTTCGTGCCGAAGCTTGCCGCCATTCTCGTGGTCTTCTGGGTCTCCATGAGCTTCATGACCCGGACCCTGATCACCTACTTCGACACGACCATCATCCCGCTGATCGCCGGAGGCTGACATGGACAACGCGACTTACGCCACGCTCACCCGCCAGAGCGGACTGCGCCAGGAACTGCAGGTCATCGCCCACAACATCGCCAACGCGGCGACAGACGGGTTCCAGCGCGAAGGGTTGATCTTCTCCGAACATGTCCAGCGGCTTGAGGATTCCGACACGTCCCTGTCCATGGCCCGCGCCCACGCGCGCATGATCGACCGCAGTCAGGGCCAGCTGACCCGGACCGGGGGGGTCTTCGACATCGCCATCGAGGGGGAGGGCTATTTCATGGTCGAAACGCCCGATGGCAACCGGCTGACCCGCGCGGGATCGTTCCACCCCAATGCCGAAGGGCTGCTGGGCATGTCCGACGGTGCGCTCGTGCTCGACCCCGGCGGCGTGCCGATCTTCATTCCGCCCGGTGTGCGCGAACTGCAGGTCGGGCGCGACGGGTCGATCAGCGGCGATGGCCAGCCACTGGGCCAGATCGGCGTGTTCGATCCCGCCGAAGACGCGACCATGATCCGCGCGGGCGGTGTCCGGTTCGACGTCGACGGACCCATGGAGGCGCAGGAGAACCCGACCCTGTCGCAGGGCTTCCTCGAAAGCTCGAATGTCGATCCCGTGCTTGAAATCGCCCGACTCATCGAGGTTCAGCGCGCCTATGAGCGAAGCCGCGACATCGTTTCGACCGAGGACGAACGCATCCGCGCCGTCCTGCAGACACTCGGACAATAAGGAGACAGCCCATGCGCGCACTCAAGATCGCCGCCACCGGCATGACCGCCCAGCAGATGCGGGTGGAAGTGATTTCCAACAACCTCGCGAACATGAGCACGACCGCCTACAACACGCGCCGGGCGGAATTCGCCGACCTGCATTACCAGCAGTTGCAGCGACCCGGATCGATCAACGCGGCTGACGGCACGGTCGTGCCAACGGGCGTGCAGCTTGGCCTTGGGGTCAAGCCCACGGCGGTCGCGGTGCACCTCGCACAAGGCGCGCTGAGCCAGACCAACGGCGATCTCGACATCGCGATCGAAGGCGCGGGATATCTTGAAGTGACGATGCCTGACGGCGGTGCGGCCTTCACCCGCGACGGCGGGCTGAAACGGTCCGCCGAAGGACAGGTCGTGACTTCCGACGGCTATCCCATCGTCCCCGACATCGTGATCCCCGACGACGCGGTCAGCCTGTCGATCAACGCGGACGGCGAGGTCTATGCCTATTTCAGCGACCAGGTCGAAGCCGAATTGCTGGGGCAACTGACCCTTGCCGGGTTCGCCAACCCGCGCGGGCTGGAGGCACTTGGCGGCAACCTGTTCCGCGAGACCGAAGCCTCGGGTCCGGCGAACGTCGCCGATCCGGGAACGGACGGGTTGGGCACACTGCGGCAGGGATACCTCGAGAATTCGTCGGTCGACGCCGTGCGCGAAGTGACCGAACTGATCGAGGCCCAGCGCGGCTACGAACTGAACGCCAAGGTCATCACCGCCGCCGACCAGATGATGGCGGCGACATCGCAGATCCGGTGACGCCATGCGCATGCTCCGCCATGATCCTATCCCCGAAACCCGACCCGCAAACGGTGTGGGCGCCGCCCCGCGCATCGGTGCCTGGGCCATCGCACCTTACGTGCTGGTCATCCTTGGCGTGGTCGGCATCATGGTGGCGCGCGCGGGGCATGCGGAAACGCTGGCGGCGGCGCGCAACCTGCCGGCGCAATCGGTGCTTGGCGCGACCGATCTTGTCCGCGCCGACACTGCCGTGCCGGGTGCCCTGCACGATCCTGCGGGGGCGATCGGGCTGGAGACGCGGGTGGCTATCTATGCGGGGCGACCGGTCTTCGCGGCGGATCTCGCACCGCCCGCCATGGTCGACCGCAACCAGATCGTGCCCCTGACCTATTTCCATGCGGGTCTCGCCATCACGACAGAGGGCCGCGCGCTCGATCGCGGCAGCGTCGGCGACCGTATCAGGGTCATGAACCTGTCGTCGCGCAGCACCGTTATCGGGCGGGTCGGGTCCGATGGCAGCATCAGCGTCGCCCCCAACTGACACCGAGGAACCCCATGCGACCGATCCTGATCCCCCTCGCTCTACTTGCCGCACTTGCCGGCTGCGGTCGCCTTGACCATGTCGGGCGCCCGCCAAGCTTCTCACCCGACGACGCCAGCCGCGAGCATCTGGCGATGTCTGCCCGCGGCCTGCCGCCGACGCTCGAACGCCAGCGTCTGGTGGACCAGGCGTCGCTCTGGACCGGAAGCCGGAACTCGCTTCTGGGGGACCGGCGGGCGGAGGTCCGTGGGGATATCCTGACGGTCGTGATCGAGATCGACGAACGCGCCGAGATCTCGAACTCCAGCGCCCGGTCGCGGTCCGCCGGGGAGGATCTGCAGGTGCCGCAACTGTTCGGCTTGCCGCAGCGCCAGAACATGCGCGAAGGGGCCTCTGCGGAGAACCCGGTGTCGATTACCTCATCCAGTACCTCCGAGGGCGACGGGTCGGTCCGCCGCCGCGAGAAACTGACCCTGCGGGTCGCGGCCACGGTGACCGACGTGATGCCGAACGGCGTGATGCGCGTCGAAGGATCGCAGGAGGTGCGGGTGAACTTCGAAATGCGCGAATTGCTGGTGTCGGGCTTCGTGCGGCCCGAGGACATCACCCGCGGCAACCAGATCACCTATGACAAGATCGCGTCGGCCCGGATTTCCTATGGCGGCCGGGGTCAGATCACCGATGTGCAGCAGCCGCGCTGGGGCCAGCAGATCACCGATATCATCCTGCCATTCTGAGGTGCGCCGATGCTGAAACTGCTGCCGATCATCCTGCCGGTGCTGGGACTGGGTGCCGGGGTCGGCGCCGGAGTACTGATGCCGCCCGCGCAGAAGCAGCCCGCCGCGTGTCCGGCCCCGTCGGAGACGGCGGCGCAGCCCGCCGCGGTCTTGCCGGACGTGCCGGTCGAATACATGAAGCTCAACAACCAGTTCGTTGTGCCATTGATCACCGGTGACGATGTCACCTCCATGGTGATCGTGTCCCTCAGCCTCGAGATCGCGGTCGGACAGCAGGAAGCGATCTACGCGATCGAACCCAAACTCCGCGATGCCTTCCTGCGGGTGCTGTTCGACCACGCAAGCCTTGGCGGGTTCGAGGGGAATTTCCTGAGCCATCTCGGCCTCGACACGTTGCGGCTCGCCCTGCGCGAGATCGGCCAGCGGACGGCAGGACCGGTGGTGCATGACGTTCTGATCGTGGACCTCGTGAAGCAGGCGATCTGACGCCGCGCAAGTCCTGCGGCCCCGCCCAATCGATCCGGCCCAGTCGATCCGGCCCAGTCGATCCCGCATGTTGGCCAGGCCAATGGGCGGGCTGTGGGCACGCAACCGGGATCACGGGATGATCGGCGCGGGACCTCGTCAACGGCCCGCGAACCCGAATAGGCACGGCGCCCCGAGACATCCGCCCGCCGGTTCACGGACGTGTCGAACGCCCGTCCAGCAGCCGCGCCAGAACCTGATCCCGTGCGACCGCGTGCGCCGCCGCCTGCGCCAGTGCTTCGCGGGCGGCGCGCAATTGGGCACGCTCGGCGTTGAGGCTTGCGATCCGGGCCGTACACCAGCGCGCCCGTCGGACTGCACCGCCGGCGCAGGCAAAACGTGTGGGCGCGGTATCCGCGATCTCTGCACGCAGGGCCGCGATCTCGGCGACGAGCCGCGCATCGCGGTGCGCATTCGCGGCCAGGGCCGCGACGGCCCGCTGCTGCACCAAATCCGCCAGCGCCTTGAGCCGCGGCAACCGCGGGTCCGGTCGGTGACCCCCGGCCATCAGCGTCCGTCCCTCCCGCGCATGCGCGCCCGCATCCGGTCGGCGAAGCGGATCGCCGCCGCCACCGCCTCGTAATGGTCGGGGCGCACCTGCGCGCCGATCTCGATCGTGGCATGCAACGCGCGGGCCGTCGCAGGATCGCTGTGGATCGGCACACCCGCGGCCAGTGCCGTGGTCCGGATGCGCGTTGCGACCTCGTCCACGCCCTTGGCCACGCAGACCGGGGCCGACCCGGGCGTCCGCGCCCAGGCCAGTGCGACCGCGTAATGCGTGGGGTTGACCACGACCACGTCGGCTTTCGGCACATCCGCCATCATCCGGTTGGTGGCGATGTCATACCCCCGTTGCCGCCGCTGCTGCTTCATGTGGGGGTCGCCTTCGGTCTGCTTCGCCTCGTCGGCCAGATCCTTGTACGACATGCGGTGCTTGCGGTGGTGTTCGGCACGCTGCCACAGCATGTCCACTGACCCGATGACGAGCGAGACTACGAGGACGACCGCCATGAACTTCACACCAAGTGCCGCCAGAAAGACCATGGCCTGGCCGGGCTCCAGCAGGGCGCTCGCGGCCATTTCCTCGATCTGATCCACGAGGAACAGGGCCAGAACGCCCGAGAACACCAAGAGCTTCACGAAGCTCTTGGCGAACTCGAACAAGCCAGCGCGCCCGAATTTCTGCTTCGCGTTCGCCATCAGACCGATGCGGTTCAGCTTCGGCACGAGCTTTTGGCCGGACACCGCAAAGCTTTGCTGGGCCACGATGCAGACCACGACGCAGGCCGCCGGGATCACGAACCATGGCAGAAGGATCCAGCCCAGTTGCGCCATCAGTCCACCGGCAACCGCCGCGCCGCCATCCGACAGCATCAGACGCGAAAGATCGTCGGCACGGTCGAGAAGAACCATCAAGAGCGTACCCAGCGACCGGAGCGAGGCTGCGCCGAACCCGACCACCGTGATCAGCACGCCGCCATAGGCCGCAGCGGTCATCAGATCGACGGAGCGGGGCACTTCGCCCTTGCGGCGCGCGTCCTCGAGCCGCTTGGCGGACGGCTCGTACGGTTTTTCGCCGTCATCGTCGTCCGCGCCCTCGCTCATGGCCCGGCCCCGAACGGATCAGCGAGGCGCGTGTGCAGCAGACCCAGCCACGCGGGCAGCAGGATCGGCGCGGTAACGAACAAGAGCACAAGCCCAGCGGCCGTGATCGCGGGCGCGCCCACGAACGCCACCATGAGTTGCGGCATCGCGCGGTTGATCACGCCAAGCGCAAGGTTGTAGATCACCGACCCGATCACAAAAGGCGCGGCAAAGGCGAAGGCCACGCCGAAGGTCGCACTGACGCGCCCCGTCGCCCATTCGGCCAGCACGCCCGACGGTAGCCGTCCACCCATCGGGAGCGCATCGTAGGACAGGATCAACGCCTCGGCCACACGCACGTGAAGGCCTGTGATCGCAGCCAGCGCAAGACCCGCCACCATCAGGATCTGCGCGATCGCGGGCTGCGGGTCCGCGGCGGTGCCGCCGAGAAGCTGGGACAGCGACACCGCTTGCGCAGCGATGGTGCCCGCGACCTGCAACAGCCAGATGAGTATCCGGACAGAGAACCCGAGCGCGAGCCCTGCCACGGTTTCCACACCCAGAAGCCGCAACAGCGCCCCGGGGTCGGTCGGCACGTCCGGCGCAAGACCCGCAACAGACGGCGTCACGACAGCGGTGAAGGCGAGGGCAAGTCCCAGCCGCACGCGCACCGGCACGGCCTGCGCGCCGAAGGCGGGCAGCAGGGCCATCGCGGCACCGACCCGCAAGAACACCGCAGCGGCCAGGAGGGCGGCCTCCTGCCCGAGATCGAGGAGCGCCAGAAGCGCAGGTGTCACGCGGGCACCACGCCCAGGATCGCCGGGCGCGCATCGATGCCCAGTTCCTCGAACGACAGGACCGACAGGGGCAGGCCGCGTGCGGCGACGACCGTGCGCAGGAACCGCCGCCGCCGGGTCGATGTCACAAGCGCAGGGGCCGCGTCGACACTGGCGCGCGCGTAGCGTTCGGCGATCGCCGTGGCGAGACGGTTGAACTCGTCGGGCGGCAGCGCGACATCCGGAAGGCCGCGGTCGCCGTCGATCTGGTGCGCCTGGAACCGGGCTTCCCATTCCGGCGCGAGTTGCAGAAGCGGCACCGTGCCGTCGGCGCGGCGGTGCGCCGCCACGAGCTGGAAACCCAACCGCTGGCGCACGTGTTCGCAGACCGCTTCGGGCAGGCCGTGCATGGGGCGCGCCTCGGCGATCGCTTCGAGGATCAGGGGCAGGTTGCGGATCGACACCCGTTCCTCCAGCAGCAACCGCATCACCGCAAGCAACAGGTCCTGCGGCACCTTGTCGGGGACCATGTCGTCGATCAGGCGGCGGTTCGCTTCGGCCCGCGCGCTGTCGGACAGTCGGCCCAGTTCGTCCAGCAGGCGCCGCAGTGTCTTGATCGTCATCAGGTGACCGAGGTTGGCCTTCAGAACCTCCAGCAGATGGGTCGCGAGGACCTCGGACGCCGTGACAACGGTCGCCCCCGCCAGCGCGAACTCGTCCTGCCGCGCCGGGTCGATCCAGCGCGCGGGCGCCCCGTAGACGGGTTCACGCACCGAAAGCCCCTCGTCCGGGAGATCGTTGTTGTCAGGCAGAAGGGCCAGCACCCGGTCCGGCTGCAGCCGGTCGCGGACCCGTTCGGCCCCGTGGATACGGATGACATAGGTGCCGTCCGCCAGCGCCGGGTTATCGGTCAGACGGATTTCGGGCAGGATCAGCCCGAAGTCCTGCGCGACATGGTTCCGCATGCTGACGATGCGCGCCTCCAGCCCCGTTGCCGGGTCAAGGACCATCGCCACGATATTGGTGGCGAATTCCACATGGATATCGTCGACATCCAGCAGATCGCCCATGCGCGCTTCGGGAATGGCGGCCTTCGCCGCGTCCGCGGCGGCGGTTGCGACGCGGTCGGTTTCGCGCCGCGCCGCGCGCAGGCCCATGGCCGCCGCGACACCAAGCCCGAGCGCGCCCAGGACGAAAGGCACGAAAGGCAGGCCCGGCACCAGCGCGAACAACGCCATCAGCACCGCGACCGTACCCAGCGCCGCCGGATACCGCCCCAATTGCGAGAAGATCGCGAAATCGGTGGTGCCCGATGCCCCTCCCCGCGCCAGCAGAAGCGCCGATGCGATGGAGATGATGACCGCGGGGATCTGCGTGACCAGCCCGTCGCCCACGGTCAGGATGGCATAGGTTTCCGCCGCATCGCCGAGTTCCATGCCATGCACGAACACGCCCATGGCCAGTCCCATCACGATGTTCAGGAGCGTGATGAGCAAACCCGCCACCGCATCGCCCTTGACGAATTTCGACGCGCCATCGAGCGAACCGAAGAAGGTCGTTTCCGCCTGTTCGGTGGCGCGGCGGGCCTTGGCTTCGTCATGGGTGATCGACCCCGCCGCCATGTCGCTGTCGATGGCCAGTTGCTTGCCCGGCATCCCGTCCAGCGCGAAGCG
>DAIPIS010000040.1:0-10849 GCA_036770665.1 Meridianimarinicoccus sp.
TCCTGATAGGTGTCGATCAGGATGATGTTGTTGTTCACCACGATCCCCGCCAGCGCCACGATCCCCGTGCCGGTCATGATGATGGAGAACGGCTGGTCCATCACCAGCATCCCGATCAGCACGCCCGTGGTCGACAGCACGACCGCCAGCAGCACGAGCACGGAATTGTAGACGCTGTTGAACTGCGCGAGCAGGATGATGAACATCAGCCCGAGCGCCCCCGCAAAGGCCTGACCCAGAAACGCCTGGCTTTCGGCCTGTTCTTCCTGGTCACCGGTCCATTCCCACGCGACGCCCGGTGGCAGGGGGCGTTCGGCCTCCAGCCAGTCGGTCAGATGGGCAATGCGTTCGTTGGCCGTGATGGGCGCGCCCGTGTCGGTCGTCAGCCCCGCCGCGACATCGGCCTTGACGTCGAAATAGCGTTTCTGGTCGATGCGGTTGATCTCAGCCAGCCGCGGGACCGGCGTCACGGTGATGAAGTTCGACAGCGGCACCAGTCCGTCGCGCGTGCGCACGCGGAGGGACTCCAGCGTGGACAGAAGCCGGTCGGCTTCGGGCAGGCGGGCGCGGATGTCGATTTCCTCGTCCGAGGTATCCACCCGCATCGTGTCCAGCAGGATGCCGCGGGTCACGAGCTGCACCATGCCGCCCACCGTGGCCACGTCGGCGCCGAAGCGCCCGGCCTCGGCCACGTCCACGTCGATCTGCCAGTCGATACCGGGCAGGGGCAGGGTATCCTCGATGTCGGTCAGGCCCGTGGTCGCGTCGAAGCGCGCGCGCGCGATCTCCGTCGCGGATTGCAGCGCGTCCCAGTCCTCGCCGGTCAGGCGCAGGTGCACGGGTTTGCCCTGACCCGGCCCCATGGCGAGGTCCGTCACCTCGGCCACGACACCCGGAACCTTGGCCAGTTCGGCTTCCATCCGGGCGATGACGGCGTCACCGTCGTAATGGGGATCGACCTCTTCGCGCAGGAAAAGGGTCTTCCAGAACCCGCCATCGGCGGCCACGCGGGGCCGGTCGTTCCACGGAATGATCTCGAACTGGACGCGGCCAATGGTGTCCTTCGGGGCCTCGCCGCCGCCCGTGTTGGCGTTCAGCCCGCCGTCGCCCGCGAAGGCAAAGGCGCTTTGCACGCCGTCGGTGGCCAGCACGATCCGTTCGACCTGCGCGACGAGCGCGTCCTTGTCCGTGATGGACAGGTTGCCGCGCGCCCGGACATAGACGATGGCCTGCTCGGGTTCGCTTTCCACGAAGAATTCCACGCCCCGGTTGTTGGCCCCGTAATAGCCGAAGACCGTGACGACGAAGAAGATGACGGCGCCGATGGTCACGACCGGCATCACCGGATTGCCCGCGATCAGCGCGATGATACGGCCGAACGGCGTGCGGCGTGATCCGGACTCGATCCGGACGGGCGCGCGGGCTGGCCTGACGGCACCCATGGCGATGGAACTGCCGGCGGCCCCGACAAGGAACAGCACCGCGCCCGGCAGGTAGCCCGCCCAGCCCTCGGGTGCGGCATCGCCCAAAAGGTAGCCGGGGTTCAAAAGCTGCATCGCGCCGACGAACATCACGTATATCGCCAGTGGCACGAGCACGATCCGCAGCCACAGGGGCCGCACCGACAGATGCGCGCCCGCCCGTTCAAAGCTGCGCGCGATGCGCCCCGACACGCCGCCCATCACCGGCAGGTACACCAGCGCCACCACCAGCGATGCCGACAGCACGAAGATCAGCGTGACCGGCAGCATCCCCATGAATTCGCCCGGAACGCCGGGCCAGAACAGCATCGGCAGAAACGCGCAGAGCGTCGTGGCCGTGGAACTGATGATGGGCCAGAACATGCGCTTGGCGGCTTCCACATAAGCGCGCATTGGGCCGGACCCTTCGGAAATGCGGCGGTCGGCGTATTCGACCACGACGATGGCGGCATCGACCAGCATCCCCACGGCCAGGATCAGCCCGAACATCACGATGTTCGAAATTGATACGCCCATGAGCGCGAGGAAGGCGAAGCACAGCAAAAACGACGTCGGGATGGCAAAGCCCACCAGCAGCGCGGACCGTGTGCCCAGTGAGGCCAGCACCACGATCATCACCAGTGCGATGGCGGTCAGGACCGATCCTTCAAGCTGCTTGACCATGCTGTCCACGATGGTCGACTGGTCGTTCGAGGTCCGGACGCTGACGGCGGCCTGCAGCGGTTCGGGCCAGAGCGCGCGTTCGGCCGCGATGGCGTCGCGCACGGCTTCGGCGGTGTCGATCAGGTTGAACCCCTTGCGCTTGACCACCTGCAGCGCGACCGTGTCCGCACCGTTGAACCGCGCCGTGCCGCCCCGGTCCTCGAAGGTCAGGCGGATGTCGGCCACGTCGGACAGGGTCACGACCCGGTCGCCGTTGGTCTTGACCGGCAGGTTGAACACATCGCGCGCGTCACGGAACGACGACGGGATCTTGACCCCGAAGGCACCGCTGCCCAGGTCCACGTCGCCCGCCGCGATCAACTGGTTGTTGTTGACCACCGCCCCGATGAGGTCGGATGCCGTCAGATCATAGCTTTCCAGCCGCAACGGGTCGATCACGACTTCCAGCATCTCGTCGCGATTGCCCGCAAGCGGTGCCTCTAGCACCGCGTCCATGGCTTCGATCCGGTCCTGCAACGATTTGGCCAGCCGCACCAGCGTGCGTTCGGGCACGTCGCCGGTCAGGCTGACGATGATGATCGGGAATTCGGAAAAGTTGATCTCGTTGACGCTGTAGTTCTCGGCCCCCGAAGGAAAATTCGCCTCCGCCTTGTTCATGGCGGCGCGCACATCGGCCAGCGTCTTGGTCTTGTCCCAGCCGAATTCGAATTCCAGCCCGACGCCGGCATAGCCTTCGGCGGCGGTCGCCGTCATCTTTTTCAGCCCGTCCAGCCCGGACAGTTCGGTTTCCATCGGCTTGACCAGCAGGCTTTCGGAATCGATGGCCGAAATTCCGGGAAACGGCACCGACACGAAGATCGCCGGGATCTCGATGTCCGGCTCGCCTTCCTTGGGCAGCGACACATAGGCAAAGCCGCCCACCAGCAGCGACAGCAGGATGAAGGCGACGATCATGCGGGCGCGCGCGGCGGCCCAGTCGACGATGCCGGTCATGTGCGCGGCTCCGCGACGGTCACGCGCACCCGCACGCCGTCGGTCACGAATTCCTGCCCCACGATGATGATGCGCACATCGTCCGGCAGGCCGGTCACGAGCACGCCGTCATCGGTGTCGCGCAGCAGCCGCACCGGCACGAAGCGCGCGATGTCGTCGGCATCGGCGATCCGGACGCCCATGGTGCCCGCATCGTCCAGCGTCAGCGCCGAGGACGGGATGCGATGCGCCGCGATGCCCGCTGCCGCGATGGCGATGTCGGTGGATTGCCCGTCGCGGATCGCCAGGTCCGGGTTGTCGACCGTGATTTCAACCCGGAAGGTCCGGGTCGCGGGATCGGCCGCGCTCGACAGGAAGGTCACGTCGCCGGTCACGGTCTGTCCATCAGCCAGCCGCGCCTGCGCGGGCGCGCCGACCCGAACGGCCGCAAGGCGGGTTTCAGGCACGAACCCCACGATCCGCATCGGGTCGAGCTGCAGGATGGTGGCGCAGAGCGTGCCCGGCTGCATGAGGCTGCCAAGTTCCGCCGTGTCGGTATCAAGCACACCGCCGAACGGGGCCGCGATCGTCAGGCGGTCCAGTTCGGTGCGGGCCGCTGCCACGGCCGCCCGCGCGGCGCTCAGGGTTGCCAGCGCGCCGACCGCCCGGGTTTCGGACCCGAAACCGCCTTCGGCAAGCCGCGCCGCAGCGGTGTTGGTGATCTCCGCCTCCGCCAGTCGCGCCTCCGCCTCATCCAGTTGCGCGGGGCGCGTGCCGGGATCGAGCTGGCACAGCGTGTCGCCCGCGCCGACGGTCGCCCCGCGGCGCAGCGGCTCGGAAATCACCCGACCGGTCGTTTCGGCCTGCACCGCAACGCGGCGGAACGCTTCGGTCTGGCCGCGCAGCGTGACGGCGGATTGCGTGGTCTCGGCGGTACTGGACCGCACCACGACCCCGACGCGCGCCACGTCGGCCACAGGGGCGGGTTCCGCTGCGGCGACGGGGTCCGCATCGGGCGTGGCGACGGCCGTTTCCGCACCGGCCGCATCGCGCCCGGCGAAGGTCAGAAGCCTGTCACGCTCGAACACGATGGCGTAAAGCACGACCGCGACGATCAAGGAGGTAAACACGGACAGCAGCCGCATGAGCAGTTCCCTATTCGCGCGACGACGGTCGCGTCTTGGTAGTCAGCGACAATACGCTGAACCGACCGGTTTAGATTAATCACGCTTGGCACCACTTTTCAAGTTGCGCCCCGGTTTGATCCCCGTGCGATTTGCCACTGCGGCCACTTGGCAACGCCCGTCCGCACGGGGTAAGACGGCCCCACCGCAGGCGGGAGAGACCAGTTGAGCCAAAACGACAGTTTCATCGACGAAGTCACCGAAGAAGTGCGCCGCGAGCGTCTGTTCACGCTCGCGCGGCGGTATGGCTGGATCGTGGCGCTGCTGCTTGTGCTGGTGATCGGGGGGGCCGCGGCGCTGGAATGGCGCAAGGCGCAGGCGCGCGACGCCGCACAGGCGCTCGGTGACCGCATCTTCGCGGCGCTCGAGGTCGATGGCGCGAACATCCGGGCAAGCCGCCTTGGCGAGATCGACGCGACGGGCGCTGCCGGCGTTCTCGTGGACCTCATCGAGGCGTCGGAACTGGCGCAGGCGGACGTGGCCCGCGCCGGTGCGCTGCTCAAGTCCCTGGCCGGGAACAGCGAGATTCCGCCGCTCTACCGTGATCTTGCGACGCTGCGGCTTGTGCTGCTCGCCGATTACCCGATGTTCGCCGAGGAAAAGCTGGAACGGCTGGAACCGCTGACGACGCCGGGCGCGCCGTTCCGGCTTTTGGCGCAGGAACAGATGGCACTGCTGGCGATGGAGACGGGCGATACCGACCGGGCGCGCACATTGCTGCGTCCGATCATGGAAGATGCCGAGGCCCCGGCGCCACAGCGGCAACGCGCGGCGCAGTTGTTGGTGGTGCTGGGCGGCGACCCGGAAGGCTTGTGATCTTGGCGGACCCTGTCGTTCAGGTGCGCGCCTCCGGCGCGCGGGCGTGCTGCGCCCGGAAGGACTGCCGGAAAGACTGGCGGTCCCGATTGGTATTGATCGCCGGGCTTGCGGCGTGTCTGGCTGGGTGTACCCCGCCCGAGGAAATCCTGCCCGGCGAAAGGTTCGGCCCGCGCGAGGCCGCCGAGGCCGTGGCCGCCTTCGACCCCGATGCGCCGCCGCCCGCCGCGGCGCCGCCGCAACCGCCGACCCGGGTTCCGGACCGCGCCTATGTGGTGACGGGTGAACCTGCGGCAATCACCCTTCCGGCGCCGCGGACCAATGCGGACTGGACCCATGTGGGCGGCAACTCGGCGCACCTGATGGTGCATCCCGCGCTTGGTGCGACGCTGACGCGGGTCTGGACCGCGGATGTGGGCACGCCGGCCACCCGCCGGGTCCGCAGCACCGCGTCGCCGGTGTCGGACGGGGCACGCGTCTTCACCTTCGGCGCGTTCAGCGAGGTGCAGGCGACCTCCACCGATGGCATGGCACTGTGGCGGCGCGATCTGACCCCTGCCACGGAACGCGCGGGTGAGGCCGCCGGGGGTGGCCTCGCGCTGGCGGATGGGCGGCTTTATGTCGCGACCGGATACGGACGCCTGCACGCGCTGGACGCGGCGACCGGCGCCGAGATCTGGCAGCAGGCTCTGGGCGCGGTGCCCACGGGGCCGCCGGCCGTTTCGGGCGATATCGTCTACCTGACCACGCGCGCGGCCGAAGCGCTGGCGATCGACACCGCGACCGGGCGGGTGCTGTGGCGGCTCGACGGCAGCGACAGCAACTCCTTCACCAACGCGGGGGCGGCCGCCGCGGTGTCGGGGCGCACGGTCATCCTGCCCTTCGGATCGGGCGACGTGATCGCGGCGCTGCGGCTCAGCGGTCTGCGGCTCTGGGCCACGACGCTGGCCGGGGCGCGGCCCGGTGCCGCCTATGCCCGCGTGTCGGACATCACCGCCGATCCGGTGATCGCGGGCGACACCGTCTATGTCGGCTCGCCCACGGGGCGGCTTGCGGCGCTCGATCTGGCGACCGGCGAGCGGCGCTGGACCGCTTCGGAGGGCGCTGTCAGTCAGGTCGTGCCGGTGGGCGGGTCGGTCTTCGCCGTCACCGATGCCGCCGAACTGGTGCGTCTGCGCGCCGATGACGGCAGCGTCGTATGGTCCGGCACGCTGCCGCTTTTTCCCGACGATCGCGTGCGGCGCCGCCGGGGCAGTTTTGCCCATTACGGTCCCGTCCTTGCGGGTGGTCGTTTGATCGTGGTGTCCTCGGACGGGGTCCTGCGCGAATTCGACCCCCGGTCCGGCGCGATCCTGCGGCAGACCGAACTCGGGGCCGCCGCGTCCGCCGGGCCGGTGGTCGTGCGGGATGTGCTGTATGTGCTGACCGAGAATGGCCAGTTGCACGCTTTCCGTTAGCCACGGCTTGGTGTAAGGGCTGCGTTCCGTTACCGTCAGGATCGCGCCCATGTTCACCCTTGCCATCGTCGGCCGCCCCAACGTGGGCAAGTCCACGCTGTTCAACCGCCTCGTCGGGCGGCGGATGGCGCTGGTCGACGACCAGCCCGGCGTGACCCGCGACCTGCGCGAGGGCGAGGCGAAACTGGCCGACCTGCGGTTCACCGTGATCGACACGGCGGGGCTGGAGGACGTGACCGACGACAGCCTGCAGGGTCGGATGCGGCGGCTGACCGAACGCGCGGTGGACATGGCCGATGTGTGCCTGTTCGTCGTCGACGCCCGCGCCGGGGTCACCCCCACCGACCAGATCTTCGCCGACATCCTGCGCCGCCGCGCCGCGCGCGTCATCCTCGCCGCCAACAAGGCCGAGGGCAATGCCGCCGAATCCGGCGTGCTGGAGGCGTATGGCCTCGGCCTCGGCGAACCGCTGCGCCTGTCTGCGGAACACGGCGAAGGCATGGGCGACCTGATGGCGGTCCTGCGCCCCATCGCGGACGAATTCGAGGAACGCGCCGCGCGCGACGCCCCCGCCACGGAACTGGACGTGGACGATGGCGAGATCGTGGCGGATGCCCCCGACAAGCCGCTGCAGATCGCCGTTGTCGGGCGTCCGAACGCCGGGAAATCCACCCTCATCAACGCGCTTCTGGGCGAAGACCGGCTGTTGACCGGCCCCGAGGCCGGGATCACCCGCGACAGCATATCGGTCACCATGGACTGGGATGGCCGTTCGGTGCGCGCCTTCGACACGGCGGGCATGCGCAAGAAGGCCAAAATCCAGGACAAGCTGGAAAAGCTGTCGGTGTCCGACGGGCTGCGCGCGGTCAAGTTCGCCGAAGTGGTGGTGGTCCTGCTCGATGCCGCGATCCCGTTCGAACAGCAGGATCTGCGCATCGCGGACCTTGCCGAACGCGAAGGCCGCGCCGTGGTGATCGCGGTGAACAAGTGGGATCTGGAGGAGGACCGGCAGGCGCGGCTCCTGGTGCTCAAGGAAGAATTCGCGCGGCTCTTGCCACAACTGTCCGGTGCGCCGCTGGTCACCGTTTCGGCCAGGACGGGCCGGGGGCTCGACCGGCTGCGCGACGCGGTGCTGAAGGCGCACGAAGTCTGGAACCGCCGCGTGACGACCGCGAAGCTGAACCTGTGGCTTGCGGGCATGCTGGAGGCGCACCCGCCGCCCGCACCGGCAGGCCGCCGGATCAAGCTGCGCTACATGACGCAGGTCAAGACGCGCCCGCCCGGGTTCGTGGTGATGTGTTCGGCCCCGGACAAGCTGAACGACAGCTACAAACGGTATCTCGTCAACGGGTTGCGGGCCGATTTCGACATGCCGGGCACGCCGATCCGCCTGACGTTCCGCGGGCAGGGCGACCAGAACCCGTACAAGGACCGCAAGAAGGCCGGTCCGTCACGGCTGCGCAAGCATCTCGACGGACATCGCAGGCCCGATTGAAACCGCACTGAAGCCTGACCCACTCGGCAGACGGGGGCATGTGCTGCCCCCGCCGTTTCGGTCGTCTTCACGCGCGGGGAAAGCCCCGCGCGCCGTGGGCCAGATCAGTCAAGACCTACGCAGCTGGCGTAATAGCTGACCGTGGCAGGCCAGTCCGAGAACACGCCCACGACGCCCACGTCCTGCGCCAGAACGTGCAGCAGTTCGAGTGCGGCCGCGTCGCTGTCGGTGACCTCGGCGATGGACTGGAAATACCAGCCGCCGCCGGTCTGAAGCGGGCCCGAACGTTCCAGCGTCCATGTGATGAGGTTCAGGCCGGCGGCCTTCGCTTCATCCGCGTAGACGCTCGGCACGATCTGACCGTCGCGGGTGGTGACAAGCATCCACAGCGGCGGCGCGATGTACTTCACGCCCATGTCGGCCAGTTCCTGCATGGTCGGCTTGAAGGTCGCGGCATCCATCGGATCGATTTCGCCTTCGTCCTCGTCCCATGCCTCGTAGCGGTCATCCAGATAGACCGCCTGCGCGCCGAACTCGGGTTCGTTCTGGATCCAGTAGATCACGTCCGACAGGTCGAACGACTGCAGGAACACGTCCGACGCCGGCACGCCGGCGGCCTTGTATTCGTCCACCAGCTTCTGCGCATAGTCCTGCTGGGTGAAGCCGTTGAAGGGCATGTCCACCGATGCCGATTTCAGCTCGGGCGTGAACTTGACGCCGAGGTCCTTGAACATCGCCACATATTCGGCGTGGGTCAGGATCGTCGGGGTTTCGGCGGAATACAGGTCCGTCCGGAAGCTCGCGGTGCCGTCAAGGTAGGCTTCGACGGTCGTCGCTGTGTCGTCTGCGGCGTCCATCTTGGGCGTCAGGGTCTTGAATTCCGCCAGCGTGATCTCGGACGTGCGGCACTCCGCCGTCGCGGGCGTGTCACCTGCGGCCGGGGTGAAGGGCGTGGTGCATGTCGATGCAAGGTCGGTCGCAAGGATGTTCGTCGTGGTGTGCAGGTCGTTCTGGGCGTGGCGGCAGACCAGTTCGAGATCCTTGGTAAAGGTCACGTCGCATTCCTGGATGCCTGCACCCATGCGGTGCGCGGCCATATAGGATTCAGCCGTGTGTTCCGGGAACATCAGCGGTGCGCCGCGGTGGGCAATGGAAAAATCGGTGCGGCGCACGGGCTGGTCGGCACAGGCGGCAAGCTGATCCTTCAGGGCGCCGTCCTCCAGAAGGTCGACAAGGAACAGCGGCCGGGGACCGACCGACACGCTGTCGGCCAGCACGGGCGCAGCGATGGCGGCAAGGGCAAGGGCGGAAATCATGCAGCGCATTCGGGACTCCTGACTAAGTGTTCAGGGAGATGGCGCGCGGCCTGTAACGCTGGCTTGACGGGCCCGTGACAGACCCGTGAAATCTTGCTCAGGCAAGCGTGCCGTCCGGCAAAATCACCGTTTTGCCAGACATGTAGCGGTGCAGCACCGCGGGAATGGCGATGCTGCCATCGGCCTGCTGGCCGTTCTCCAGAACCGCGATCAGGGTGCGCCCGACGGCCAGCCCGGAGCCGTTGAGCGTATGCACGAATTCGGGTTTCCCCCCGCCGTCGGGCCGGAAGCGGGCGTTCATGCGGCGGGCCTGGAAGTCGCCGCAGTTGGACACCGAACTGATTTCGCGATAGGCGTTCTGGCCGGGCAGCCACACCTCGATGTCGTGGGTGCGGATGGCGCCGAAGCCGGTGTCGCCGGAGCACAGGACGATGGTGCGATGGGGCAGATCAAGCCGCCGCAGGATATCCTCGGCCAGGTCCGTCATCCGGTCGTGTTCGGCAACCGATTGATCCGGGTGGACAATCGACACCATCTCGACCTTTTCGAACTGGTGCTGGCGCAGCATCCCGCGGGTGTCGCGGCCTGCCGATCCGGCTTCGGACCGGAAGCACTGGGTATGGGCGACCATCCGGCGCGGCAGGGAGTTTTCGTCCACGATCAGGCCGTTGACGGTGTTCGTCAATGTAACCTCGGCGGTGGGCACAAGCCACCAGCCTTCGCGCGTCTGGTAGCTGTCCGCGCCGAACTTGGGCAGTTGTCCGGTGCCAACGAGCATGTCTTCGAGCACGAGAACCGGCGTCCAGGTTTCCTGCAAGCCGTTGATATCCGTGTGGATATCCAGCATGAACTGCGCGAGCGCGCGGTGCAGGCGGGCGATGGCCCCGGTGAGCACGACAAAGCGCGCGCCGGACAGGCGGGCCGCCGTTTCGAAATCCATGCCGGGCTCTACGCCCTTGATTTCAAAGTGTTCCTTGGGCGTGAAGTCGAAATCGCGGGGGGTGCCCCATCGGCGCAGTTCCACGTTGGCGGACTCGTCCGGCCCGTCGGGGATGTCGTCCGACAGGACATTCGGAAGCGACATCAACAGGTTGCGGAGCGTTTCGTCGGCGTCTTTCGCCTCTGCCTCCAGCGTCGCGATCTCGGCCTTCTTGGTGGAAACGAGGTCTCTAAGCCGTTGGAATTCTTCGTCGTTTCCGGCGGCCTTGGCGGCGCCCACGTCCCTTGAGGCCGCGTTGCGGTCTGCCAGCGCCGCATCCGCCGCCGCGATCTTTTCGCGCCGCGTGGTGTCAATGCCAAGCACTTGATCGGCAACACCATTCAGCCCACGCCGCTGCATGGCGGCATCGAAGACAGCGGGGTTGTCGCGGATCTGGCGGATGTCGTGCATGGTCGGTTCCCTTGGCCCCGTCGTGGCGTTGCGCGGGGTTATGGCCGATCGGCGCGGGCGGGAAAAGGCCGGAAT
>DAIPIS010000040.1:10949-16408 GCA_036770665.1 Meridianimarinicoccus sp.
GGAGTCCCGTAGGAGTCTTGTAGGAGTCCGTTCCACCCCAACACTTTGCACGCCCGCGCCGCGTGCCCCGGAACGGAAACGACCGGCACCGCGTGGGCGATGCCGGTCGGAAAGGTCGTGCGCTGGCCCCGGATGGAAACGGCGGTCAGGCGCGGCGGCGGGACACCCAGCCAAGCGCGCCGAGGGCCGCAAGCGACAGGGGCAGGGCTGCGGGCACCGGGATGGGCGCCACGACGAGCGAATCGATGCCGCCCGAACCGGCGAACTTGAACACGAACGAGTCGCCCACGTTGATGCGCGATGATTTGAACGTGACGCGGCCCGTGTCGCTGTCGTTCGCAAGGTCGATCACGCCGAGCACGGTCGTGCCGTCCTTGTCGAAGGCGGTGATGGCCTGTTCGTCCACGCCCGAGAAACCGGTCAGGAAGAACGACGGGCCCGAGGTGAGCTTGAAGGTGATCGTGCCACCCGCTGCGGAATCGTTCGGCGTGGGGCCCGTGTTGTCCTGCAGGATCATCACGTTACCGCCGACACCGTTTTCGCCCTGAACTGCTGGCACAAGATCGAGGTCGCCGTTGCAGATGGCGGAGTACCCAAAGCAGGTGGTGTCGAAGATCGCCGGACCCTTGTTGTTGCCCGTGAAGGAGAGCGCGAAGGTGTAGCCGGCCTCGCTGAACGAGAGGAGCGGGATGGGCTGGCCAGCGGTCGAATCGAGCGCGTCGAAGTTGAGGATCGCGGCCGATGCGCCGAAGGGCGCGAGAAACGCGGCACCAATGCAGGCCGCGCGAAGAACACGAAACATGACTTTCTCCTTTTAAATGACGGCGGGCTCCCATGCCTGCCGTCAGCCGTATTTAACGCATCCGCAGCGGACAGATCAAGTAACACCTTAATGAATGGTAAACCGGGGCCCGACGCCATGGAAGAAGCGCGGTTTTCCCTGTGATGCTTCGGCGGTCTGCGGCGGTTTGCGGCGGCCGTGCGGGGATGCGGCGCTGGCGCGGGTCGCAGGGTGGCGGGATCAGGGTCATCGTCCGGTCGTCGTGAGCGCCCCGGCGGGTCGGACCACCGCGGCGCAATTCCCAAGTGGTGTTCATGTCATGTTCACATCCCCGGATGCAGGCTTCGCAGTCTGGAGGCTGGCAGGGGGGCGCGGGATGGGCTAGGTCCGACGACAAGCAAGGGGATACGCCATGGCCGAGACGCGCAACGCGGTGCTGAAACAGGTTCTGGAACTGGGGCCGGTGCTGGCCTTTGTCGCCGGGTACGTCTGGCTGCGCGAGGAAACTGTGACCCTGGGCGGGCGCGATTACGACGGGTTCATCATCATCACGGCGGCGTTCGTGCCGTTGTTGTTGGCATCGAACGCGGCGTTGTGGAAGCTGACGGGGCGCGTGTCGCGGATCCAGATCATGACGTTGGTGATGGTCGTGGTGTTCGGCGGCCTTACGGTCTGGTTGAACGACGAGCGGTTCTTCAAGATGAAATCGACGATCGTGTTCGGCATCTTTTCCGCGCTGTTGTGGATCGGGATCGCACGGGGTCAGTCGTATCTGGAATTCGTGCTGGACGGGGCGGTGCCGCTGACCCATGCGGGCTGGATGGCGCTGACGCGGCGACTGGCGGTGTTCCTTGCGCTGATGGCGGTGGCGAACGAGTTGATCTGGCGCAGTTTTTCCACCGACGTCTACGTCGCGTGGGATACCTTCGGGCAAATGGCGGCGATGTTCGCCTTTTTCATGTCCCAGTCCGGTCTCATGAAGCGCCACTGGGTGGACGACGAGACGCCCGCAGCGTAACCCCCCCGGTGTGCCCCGGTCGTGGCCTTCCGGGCGCCGCGCGCCGCGCGGCCGGGCCCAACGGGATGAGACGCGGCGCAGCCGTGGCGAAGACGGGCGGGAGTGCCCCGGTGCGGCTGGGTCTCGCGGCCCTGTCCTGCGCTGCGGCGCCCCGCGCCGGCGCCTGCCGGGCCGCGGTTCAGCCCCCCGCCGCGTGTCCCTCGCGCAGGGTGTCGACCATCAACGCCACGTTGTCCGGGTCCGCGTCGGGGGTGATCCCGTGGCCGAGGTTGAAGATATGCGGCCCGCCCGCAAAGGCCGCGCGGATGCGGCGCACCTCGTCCACCAGCGGCTGTCCGCCGGTGACCATGTGGTGCGGGGCCATGTTGCCCTGCACGCAGCCGTCCTTTTGCACGTGCGCGGCGGCCCATTCGGCGTCCACCGAATTGTCGATGGCGACGCAATCCGCGCCGGTGGCGTGTGCGAAGCCGATGTAGTTGTCGCCCGCTTCGCGCGGGAAGGCGATGACGGGCACACCAGGGTGGCGGGCCTTCAGCGCGGCGATGATCTGGCGGGCGGGTTCCAGCGCGTAATCGCGGAAATCGTCGCCCTTGAGCGACCCGGCCCAGCTGTCGAAGATCTTCACCACCTCTGCGCCCGCGTCGATCTGGGCGGACAGGTATTCGATGGTGGCGTTGGTCAGCCGCCCGATCAGCGCGTTGAACAGCGGCCGGTTTTCGGCCTTGAGCGCGTGGGCCGGGGCCTGGTCTGGCGTGCCCTGTCCCGCGATCATGTAGGTGGCCACGGTCCAGGGCGCGCCCGCGAAGCCGATCAGCGTCGTCTCCGGGGGCAGTTCGCGGCGCAGGATGCGCAGGGTTTCATAGACCGGCGCGAGATGGCCGTGGATGTCGGCGGCGTGGCGCAGCTTGCCGAAATCGCTGTCGGTGGTGGTGGTGGACAGGCGCGGCCCTTCGCCGGTGACGAACCACAGGTCGGCCCCCAGCGCGTCGGGGATCAGCAGGATGTCGGCGAAAAGGATCGCGGCGTCGAAGCCGTAGCGGCGGATCGGTTGCAGCGTGACCTCGGCGGCGAGGTCGGAATTATAGCACAGCGACAGGAAATCCCCGGCCTGCGCGCGGGTCGCGCGGTATTCGGGCAGGTAACGCCCCGCCTGCCGCATCATCCACACAGGGGGCACGTCGAGGGTTTCGCCCGCCAGTGCCCGCAGGAGTGTCTTCTGGTCCGCCATGGTATCCTCGCGCTTGGTCTCGGGGTGGTGGTCCGACAAGCGGGGGGCAATGTCAACGCGTCGCGCTGTTTCATGTTGTCAATCGAAAATGACACGGCTACGCCAGAGCCATGACGATGACCCTGCCCACCCCCGCCCAACCCCTGAAGATCGGCACCCGCGGATCGCCGCTGGCGCTCGCACAGGCGCACGAGACGCGCGACCGGCTTGCGGCCGCGTTCGATCTGCCGCCCGAGGCCTTCGAGATCGTCGTGATCAAGACCACGGGCGACCGGGTGCTGGACCGCCCGCTGAAGGAGATCGGCGGCAAGGGCCTGTTCACCCGCGAGATCGAGGACGCGATGCTGGCGGGCGGCATCGACATCGCGGTCCATTCCATGAAGGACATGCCGACGCTGCAGCCCGATGGCTTGCTGCTGGATTGCTACCTGCCGCGGGAGGATGTGCGCGACGCCTTCGTGTCGCCCCATGCGGCGGGGATCGCGGATCTGCCCGCGGGCGCGGTCGTGGGCACGTCGAGCCTGCGGCGGCGCGCGCAACTGGCGCACCGGCGGCCCGACCTGACGATCGTGGAATTCCGCGGCAACGTGCAGACGCGGATGCAGAAGCTGGGCGACGGTGTGGCGGTGGCGACCTTTCTCGCCATGGCGGGGCTGCGGCGTCTGGGCATGGCCGACATCGCGCGCGCGCCCATCGACCCCGCCGACATGCTGCCTGCGGTGGCGCAGGGCGCCATCGGCATCGAGCGGCGCGCGGATGACACCCGCGCCGCCGACATGCTGGCGGCGATCCATCACGCCCCGACCGGGCAGCGGCTGGCGGCGGAGCGCGCGTTCCTCGCACGACTGGACGGGTCCTGCGAGACGCCCATTGCCGGGCTGGCCGAGCTGGACGGCGGCTCGCTGACCCTGCGCGGCGAAATCCTGCGCACCGACGGGTCCGAGGCGCTGTCGGACATGGCGCGCGGCCCCGTGGAGGACGGAGCCGAGATCGGTCGCGCGCTGGCGGCTGGTTTGCTGGACCGGGCCGGGCCGGGCTTCTTCGACTGGCGCACGTCTGCCTGATCCGGGCCTGATCCCGCTGCGGCTTTCGGCGACCGGGCGCGCTGCCCGTGGCGGGGCCTGCCGGGTCGTGGCGCGGGTGGCCCGCCGCCGGGACAAAACAGGGCATCGCAAAATTGTCACGGGATGGGAATACTGATTCAGGAAATCAGGCGGCAGACGGAGACGCGCCATGGCGGACGACCAGTTGAGAGACGAGCGCGAAGTGGACTGGCTGGAGGCCGAACTGGCCGACACGCTGGACGAGGATTACGAACTGGAGCTGTCCGAACCGGCGCTGTCGCTCGAGATCCGCAAGATCTATGAAAAGCAGCACCCGCCGAGCCTTGAGCGGAAGGATTACTTCCGCAAGCTGCTGATGCTTCAGTCGGAACTGATCAAGGTGCAGGACTGGTTGCAGTACACCGGCGAGAAGGTCGTCGTGATCTTCGAAGGCCGCGACAGCGCGGGCAAGGGCGGCGTGATCAAGCGCATCACCCAGCGGCTGAACCCGCGGGTGGCGCGGGTCGTGGCGCTGCCGGCGCCGTCCGAGCGGGAAAAGTCCCAGTGGTATTTCCAGCGCTATGTGCCGCATCTTCCCGCGGGCGGCGAGATGGTGCTGTTCGACCGGTCCTGGTACAACCGGTCGGGCGTCGAAAAGGTGATGGGTTTCGCCACCGACGCGCAGGTCGAGCAGTTCTTCAACGACGTGCCGGAGTTCGAGCGGATGCTGGTCCGGTCGGGCATCCGCGTGATCAAGTACTGGTTCTCGATCACCGACGAGGAACAGCAGTTGCGGTTCCTGATGCGGATCCACGATCCGATGAAGCAGTGGAAGCTGTCGCCCATGGACCTGCAGAGCCGGGTGCGGTGGGAGCAGTACACCAAGGCCAAGGAAGAAACCTTCGCACGCACGAACATTCCCGAAGCGCCGTGGTTCATCGTGGAAGGCAACGACAAGAAGCGCGCGCGGCTCAACTGCATCGACCACCTGCTGAGCCAGTTGCCCTATGGGCCGGTCCCGCACGAGGAGGTGATTCTGCCGGAGCGGGTCTACAACCAGGAATACGAACGCGCGGTCCTGCCGCCCGAATTGTACGTGCCGAGCAAGTACTGACCGGATGTCCCGCGCGCGTCTGACACGGGTGTCACCGCGCGCGGGGCGATCTTCGCGGCCACGCCTGCGGCGTGACGTCATGTCCCCACCCCCGCCCGTTCCGGGCCGGGGCGGGTCCCGCCGCCCGGCGGCGCCGTGTCACACCGTGAGCAGGCCGCGCACCTCGTCCTCCACCATGTCGGCGCGGGTGCCGGATTTCACGATCTGGCCCCGGTCCATCACGTGGAACGTGTCGCAGAGATCGCGGGCGAAGTCGAAATACTGTTCCACCAGCA
>DAIPIS010000041.1:0-1339 GCA_036770665.1 Meridianimarinicoccus sp.
GTGTTTGTGGCCCGCCAACCTTCGGATGACGGTGAAATACAGCAGCTTTGACGTGCACGTAAGCGGGACGTGACGTCAGAAGCGTCTCACTGAGCTGTATGTAGTCGCTTTGCCGTTGGGGAAAAGCGCAGTTCCTTCAAGCCGCGAACAAATGTGATCGGCACAGGAGCGCGCGTCGGCGGCTTTTTGCGCCGCGTCGTCTGCCTGCGGTGACCGTGGTTGTCGCGCCGGTCTGGGTGCCGTGGCAGATGCTGCCCGAACCGGTCCAGGTTACGACGGTCTGCCGCGCTCGGGCAACGTGCGCGCCACGCTGTCGCGAAGATCCTGCAGATCGCCGATGGCGGCTTCAAGCTGCGCCTTCTGTTCCGAAAGCACGACGAGTTGCCGGTCCGCAAGCTTGACCCATTCCGCCATCTGCGCGGCGGTGCCGGTCTTGTCGTAGATCAGAAGCCACTGGCGGATTTCCTCGAGACTGAAACCGAACCGCCGCCCGCGCATGATGAGTTTCATCCGCGCCACCTCGCGCGGGGTATAGAACCGCGACCGGCCCTCCTTTTCGGGCCGCAACAGTTCGATGTATTCGTAGTACCGCAGGGTCCTTGGCGTGACGTCGAACGTCGCGCACATTTCCTTGAAGGTCAGGCGCTCAGGTGTATTCATCTGCATCACTCCCCCTGGACGCTTGGGGGCACAGGGAACCGCAAAACGGCGCGTCGGTCAACGCGGGCCCAGCCTTTCGACGCGACGTTTTCCCGCCACGCGGCACTGGACGTGCCCAGCTGCACGGGTAAACAAGGCAAGCAAGGGAAGGGCCCGACGATGACCGATGCCGCCACCGATGCCGCCAGTAGCGCAAGGATCGCCGCCGTGCGCGCCTTCATCACCGAACTGCCCTATGCCCGTGCGCTCGGGCTGCAGATGCTCGACGTGGGCGCGGGCTGGGCCGAACTGGCGATGCCCTATCGCGCCGATCTGGTGGGCGACCCGGCAACGGGCGTGATGCATGGCGGCAGCGTGTCCGCGCTCATGGACACGACGTGCGGCGCCGCGGTGATGAGCCATCCCGAAGCCGGGGCAGCGACCGCGACGCTGGACCTGCGGATCGACTACTTGCGCGGGGCGCGGCCCGGCCAGACCGTCCGCGCGCGGGCCGACTGCATCCGCGTGACGCGCAGCATCGCATTTGTCCGGGCCACGGCCCATGACGACGATGCCGACACGCCGATCGCCATGGCGACCGGCGCGTTCACCGTCACGCGGCCCGAGCACAGCGCATGACCGGCCGCGCACGCCCCGAACCGATGCAGGTGGTCAAGCAGCGCCGCGATGCGACGCTGGC
>DAIPIS010000041.1:1439-7589 GCA_036770665.1 Meridianimarinicoccus sp.
GTGGATTTCACCGTCGATTTCCTGCGTTCGGGCCTGCCGCGCGATGCCTATGCGCGGGCGAGGGTGAACCGGTCCGGTCGGCGCTATGCCAGCGTCCATGTGGAAGGCTGGCAGGACAACCGCGCCCGCCTGTTCGCGCAGGCGACGGGGCATTTCGTGATGCCGGAACCCGCTCCGGGTGACTGAAGCCCCGACTGCGGCGGTGCGGCTGACCCACGCCCGCGTGCTGCACATCGCGCTGCCCATCGTGCTGTCGAATGCCACGGTGCCGATCCTCGGGCTGGTGGACACGGGTGTCATCGGACAACTGGGGCAGGCCGCCCCCATCGGGGCGGTCGGGCTGGGCGCGATTGTCCTGACTGCGGTCTACTGGGTGTTCGGCTTTCTGCGCATGGGCATGACGGGGCTGGCCGCGCAGGCGCGCGGGGCAGGCGACGCCGCCGAGGTCGCGGCCCTGCTGGCGCGCGGTCTGATGCTGGCGGGCTTGGGCGGCGTCGCACTGATCGCGGGGCAGGCGCTGGTCTTCGCCGGGGCCTTTGCGCTGGCCCCCGCATCGGACGCGGTCGAAGGGCTGGCGCGCGACTACATGGGCATCCGCATCTGGTCCGCGCCCGCGGCCATCGGACTATATGCCATCACCGGCTGGCTCATCGCGCAGGAACGCACTCGCGCGGTGCTGGCGATCCAGCTGGCGATGAACGGGCTGAACATCGGGCTGGACCTGCTGTTCGTGCCGGTCATGGGCTGGGGCGTGAACGGCGTGGCGACGGCCACGCTGATCGCCGAATGGTCGGGGCTGGCCCTTGGCCTGTGGTTCTGCCGCGATGCTCTGGGGATGCCCGCCTTCCGCGACTGGCCCCGGGTTCTGGACCGCACCCGGCTGGTGCATCTGGCGCAGGTCAATGGCGACATCCTGATCCGGTCGCTGCTGCTGGAGGCGATATTCCTGTCCTTCCTGTTCCGAGCCGCCGGGTTCGGGGATGTGCGGCTGGCTGCGAACCAGGTGCTGCTGCAGTTCCTGTATGTCACGGCCTACGCGATGGACGGCTTCGCCTTCGCCGCCGAGGCGTTGGTGGGGCAGGCGATGGGCGCGCGGGCGCGGGCCGACCTGCGCCGGGCGGCGATCATGACGGGGATTTGGGGGCTGGGCAGCGGCGTGGCGCTGGCGCTGTGTTTCGCGTTGGGGGGCGGGGCGCTGATCGACCTGCTGACTACGGCGGAACCGGTTCGGCAAGCAGCGCGCGCGCACCTGCCGTGGATGGTGGCCGTGCCGGTGATCGGCGCGGCGGCGTGGATGCTGGACGGGGTGTTCATTGGTGCGACCCGCACCGCGGACATGCGCAACATGATGATCCTGAGCGCGCTGGTCTATGCCCTGGCGGCGGCGGTGCTGGTGCCGCAGTTCGGCAACCACGGGCTTTGGGCGGCGTTCGTGATCAGCTTTGCGGCACGCGGTGCGACGCTTGCCTTGCGCTATCCGGCGCTTGAGCGGAGGGCGGCAGGCTGAAGCCAGTCGTCCCGCCCGCTTCCCACCGCGTCGGCGACACTTGTGAAGCCGTCGCGCGCCAGCAGGTGATCAAGCCCGTTGGCGATGCGGGGCACAAGCGACAGGCCGTGAAACACCAGCGCCGAGTAGAGCTGCACCGCCGACGCGCCGGCGCGGATCTTCGCATAGGCCTGTTCGGCGCTGCCGACGCCACCCACCCCGATCAGCGGCAGCTTGCCCTCGGTCAGCGCCGACAGGCGTGCAAGAACCCGCGTGGAGCGGTCGAACAGGGGCGCACCGGACATCCCGCCCTTTTCCGCAGCGTGCCGGCTTGTCAGCCCGTCGCGCAGGGTCGTCGTGTTGGTGGCGACGATCCCGTCGATGGCACTGGCGATGGCGACTTCGGCGATGTCCGCCAGTTCCGCGTCGGTCAGGTCTGGCGCGATCTTGACGAAGACGGGGATGCGCCGATCAAGCCGCCCGCGTGCATCCATGACTCCCGTCAGCAGCGCCCAGAGCGCGGCGCGCCCCTGCAGATCACGCAGGTTTTCGGTGTTGGGCGACGACACGTTCACGGTGACATAATCCACCAGCGGCCCGCAGGTTTCGAGCACCTGGACATAGTCCTGCGCGCGGTCGGCGCTGTCCTTGTTGGCGCCAAGATTCAGCCCCAGCACGAACCCCGTCGGCCTGCGGCGCAGACGGTCCGCCATGGCCGCAGCACCATCGCCGTTCAGCCCGAAACGGTTGATGACGGCCGCGTCCTCGGTCAGCCGGAAGAGGCGCGGCCTCGGGTTGCCGGGTTGCGGGCGCGGGGTCACGCCGCCCAGTTCCGCAAAGCCGAACCCCGCCCGCGATATGGGCACCATGGCGCGCGCGGTCTTGTCGAACCCGGCCGCCAGACCGACCGGGTTGGGCAGGTCCATCCCCGCAAGCCGCACGCGCAACCGGGGCGACGTGACGGGACCGGGCAGGGGCACCAGCCCGCGCGCGAGTGCCGCCAGTGCGAGGTCATGGGCGCGCTCCGGGTCCATCCGGTGCAGCAGCGCGAGGCCGATCCGCTCCGCCGCGCTCACGGCATGTCCGGAAAGACATGCGCACCGTCCGGCCCGATGCCCAGCGGCGCTGTCCACACGATCTCGTCCCGGCGCAGGCGGCGATAAAGATGCGGGAACAGCGCGCCGCCGCGCGAAGGTTCCCACCGCAGGTCGGCACCCAACGCATCGGCCTCGACCGCGGCCAGCACCAGCCCTTCGGCCCCGGCGAAATGCCGTGCCGCGGTCTCAGCGGCCTGTGCCGCGGTGGAAAAGTGGATGAAACCGTCGGCCAGATCGACAGGTGCGCCGGCGGTGTCGCCTGCGCGGTCAAGGTCGGCCCATTCGTCGGCCCGCAATATCTTGTAGATCAGCATGGGACCATCTGACCGGAACGTTGCAAGGCGTCAAGCGCGGCGCCGTTTCCCGTCCGCGTGTTTCGTGCGATGCTCGCCGCAGAGTCGTTGACAGCCATCCGGAGTTCCGATGACACGCACCTTCCTTGCCGCCACTGCCATGATCGCCGCCGCGACGGTCGCGCAGGCGGATTTCGCGCTGACGATCCTGCACACGAACGACTTCCATGCCCGGTTCGAACCGATCAATGCGTTCGACAGCGGCTGTTCGGCGGAAGACAACGACGCGGGAGAATGTTTCGGTGGGTCGGCCCGGATCGCCACCGCCATCGCCGAGGCCCGCGCGCGCGGCGGCAATACGATCCTCGTGGACGCGGGCGATCCGTTCCAGGGGTCGCTGTTCTACACCTACTACAAGGGCGCGCTTGCGGCCGAGATGATGACCGCCATGGGATACGAGGCGATGGCCGTGGGCAACCACGAATTCGACGATGGCCCGGAGGTGCTGCGCGCCTTCATCGACGCGGTGCCGTTCCCGGTGTTGATGGCCAATGCCGACGTGACGGGGGAGCCTGCGCTGGCCGACATTCCGCTGGCGTCCGCGGTGGTGGAGAAGGGCGGCGAACGGATCGGCCTGATCGGCTTGACGCCGGTGGAGAACCCGGAGCTGTCCAGCCCGGGGCGGAACATCGTGTTCACCGATCCGGTTCCCGCCGTGCAGGCCGAGGTGGACCGGTTGACCGCCGATGGCATCGACAAGATCATCGTGCTGAGCCATTCGGGCATCAACGTGGATCGTCGGATTGCCGAAGGCACGACCGGCGTGGACGTCATCGTCGGTGGCCATTCCCACACGCTCATGGGCGACATGGAGGGTGCCGCGGCCCCTTATCCGCTGGTGGTGAACGGTGTGCAGATCGTGCAGGCGTATGCCTATGGCAAGTATCTGGGCGAACTGACCGTGACCTTCGATGATGCGGGTGCGGTGGTGTCCGCCACCGGCGCGCCGCGCCTGCTGGATGCGTCGGTCGCCGAGGACGCGACGATCAAGGCGCGGGTAGCCGAGGCCGCGATCCCGCTGGAGGAAATCCGCAGCCGCGTGGTGGCCGAAACCGCAGACCGCATCGAAGGCGACCGGACCGTGTGCCGCGCCACGGAATGCGCGATGGGCAACCTCGTGGCCGACGCGATGCTGGCGCGGGTGGCCGGGCAGGGCATCGACATCGCGATGACCAATGGCGGCGGCCTGCGCGCGTCCATCGAAGCGGGGGCCGTCACCATGGGCGACGTGCTGACGGTTCTGCCCTTCCAGAACACGCTGTCGACGTTCCAGGTGACGGGCGAGACGATCCGCACCGCGCTTGAGAACGGCGTGAGCCAGATGGAGGAAGGGGCCGGTCGCTTCCCGCAGGTCGCAGGCCTGCGCTTTGCCGTGACCCCGTCGAACCCGGTCGGCGAGCGTGTGTCGGACGTGGTGGTGGGCGATGCGCCGCTCGATCCGGAACGGGTCTACGGTGTGGTATCGAACAACTATGTCCGCAACGGCGGCGACGGCTACGCCATGTTCGTGGATGCGATGAACGCCTATGACTACGGTCCGGATCTTGCCGATGTGACGGCGGAATTCATGGCCGCGAATGCGCCCTATCAGCCCTACACGGACGGGCGCATCCGCATCGTGGAGTGATCCCGCACCATGTGCGGACGCTTCGCGATCACACTGCCGGCGGACGCCATGGCGCGGCTGTTCGACGCCGCGCCGGACAACGACCTGCCCGTGACGCCCGATTACAACGTGTGCCCGACCCGCCCCATCCACGTGGTCCGCGCGGGCGCGGGCGCGGGCGGGCGGCGGCTGTCTGCGCTGCGCTGGGGGTTCGTGCCGCATTGGTACAAGACGCCGAACGATGGGCCCCTTCTGATCAACGCGCGGGGAGAGGGTATCGCGGACAGGCCCGCCTTTCGCGCGGCCGTCCGGGAACGGCGCTGTCTGATCCCGACGACGGGCTTCTACGAATGGACCAAGGACGCGGAGGACAACCGCCTGCCGTGGTACATCACGCGGACCGATGGTGGGCCGCTTGTCATGGCCGGCGTCTGGCAGGACTGGGCGGGGCCGGACGGCATCCACCTTTCCGCCTGCGCCATCGTCACCACCGCAGCGAACCCGGCCATTGCCGCGATCCATCACAGGATGCCTGTGATCCTGGAGCCAAACCACTGGCCCATGTGGCTGGGGGAGGCCGGAAAGGGTGCCGCGCGGCTGATGCGCGCCGCCCCCGAGGACGCGCTGACGTGGCACAGGGTGGACAGGGCGGTCAATTCGAACCGTGCCACGGGGCCCGCGTTGATTGCGCCCCTCGCGGCGTGATGTTCGGGCCGTCAGGTCAGGTCAGGCGGGCAGGGCGGCCAGCATCTCGACTTCCACCACGAATTCGGGCCGGGTGAACCCCGACACGATCACGAGCGTGGAGGCGGGCAGGACAGCGACACCTTCCAGCCATGCATCCCGCGCCGCCATGTATCCCGCCATGTGTGCGCGGTCGGTCACATAGGCGTTCAGCCGCATGACATGAGCCCGTTCGCCCCCTGCTTCTGCCAAGAGCGCGTCGAGATTGCCGAAGCAGATATCGGCCTGCGCCCGCGCGCCGTCCGGGATCGTGCCATCCGCTGCCAGACCAAGCTGACCCGACGAGGCCAGCAGCCGCATCCCGGGCGGCAGGATCACACCGAGGGAATAGCGAGCGAGCGGCGGGGCGATGCGGGTGGGGGCAAGGGATATCATGACGGCTCCTGCGGGATGTCATCCGCATACAGGCCGCGCGGGGCGTTATCCCGCGGAATGCCGATTTTCCGGGCAATCATGCCAAATTGTGCGCGTACCTTCATCAATTAAGACATGAATCGTCTAATTTTCATGCATATCCCGATCCAGTGGGCGGGCACGCGCGGTTGTGACTTTCCGATCCGCCGCACTGGGGGGAAACTTCCGAGATCATCAGGGCGCACGGAGATGCCAATGACCAAGACTTTCCTTTGCACCACGGCAGTCAGCCTCGCGTTTGCGGGGGCCGCCACCGCCCAGAACGCGGGCGTCGTGTTCGGCACCAACTGGCTGGCACAGGCGGAACACGGTGGCTTCTATCAGTCCGTGGCGGACGGCACTTACGCCGCCTGCGGTCTTGACGTGGAGATCGTGTCGGGCGGCCCGCAGGTGAACAACCGGGCGCTGATGCTGGCGGGGCGGATCGATTACCACATGGGCGGCGACATG